>NZ_CP109446.1:2011250-2335000 GCF_036227265.1 Streptomyces sp. NBC_01476 | reverse complement strand
ATGGGTTCGGCGGCCAGGATCGATCGCGGGTCCTTGCACTGCGCCTTGAGTTCGCTGCGGGTGTCGAGGCCGACGGCGAGGTCGGCGACCGCCTGGTGCACGAGCGGCTGGTCGACCAGGCCGAGGCCCTTGCCGGCGCGTGACCACGCCTGGCACGGCGGGGAGTCGACCTTCACCTTGACGCGGCCGATGAAGGGCGCGGTCGGGTAGGCGGAGACGTCGCAGCGGACCGTCATGCGGTGTCCGGCCGCGACGCGGGTGCGGCAGGCTGCGTCGTCCCACTCCAGGCCGACCTCTGACAGGCCGAGTATGCGGAGCCCTTCGGCCCAGCCGCGGCGGGCGCGCGAACGAGTCGAGGATCATTCGGTGCCACCGCCCGTCCCGTGCCCACAGGGGGCGCCGCGGCGGGGGCTGACCCAGCCGGGGATGTAGCCGCAGACCGTGCAGGCGGTGCGCGTCTCCGTGTGCCCCTCAGACGGCTTGGGATCGGTCGGTAGAGGAATTCCCCCACTGAGGCCCTGCGGGGCGCTGTGGCGGCGCGTGCTGCCCTTGGACGGGGGAACGGGGGGCAACTCGCTGCTGTCGATCCACCCGAACGGGTCACCCCCGTCCTCCGGGCACACCACGCGCAGCAGTTCGGCCTCGTACCAGGCGGACGGGGCGGTCATCGGGGCACCCCGGCGAGGATCGTGTCGGCGACGGCGAGGGCCACGGGTTCGCCAACGCAGACGCCGCAGTCCTCCACGCACTGCGGACCCTCGTCCGGGTCGTCGTCGGGGTACTCGGCGACGTCGTGCATGCCGTTCTCGCTGGCGTCGGCTGCTTCCTCCAGCCAAGCGGACAGTTCGGGTTCGAGGATCACGACGACGGCGGCCTGGCGGAGACGGTCAGCGAGCGGGGAGGTGGTCGGTTCGTGCTGGTCGGTCATGGTCATCCTTCGGGTCGGGGTTCCTGGCGGGTAACGGGGCGGCGGGGTCAGGCGGCGTCGATTTGTGCGGCGATCCGTTCGGCGGCGGCGACCCGGCGGACGGCCAACTCGGCGTAGGCGCGGTCGATCTCCACGAGGAAGCAGCGGCGGCCTTCGAGGACCGCGGCCACCCCGGTGCTGCCGGAGCCGGCGCACGGGTCGACGACAAGGTCACCGCGGACCGTGCTGGATTCGATGAGCTGGGCCATGAGTTGCCACGGCTTCTCGGTGGGGTGGCGGGTGACGGCGTCGGCGTTGGGTCGCAGGACCCGCAGGACGGAGCCCTGCCTAAGGCGGGCGGTGAGCTGGCCGCCTCCGGCTGCGCGGCCGGAGCGGCGCTTGTAGTGGGCGCCGAAGGTGATGACTTCGTGTCCGGGCCCCCAGGGCAGGGACAGGTTGCCCATGCTGGTGTTGGCTTTGTCCCAGATAAGTCCGGCGGTGGCACTGAGGCGCAGCGGGCCGGCGAGCTGTTCGGGGCGGTAGCCGAAGACGTACACGTGGCGTTTGTCGGCCATGCCCTGGGTTCGCGTTCCTTCGGGGCCGACCCATTCGGCGAGGATCGCGGGCCAGTCGACGGCCCCGTCATCACCTGCGAGGCGCTCGAAGTTCTTGGCGTAGTTGGAGCGCCAGTTGGCGCCGTAGGGCGGGTCGGTGGCGAGTAGTCCGTACCCGGCGGGCACCTGCGCGATCACCGCCGAGTCCTGGGCGTCGCCCCAGATGACGGTGGCCCGGGCGGACTGGTGCAGGACCTGGCCGCCCGGGGGCGGGGTCAGGGGGAGGTCGAGGGTTTCGTGTGCGGTGGCGGTCATGCGGGCCTCCTGGGCGGCGGACGGCATCAGGCGCCTGTGGTGAACAGGTCGAGGGCTGTGGGTTCCTGCATGCGCTTCGCGATGACTTCGCAGTACCGCTCGTCGGCTTCGATGCCGATGGCGCGGCGCCCGGATTGCCGGGCGGCTTCAAGGGTTGAGCCGGATCCGGCGAACGGGTCGAGGACGAGGCCGCCCGGCTTGCAGGCGTAGTCGATCAGCGGGGCGAGGAGCTGGACGGGCTTCTCGGTGGGGTGGACCGCGCGGCCCTTCATCGACTTGGCGGGTATCACGGACCGCATGAGGCGGGTGCCGGTCTCTGTCCACCTGCGGCCGGTACCGTACTGGGCTTGGTGGACGGGCGGGCTCGTGCGGACCGCCGTGCCGTTGCGTGCGATCTGCGCCGGGGTGGCGGCAACGCGGGGTGTGTCGTGGTGGACCTCGCCCCAGGGCCCGCGGTACCAGTGCAGGGCGTGCTCGTGGACGCGGCGGAACCGGTCGGTGCCGGCCCCGGAGCCGTTGTGCTTCTCCCAGACGACGTCCTGCGACAGCTTCCAGTGGGCGAACTGCGGGCGCCGGTCGAGGAACATCCGCATGCTGCCGAAGCACCACATGCTGCTGGCGACCGTGGCGGCCAGCGTGGGCCACCCGTCGGGCCACCGATCCCAGGCGAGGCTCGTTTCCGAGTACGGCGGATCGGCCAGGACCAAATCGGCCTGCAGTCCGAGCTCGGGCAGCACCTCTCGCATGTCACCGAGGTACAGGGTCACGTCCCCATCGGGGCTGGACCAGTACGGGATCGGGGCCATCAGTTCTCCCCTCCGGCCGCGAGCCGCAGCAGCACCGCGGCGTGGCAGTGGTCGGTCTCGCCGGCCTCCGGTACGGCGCACCAGCACGCGAGGTCGAGGCCGGCCAGCTCGCGGCACGCGGTGTCGGCCAGGTCCGGGTTGGCCTTCAGGTGCGCCCGGTAGCTCTCGACGGCGAACCGGCGGGCCTCGGCTGCGGTGGGCCAGGTGCCGATGTTCGAGCCGCTGTCGTGGACGGCGTGCCAGCCGCCCGTCCGACGGTCGTAGACGACCCGGGTGGGGTTGCCCCACTTGCTGCCGCGCCCGACGTACTTCGAGCCGGTCGGCATGCCCTGCTGACCCTTGACGTGGGGACGGGTCCGCTGCACACGGGCGGGCATCAGGCCGCGCTCCCGTCAGCGTGCCGCACGAGCCGGTAGCCGGTGGAAGTGGGCTTGAAGCGGTCGAGGCGGATGCGGGTCGGCGGCTTCGTCGTCGGGCTCACGCTGCCGCCCCGCAGGCTGACGGCCTTGGTAAGGGCATAGCCGTCCTCGATGGAGATGACCTGGATCTTGCGGCCGTAGCCGCGCTTGTCGTTGTCGGCCCAGACCTGGCCGGGCTCAACGGACGGAAGGGGCGCTTCGGGCATGGCGGCGGTTCCTTTCAGGCGGCGGACGGGCGGGCAGGTCGGAGGGCGGCGAGGAGTTCAGCGCGGTGGGCGGCTTGTTCGGCGGGGGTCCAGGCCCGGCGGGGCACGGGCCCGTAGTCGGCGATGCGGCCGGTGGGGAGTGCTTCGGCGAGGAGCCGGTCAAGGGGGGTTTGGTGGCCGTCGGTGATGCGCCGACGGGTGCGGTAGGCGGTGGTGCGGTGGATGCCGAGCTGGTCGGCTATCGCGCTGTCGGTGTGGCCGGTTGCGACCAGGGCTGCGACGGCTGGGCGGACGTTCATGCGGTGGTCCTTTCGGCTTCGGTTTGGCGTTCGGGGTGGATTTCGGGGTTGCCCAGGGGCCAGCCGCCGTTGTGGCAGGGGGTGCCGGGCTCCACCTGGCAGACGGGGCAGACGGCGGTGGCCCGGGCCCACGCGGTGACGCGGGTGGGGTGCGGTGGGTCTGGGAGCCGGCGGCGGCCGGTCCGGGTGGTACACGCCTCGCCGGCGCCGACGTGGCAGTGCGGGCACGGAACCGTGCGGGCCGGATGGCGGGGGACGTTGAGAGCCGCGCGGATCGACACGGGCATCGAGGCGGCCGGGGGTGTGGTCATGACATCTCGCTTTCGACGATCTCGGCGTCGACGATTTCCTCGTCGGCGGTTAAGCGCACGAGCGCCACCCGGGACGCCTCACGGCGCCGCTCTTCCTCCGCCAGACGCTGAGCCGGGGTCTGCTCCAACTCGCCCACCGCAGCCCGCAGCCGGGCGCTGTGCGGCTTCAGGCGGGGCTTCCCCAGCGGCTGCTTCTCCGTGCCCCCCGGGGTCTTGCACGGACGCCCCACGACCGCACCGCACGCCGGGCACTCCACACCCAGCGGACCCGCACGGCGCACCGAGTCGATGACCGCCTGCTCGTCGGAGTCCGGCACAGGCCGGCCCACCTCGAAGCCACGGGCCTCCAACTCCTGCACGAACTGCTTCGACGGGCCGCCCTCAAGCGCCAACCGGCTGGCCGGCGGAGTGACGCGGCCAGATGCGACGGCCCTGATCTGGCCCTGGTAGCGGGCTATGAACTCGGCGGCGGTCTCGCCCTCGACGGGCTCGTACTGGAAGTTCTCCACCCGTGCCGAACGGATCTTGGCGCGCAGGGTCCGGACGTGGTGCGGCAAGATCCACAGCTTGCCGTCCGGGTCCTTCGGCGCGGTCGTGTAGTAGGTCGCAACCGCGGCGCTGGCGTCGTCATCGAACGGCACATCGTTGAGGGCTGCCGCCCAGGCAACAGCGGCAGCAGCGGACGGCTTGCGGTTGTCGAACGCCGAGCAGTGCTTCAGCAACTCGGCGGCTTCGGAGGGGTTCACGCGGGGTTCTCCTTCGCACGGAGTTCGGCAGCGAGGGCGTCCCAGCCGGCGACCGTGGTGTCGGTGCCGGGGAGGGGGCGGCCGGAGGCGCGGATGGCGACGACGTTGCCGCCGCTGTTTTGCTGGCGGCCCGACTCGAACTTCGCGGACCGGCGCAGCCACTTCTTCCACTCCTCGGGCCAGTTGCGGCGTCGGCCGCCGTCGGCACGGAAGTGCGAGACGAACTGATCGGTCTCGTACTCGATGTTGAGAGCGCCGCCGAAAGTGCTCACGGCCCAACGGCGCATGGGATCGGTGAGAGCGAAGCCGTCGAGATCGATAGGGGCGGGGTCGTAAGACCCCGACTGCGCCAGCCCGGCGGCGGCTTCCGCCTGTTCGACGGCCTCGCCGCCCCCCTCTGTTCCGTGGCTGGGGACAGTGGCAGGGGACAGGGGAAGGGGAGCGCGCGCGTCATGCGCGCCCGCGCCCGCACGCGTAGAGGGGGTCGGAGCCTCTTCCGCATGGGTCTCGCATGTCCCTTCGGAGGGGGGTGCGGAGGGGGTATCGGAGGGGGGTGCGTACCCCCCTCGGGTGGGGTCGGGATGGGGGTTGCCGAACGCCTTGCGGAGGGCGCCGATGTGATCGGCAACCTGCTGCCGGATGGACGGGCCTTCGATGCCCCGGACCTTCATGGGTTCGTCGCTGAGTTCGTCCAGCGGCACCCGGTTCATCTCGTCGAGCAGCGCCCGGCGCAGCAGCGGCGAGGAGATCTCCATGGCGCCGCTGACCATCGCGCCCATGACCTTGGGCTGCTTCCACACGCCGTCGTTCCGGACGAACGAGCGGATGAGCAGCTCCTCGGTGTCCTCGTCCATGACGATGAACCGGGCGGTGGCCAGGGCCAGGAGGTGCTTCTCCAGCTCGACCGCAGTCAGGTCGCTGGACTTACGGGCCCAGCGGCGGAGGGTCATCGGCAGCAGGCCGGCGTGGTTGAGGTTGGGCTGGCTGATGAGGAACAGGTAGAGGCGCTGCTCGTGCTGTGTAAGCGCGAGGAAGTCGGCGTCTTCCCAGATGGGCGTGAGGATCCGGCCGTGTCCGCGGGCCATCAGTTGGCACCGCCCGTCGAGGCCAGTTCGGCGACGTGCTTGCGGAGGTCGGTGCTCATTGCGCGGCCGGCGGATTCAGCCGCGATCAAGAGCGTTGCCGACCCCGTTCCGGCGTCGTAGGTTTCCCCGACCACGTTCAGGAACTGGCATACGGCGTCGCCCGGCGGCGGTCCTTCGTCGCTCACGGAATCCCAGGCCCGCTCCCATGCGTTGATGGCATCCACGCAGGCCACGAACCGATGGTCTTCCAGTGGATCGGGCGTTGATGCCGAGCGCACCATCCGTCCGATGTACGACGAGATGTCGATCGCGTTGTCAGCGCCCGCCAGGAACGCCGCCTCGGTGAGATCGGCGGTGGCGGATGCCCCGCAGTCGAGGAGCTTGTGGGTTTCGAGAGTGAAGTAGTCCTCGTCCAGTTCGGTGACCAGACGTCCCGCCCGCTCCCAGGACCATCGCCACGTGCAGTACAGGTGGACGAAAGTCACGTTCCTGCGCTGCTCCGCCTCGTTCTTCAGGTGAGCGGCCCGCCGGAACGTCTCCTGATCCACGTCGGCCACCGGCGTGGCGTTGGGCATGCTGCTGGTCTTGCCGCCGTTGCAGGCGGCGCAGGCGGTGACGAGGTTGGTTGGCGCGTCGCTGCCGCCGAGCGCCACGGGGATGACGTGGTCAACGTTGAGCTTCACGCCGGGTGCGGTCGCACCGCAGTACCGGCAGGCGTGGTTGTCCCGCCGCAGGATCTCGTAGCGGAGGCGCTGGGAGACGGCCATCGGTTCTTCTTTCGAAAGTGCTGGTCAGTGGGTTTTTGAGCGCAAGGAACCAGACCTTCAGGGAGGCTCTTTCTTCGCGGTGGAGCTGCGAACGGTACGGCTCCATACTATCGCAGGGTGTGTAGGCACCCGCAATACATTCGCAGTACGGCCAGGTCGCACGGGGTGTGCAGCTAGTGCACGGTCAGCTACCCTGACCTCATGACGACGAAGGGAACGCCCGGCCGCATGGTCCGTGTGGACGAGGAGACCTGGGCTGCCTACGAGGTGGTGTGCAGGGCCAAGGGCCTGTCGCGTGCCGCCGACCTGCGCGTCTACATCAACCGCGAGATCGCCGCGCACAAGCGCCGGCTCCGCGACGAGCGTGCCGCCGAGAACATCGCCCGCGCCGATCCTTCCTCCGGCTGACCTCATGCCCCTTCCCCCCTACTGCCTGGTCCCCAGCCGTTCCTCTCGAGCGGTTCTGGCACGCCTTTGAGCGCGGCGGGGCTGTGAGCGGCGCACCGGTGGCCGGGCGTGAAGTACCGGGTCTGCTCTGCCCGGCAGTACCTCGCCCCGTTCCAGTGCCCGCACGAACCGTCTGTGGGCCTCGTGTCCATGTGCTCCCCCTCCTGGCCCCGCGGTGGCGGGGCTTTGTGCTGTGATGGGTGGTGGGGCCGCCCCCGATTCCCGCGGGGGCGGCCCGTCGGGTCAGGTGGTGGCGGCGTAGATCGCCTTGCAGGTGGCGAGGTCCCGTTGTGTGGGGGTGAGAACTTCTCCGCCCGGGCCCCAGGTGCGGGTGCGGGGTTCGTGTTCGGCGAAGACGACCAGCTCGTGCTCGACGTGGAATGCGCGGCCTTGGACTCGGCAGGTTTCTGCTGCGTCCCAGTCGCTGGCGCAGAGCCACGCGCCGGTGGTCATCCAGTACGGCGGGTAGGGCTTGGCCCAGATCTCGTCGCCGTTGTCGTGGCGGAGGTCGTAGTGCCAGATCGGGCGGATCTGCTGGCAGTGCTGGCAGCGGCCGACTTCCTGCGGCGGGTCGATGAAGGTCATGCCGGGACTCCGAGCTGCTGCTGTACGGCGGTGAGGACTCCGGGGGCTGGGGTCCAGAAGCTGAGCGCGCCCTTGGCGGGCACCGGGGCGGGCAGGGCGGTGACGTCGGCGATCCGCCAGTGGAAGACCTGCTCGAAGCCCCAGGTGGCGCACTGTTCGTCGCATTCGGCGTCGCCGTCGAAGTGGCAGCCGGTGAAGGTGATGCGCGCGAGGATGGCGCCGCGGACGCCGGGCCACTGTTCGTCGGGGTCGTGGCCGGTGATGTCGTGGATGGCGAGGCGTCCGACTGCGGGGTAGGTGGTGGCCGCGGAGTGCAGCAGTACGGGCACGCCGATGTAGCGCGGGGGCAGCGGCCAGCCACGGTTCTCGATGCGCTTCGGCAGGGGTGACGGTTGGACGATGGCGTCCGCGTAGGGCTGCCGGATGGTGATGGCCTTCACGTGGTGTCCTTTCGGGGTTAGAGGTGGGCGCCTATGCGCCGCAGTTGGGCGCGCATGTTGGCGAGGGCTCTTCGGCCGCCGCGTGGGGTGGCGGCGAGGCTGATGGTTCGGCCGGCCGGGGAGCGGACCCGGTAGTGACCGGACCCGCCGAACCGGACGTGGAAGCCCTGGGCACGCAGGCGGTCGAGGAGCTGCTGCACGTCCTTGTTCACCCCGCACCGGCCCCGCGCCTGGTGTGGAATTCGGGGTGGTGGCCGGGGCGCCGGAACTGGACGCCGGCCAGGACCAGGAGGTCGTGGACGTACCCGTAGGTGCGGCCGGTTTCCGCCATGAGTTCCCTGATGGACGCGCCCGCCTCATACCGCACTTGCAGGGTGCGAGCGGCCCGTTTGCGGTGCTCACCGTGGAGCCGGATCACTGGGGTTTCGGTGCCTGGGTGGGCGCATCTGATGCAGTAGGCGTTGCCGTCGCCGTCGAGGCGCCCTTCGATGGTCTGGTCGTGGTCGCGGCGGCAGCGCGGCCCGACGGGTGGGAGGCCGCGGAGCGTGCGGAGCATGAGGCGGTTTTGGTAGCGGCCGGGGTCGTCCAGGAGATGTCCGGGGAGGATGCACTTGGGGTGGCCGCAGTCCTGGCGGGCGTATCCGATGGGGGTGCGGCCGGTGTGGAGGGCGAAGCCGATGGCGGGTTGGCTGAGGGTTTTCTGTTGCCAGACGATTCCGCTGTGGCCGACCCATTCGAGGTGCCCGTCGTGGGTGGGAGTGGTGCGGGCGTGCCAGCGGGTGGCGAGGTCGGTGGGGATGGGCAGGGGAAGGATCATGCCGCCGCCTCGGGTCGGGTGCGGGAGTTGATGAGGCAGGTGTTGCAGTAGGCGCGCCCGTCGGTGGTGTACCGGCCGTGACCGGCCTGGTCGTGACCGTGGACGCAGACCGGGGGTCGGGGTGGGAGGCCGTTGACGGCGCGCAGTGCGGCCCGTGTGGTGGCCCGGCCGGGTTGGTCTTCGACGTGGGTGGGTTCGACACAGCCGCGCAGGCCGCAGTCGGGGCGCACGTACCCGATGGGTTCGCGGCCGGTGCGGATCGTGAACGCGACACGGGCCGGCTTGTGGAGGATGTTGTCGAACCGCAGGTAGAGGCAGCCCGTCCACAGCAGGTGCCCGCCCTCGGTGCGGGTGGTGCGGGCGGCCCACTTCTCTTCGAGGGTGTCGGCGTAGATTCGGGGCGCGTTCATGCCGCCACCTCCCGCTCGGGGTAGTCGAGGAGGGCTTTGGCGATGTAGCTGTGGGCGCGGCGCAGGCGCTTCGCGGCGGCCGTTGCGTCGAGGCCGCCGACGGTCATCAGGAACCGGGCCTCGTCCGCGATGATCTCGGCCGGGTCCTTCGGCTCGAAGTGCCGGTCTCCGATCGGATGATCGGGGTTGTCCCAGTACGTCGGGGGCGGCCACCCCTGTTTGGCGGCCCGGTTCTTGGCGGCCTGGACGTGCTGCGGGGTGACTCCGTGCCGTTCCGGGTTGCGGGTGCGGAGCTTGTCGTAGGCGGCGGCGACGGCTTTCGCCGTTGACATGTAGACCCGGGATCGCTCGGCGAACACGAACGCGTTCACGTCGAACAGGCCCGCATGCCGGGCTACGTGGTTGACGGGCCACCCGATGGCGACGAGGGCTTGGATACGGCGCCGGGTGGCGGTGGCGTCGATACGGCCCGTGGTGCGGTCTTGAACCGTGACTGCGAGGATCTTTGCTTCGGTGGCGGGGGTGGTGCGCTGGCGGCGTCCTCGGCTCTGGCCGGGTGCGGGTCGCACGAATTCGAGGATCGACTGGGTCGTCAGGCCCGCTGCGGCGCCGATGGCGTTGGCGCTCATTCCTGCCCTGCGGAGCCGGAGGATGTGCCGGCGCGCTGGCTCGGCGTCTACGAAGGTGGTGTAGGTGCCCTCGCGGCGGGCCTTGAGGCGGGCCTGGTTGATGGTGTTGTACCGCTTGACGCATTGGGGGAGGCGGCAGCGGTACTCGGTGTAGCAGGTGGTCGTGTCGTGGTGCGGTGGGGTGCGGACGGCGGTGGTCACGCGGCGGCCTCCTTCGTGATCTTCGGCAGCAGCCCGGTTCGGCGCGCGTGGCCGATCCACTTCGCCGCCGTGGAATGCGCGGTCTTGAAGTGGCGCTGAACAGCGCGCGTGGGCGGCTCGCCGCAGTCGAGTGCTTCGCTGTAGACCTCGGCGACCTTCTTCAGGTGTTCGGCGGTCAGCTTGTAGCGCTTGTTGGCCTGCTCGGGTACGGCCTCGGCGGCGGAGACCGGACGGAAAGCGGCGACCTGCGCCACCGCATGCCACTGCCACTCGTCTGGCGTGCGGACGGCCAGAATCTGCGCGAGATGGGCGGTGATCTCCTGCCCAACACTGCCGATGTGGGCGAGCGTCACTGCGCCGTCGCGCACCTCGTAGGTGAAGACGACGCCCCCGCCGGGGCCGGTCATGTCGGGCGTCCTGATGGCGAGGCAGAACTGCTCGGGGAGCGCCCGGCCGCCCGCGCGGACCTGCCGCAGCGCCTCCGGGGCGGACGGTTGCCACCCGATGGGCCAGGTGAAGGACTCCCATCCGGGTGGCAGGTTGGCGTTCACGCGGCGGCCTCCGCTCGGCGGTGGGCCGGGATTCCGATCCACGTGGCGACCCGGGACTTATGGGTGGTGATGCGGCTGCTCTTCGCGCTCCCGTAGCCAACCCACTCCTCGATGAGCCCTGCGGCTTTCAGGCGACCGGGCAGCGAGCCCCATTGCGCCTGCGGGTTCGGCGGGTCGGGCAGGTCGTGGCGCTGCTGGATCTCGCTGGTGGTGAACGGCTGTCCGGAGTCGGCAGCGGCCACGAACGCGGACCACACGGCCGTGACCCATTCCTCGTAGTCCTCGGCGCGCTGCACCGCGGCAGGTGTCGGGGGTTCGGGCATGCCCGGCAGCGGGGTCGGGGTGCTCATGCGGTCCACCTCCGGGTGGGGATGCCTGCCTTCTCGGCGAGGTCGGCGGTGTGGGTGGCGCCCCGCGATCCGCCCTTGATGAAGGCCAGGCAGACGTCGGCACCCCGGCTGACCATGGCGGCGTTGCGCTTGGGCCCAGCGGTGCGGCCGTGCAGGTGCCAGGCCGCGGGGTGGGGCTCCTCGGTGACGCGTTCGTCGCCGCACCAGGTGGTGGCCCACACCTTCGCGACGAGGTCGGCTCCGGTGGGGCAGTCGCCGTGCACGATGACGACCGGGCGGCCGTAGGGGGCGGCGGCGAGCGCCTCGTCGAGGGCGCGGCGGACGACGCCGTGTGCGTCCCAATCCCGGGAGCCGGTGACGAGCACGCGGTAGGGGGTGGTCATGCGCTGGCCTCCTTGGTGGGCCTCGTGTTGGTGGGGATGCCGAGGAGCGCGTACTCCAGTTCGGCCCGGAACCCGGCGTCGGTGACGGCGGCGCGTAGCTGGTCTCGGTGGGTGCCGTTGGTGACGTGCGCGGCAATCAGGTCGATCAGGGCGTCATGGCGGGCCTGCAGGCGCCGCTTCTGCGCGGTGAGGGTCTCGACGTAGCGGGTGACATCAGTGAGGCGTGTGGCCCGGCTAGCGGCCAGGTCCGTGAGCCGCTCGTTCTCCCGGCGCAAGGCGTGCTTGGTCTCCATCACGCACCCGCCTTGATGTCCAGGTGGATTCCGGCGGCTTCGAGTTCGGTGATGAGGGACCGGGCCAGGTCCGCGGCCTTCTGGTCACCGGAGGTCAGCCCGTCCGTGATGTGCCGGGCGACTGTCCGCTCGAACAGGGCGCTCTGGTCGTCCGCCTGCCGGGCCTTCTCCTTGCGGAGGTTCGCCCGTTCGTTGAACGCGGCGATCCACTGGTCAGGGTCGTTGCCGAGCTTCTTCGCTGCCCGGTAGGCGGGGCCGCCGACGTCTCCCGCGGTGAGGATGCTGTCGAGGGTTTGGGATACGGCTTTCGCGGCGTCGGGTGCGAACCGGTGCAGGTTCTCCAGGGCGACGCCGGCGATGAGGCCGTTGACGGCTGCCTGCTGTTCGGCCTGCCGGAGCGGGGCGTCGTTGATGTATTCGGCAACGAGAAGGTCGGCTTCGATGCTGGACCGCAGCATGGTGGTGACGAACTCGGCCGGTGCCTTCGGGGTGGCGTTGCTGTTCATGGGATGCTCCTTGGTGGCCGCCGCTGCCTGCTTCGGACGGGCAGCGGCGGCCGTAGTGCGGGGGTGAGTTAGAACGGGGGCTCGGACGGGTTGCGGCCCAACGTCGTGTCGCTGATGCGCGACCGAATTGCGTCGGTGAGGTCGATGCCCTCGTTCTGCAGCGCAAAGGTGAGGCGGCGCGCCCACTCCTTGGAGCCGAGATCGTCCGGGTCGAGGAGCATGTAAGCGAGGTGAGCGGAGGCGATCCGGTAGAAGTTCTGGATCTTCTGGACCGCCGGGTCTGCCGCCCACGGGTCGGGCTCGTCGGGCAGGTGTGAGCCGGCCCAGGCCGCCTTCGAGTCGTTCTCGCCATCGGCGTCGAGATCCTGCGCGAGGCTGCGGGCGGCGCTCCAGCGGTCGCGGTTGGTGCTGGTGAGTCCGTTGGCGATGTGCCGGGCCACGCGGTCGCGCATCGCGGCCTCGCGGCGCCGCAGCAGGGTCAGGGCGTCCCGCATGTCGGCCCGGTTGGTGGCCTGCTCTTCGTCGCGGGCGAGAGTGGCGTAACCCGTTCCGATCCAGGCGGACACCTCGGCGATCCGCATGTCCGAGGGGTGTTCGTTGTTGTGGCGGGCGGCGTTGGCGAGGTGCTTCTCCGCCTCGGCGCGGTGGTCGGTGGTCATGGGTTGTGGTCTCCTTTGGGGTGAGCCGGGACCCCGCCTGTTATCGGCGGGCAGGGCCCCGGCGCGGGTGGGTTGGGTCAGGCGGCGGCGGTGCGCCACTTCGCGACGAGGTCGCGGAGGGCCTGCGCGGTGGCGTCCTCGACGCTCACGCCGAGCTCGCGGAACACGTCCTGATCGATGTCCGGCGCGTCGTACTCCGCGGCGAACGTGCGCAGTTCGGCGACCGCGGCGGCGTGCTCTGCGTCGTCGGCGGCGGGGTCCACGTACTCTGGCTCGGCGACCGGAGCCTGCTGCGCGGCCGGTGCGGGCGCGGCGGTCAGTTCGGCCACCGACAGCGGCGGGGCCTGGACCTGCTCGACGCGGATCTCCGTCGTGCCGATCAGTTCCTCGGCGGCGTAGGGCATGCCGTGCAGGGCGTCGGATGCGATCAGACGGCACAGGTCCCCAGTGGCGCGGGCCACGAGCATGGTGCCCGGCTGCTTCTGGTACTCCGAGTTCGTCTTGGTCACGCCGAGCCGTTCGGCGCGCTGGTACGTCCACACGACGGTCTGCCACTTCTCGGCTCCGGCCCGGCGGCCCCGCATCACACAGTGCTGGTCGTCGGACTCGACGAGTTCGATCTCGTGGCCCTTGTTCTGGACGACGCCGCGCATGGCGTGAGCACGGAGGGCGGGCGTGCCCTTGATGACGTCGATGCTCTTCAGCGTCGCCATCGGCTTGAGGCCGAGTTCCTGCCCGGCGAGAAGCGCGGCGGCGATGTCGCCGGGCTTGCCACGCAGGCTCGCCGGGACGAACGACGTCGCAGCCAGCTTGTGCGCCATCTGGTAGGCGACCTCGGCCTGCTGCGCCCACTCGACAAGACTGGTGGCGCCGGCGGGCAACTCCTGCTGGATGACCGGGGTGTTGTCGTTGCGGGCGGCGACGGCCTGCTGTTCGGGTACGGCGAGTTCAGACATTCAAAAACTCCTCGGCTTCGCGCTGGGCCACGTAGGGCGGCAGGGAGATGTATGGGATCTGGTCGACGGGCCCGGTCCAGTCGGGCCACACGCCGGTGCGTTCGCATTCGGCGTAGATGCGCAGGGCCTTGGCGTTCTTCGCCCGGCCGATGGCCCGGTCCGCCTGGGACAGTTCCCGGACGGTGATCAGGTACGGGGCGGTTTTCGACTGGAACACCAGGACGAACCGCGCCTGTCGACCGGTGACGGCCTGGACGCCGTCGACGTAGAAGGCGTCCTGCTGGTGGTAGTTGCGTTCCGCGATGGCCTTGGACGCCGAAGTCGGGTCGGCCTTGACCGCGGTCTTGTAGTCGACGCACAGGGTCAGGTCGGGGTACTCGCGAAGCATGTCCGGGCGGCAGCGGCAGGTGACGCCGGTTGCCTCGTCGGCCCAGTACAGGGACTGCTCCGCGATGCCGCCGGGGGCGAACAGCGGGCCAGCCTGGTGGTGCGCGCGGACGGCCGCGACCATGGCCTTGACCTTGTCCATGTCGGACGGCTTGAGCGGGATTTTGTCCTCGGCGCGGATCGCGAGCACCTCGGCTTTGACAGCGTTGGTTGCCCACTTCTCCGCGTCGACCACGACGAGTTCGGAGCCGGTGCCGAGCAGCAGCGAGTGCGCCGCCGTCCCGATCTCGAACTCTTTCTTCGGACCTTGGGGGTTCTGCCGGTCGTGGTTGAACTGGGCGGGGCATCCGGGGTCGAGGAGGGCACGTGCTCCGCTGCTGCTGAGGCTCCCGCCGGGGACGATGTCGGCGTGGTACTCGGCGAGGGACAGTTCCTCCGCCGTGTAGACGCCGACACCGCGCCACAGCGGGTCGGTGACGGGCGCGTCGAGGGTCGCGGTCACTTCGCACCGCCGGGGGCGTGGTTGCTGCACAGCCAGGCGTCGTGCTCGCTGTCCCACGTCCAGCCGCGTTCGGCGGCCTTGTTGGCCCGCTCGCCGTTCGGGCAGTTGCGGTAGGAGCAGAACACCCACTCGCCCTTGTCGAGTTGGCCCCCGCCGCCTGCCACCCCGGGTTCGTTGTCCTCGGGGATCCACCGCTCCAGGTCCCGCGCGAATGCTTGGACGGCGCGCTTGCCGTAGGTGGTGGGGAGGAGCAGTTCCTCGTTGGCGGTGGCACGGATCTGCCGCACAAGGCCCCCCAGCGGGACCTGCTGCCGGACGTATTCGGCTTCTTCGGCGAGGGTCGGTTCGTGTCCGACGTACAGGTCGAGGATTTGCACGAGCCGGGCGATGACCCGGGGGGCTTCGATGGCGAAGTCCTGGGTGTCTTCCTGGCCTTCCATGGCGCGGGCCTGGTCGAGGACCGCGCGGATCTCCGGCATCTTCGGGTTGGCGCTCATGCTGCGGCCTCCTCTTCGGTTGTGGCGGGCGGGGCGATGGTCCAGGCGCAGATGCCCCACGGTTTCCGGCCGGCGCCGGGGCAGTTGCGCTCGTCGGGAGGGAAGCGCTCGTGTCCGTTGCGTTGGTGGCGGACGACCGTGCCGTCTGCGCGGATGGCCCGTTCCTCCATGCAGTGGTCGCACCAGCCACGGGGCCGCGGCGGGAGCGGCAGCACCGGGTAGGTGATGTCGTAGGGGTGGACGATCGCGGCCCTCTTCGCGCCCTGCGGGAGGACCCGCACGTACTGGGCCCGGCCGCCGAGGATCGTCGCCGGGGCGCCCCGGTAGGCGACCTCCAGGCCGGTGAACGCGGGCACGTTGTAGTTGCGGCGGACCCACTTCAAGCTGGCGCTCACTACTGCCCACCCCCCGGGTGTTGTGCCCGGTAGTTCCGCTGCCTGGTGGTGCACGGGCAGACTTCGGTCAGTTCGGCCGCGTTGCCGAACGGGCAGTCGTCCCGGTGGTGCAGCGGGCGCGGCTTGGCGTCGGGCCGCAGCGGCTTCACGTCGCGTGCGTCCCACGCCCGGTTGGTGGTGTCGAACCGGCCGTCGGAGTGCCGGTACAGCACGTCAGGGGCGGTCATGCGGTCCTCCCGAGTGCGGCGTGGAGGGTCATGACGGGTACGGGCACGGTCGGCTGGTCGAGGGCGTCGCTGGTGTCGCGGACCATGGGCGGCACATCGACCCGGTTGTGGTTGGCCAGTGCGGCCTGTGCGGCGCGAAGGTCGTCGCCGACCCGCCGGCCCATGGCCTCCGCAGCCTGGAGCTGCTTGCGGGTGACGCTCAGGTCGACGCCCTGGGCGTGGAGTTGCTGCTGCTGGTTGCGGATGAGCTCGTCGGCGGCGGCCAGCCTGGCCCGCAGCACATGGTTGGCCTCGTGGGCGGCCTGCAGGTCGCGGTCCGCCTGGGCGGCGTCGTGGGCGGCCTGGTCGCGGGTGCGAGCCAGGAGGGTCTTGAGATGGGTGACCCGGTCCCGCAACTGGCGGCGGGTCAGGGCGAACCGGTGACGGTTAGGTGCGGCAACGGCGGCGCTCATCACTGACCACCTGCCTGTGGGGTTTCGGTGGTGAATCGGATGACCACCGCGTCGTCAGTGACGTGGAACCAGATGGCGTCGTCGGAGAGTGGGGTGTCCTTGTCGAGGCCGTGGGTTTCGCGGTAGGCGCGGTCCGCAGCCGACCAGGCTTTGCCGATCTCCGCGTGGGCGGCGCCCCACGGTTCGGTGGCCGGGACGATCCACTCGTGGCGGACAGACGTGACCTTGCGGTGCTCGTATGTGGCCATCAGGCGGCGCTCCTCTGTGCCGGCCGGGTAGGCGTCGCGGGTGTCAGGTTGCGAGCGAGGCGTTCGGTTGCCGCCTGGTGGAGACGGATAGCGAGGGCCGACGCGGGCAGTGCTGCCAGAAGGTCCTCAACCAACTGCTCGGTGGGCAGGTGACGCTCCGGGTGGTACAGGTCGGGGGCTTCCCCGCCGGTCACAACCCGGTCGAGGTCGTCCATCAGCTCAGGCCGGTCGGCCAGGAGTCCGATGACGTCCGCGAGCAGGTGCCGGACGAACCCGGTCACATCCAGGTCGCACCCATCGGGGCGCGGGGTGACAGTCACGGCGTGGGAGCGGGGAGTGGTGGTCATCAGGCACCCGCCTTCGGGGTGGCGGCGGCCTGCTGCTTGGCCGTGCGGTAGATGACCTCGTGGGTGTGCGGGATGTTGACCTTGTGGCCGTCGGCGAGCGTGACCATGGCGAACTTCGCCGGGCTCAGCACCTGCACGAGGCTGGTGATCTCCTGCCATGACCCGTTGGGGCGGCGGATGAACCCGCCCTCCTTGATCCGGGCGGCAGGGGTGAAGCGGGCAAGCTCGGTCTCAGGCATGGGGTCCCCCGGGGGTCTTGGTGGTGGTGGTGCGGCGGGTGTGTTTCATGCGGCGACCCAGGGCGACGGCGATGAAGAAGTTCGCGACGGGAGCAGCGCAGATGGTGGCGACCAGTGGCCCGGTCAGTTGGGCGAGGAGCGCCCACCCGCCGATCAGCAGAATCACGGCGATCACGCGGTCACCTCCCCGGCTGCGGTGTCGGCGGGGTGGGCGGGGGCTGGTCCTTGCCCGGGAACCAGTTGTCATCACTCACCCGGCTCACCCGCCCTGAGCACGTCGGGCACGGGCCACACCGAGTCCGCATCCAGATCCATCACCTGATGCCACTGCTCCAACAGGCGGCCGACCTTGAGGCGGGCATCAGGCTCGGCGGCACCCGCCAGCGAGGCCGCGACCGGTCGCGGGGACAGGGCGGTCATGAGGGATCACCCGGCTCGGTGTCGTCCTGCGACGGGGTGCACCACGGGTAGCCGGGGCACGGACCGAAGCCGTTGTGCTGCGAGCACAGGAGATTCGACGGATACGGACCGACATCTCCGTCGGGGTCGACGTAGCCGAGGGCGTCGTCGATACCGGACCGCCACGCCTGCTTCTTCGAGGCGTTGTCGTCGCAGTTCCGGTAGGCCGTCGCGTCGTCCATGGCCTCACGTACAGCCTCAGAACCGATGGCCTGCTGGTACCGCAGGTACGTGTCCTCGGCGAGGATCGACCGCAGGTATACGTCCACCTCGGCGGGCGTTGCCGCGAACCGCGAGGGATGCTCCGCCTCCAGCTCGGTGACACGGGCGGCCAGACGCTCCACCTCGGCCAGCAGCGCGGGCACGTCTTCGCGGGCTGCCGCAATGAAGGCCATGTCACCTGGGCCGCCATACACCGACGTCAACTCAAAGAGCACGCTCGGGTAGGTGCTGACACCATCACCAGACGTCAGCGGACGGTAGAGCGTGGGGACATTGCCGCGCCTCGCTCCTTCGAGCCACGGGCCCTTAGACGCAGCCGCCTCACGCGCCGCGATCTCGGCGAGCTGCTGCTCACTCAGCGGGGCGGTCATGCGGCCACCGCCTTGGTCCGCAGGATGTTCCGCCGCCAGAACGGAGCCGCCGACGACACCGGTATTCCGGCCTCAGCGTTCGCCGCGGCCAAACCCTCCACGAACCCCGCAGCCGACGACGCGTGACCATCCGTGCACAGCGACCGCAGGAACTGGGCCGTGTCCACATCCATCCCGGCGGCACGCCGACCCGCGTGAAACGCGAGCATGAACGACTGCGGGTCCTCCACGGTGAGACTCCGCGCCTCAGCGATCTCGATGGCACTCATGCCGCCACCGCCTTCGACGACCACTCAGCCGGCAAGCCCGCCGGGGCCAGGGCATCGGCCGGGCAGATCACCGTCACCGACAGGCGCACGTCCCGCCACGTCGTCGGCAGCCACAGCGAGAACCGCTCGACCCCAAGGTGCGAGTACCGGGACTCCGTCGGCTGCCCGCCGAACACGGCCACGAACGCCGCCATGATCGGCCGCGCGTCCTCGTCCACCATCAGGTCACCCATCAGGAAGCCGTCGGCTGCCAGACTCCACCGCACCGCGGGAAGATCCGGGTTCTCCTGCACCAACTGCATCAACGCCATCAGCGGGCCCGCCTGCTGGCTCACCCGGGCGGTCACAGCGCACCGCCGGTCTGTGCCGCAACCTGCGCCGCGTACAGCGCCGGAACCCCGTACCCGGTCAGCAGCACCGTGACGGAGCCGTGGTTGCCCTTCGCCGTGGAATACGAACCGCGGTGGGTCATCTGCCCCGTCGGAATGTGGAACCGCCCGAGCCACCAGTCCCAGTCGCCCAAGCCGGCCGGGGTGACGAAGACGTTCAGCGTCTCGGCGTCGATCAGCTCCGTCATCGCGTGGAACGGGTACTTCTCCGCGATCAGTCGGGCCAGGCGGGCGGCCTTCGACGCCGGATCCACCGGAACCCGGGCCGGGGGCTGTGGGGCAGCCTCGGCGGCCTCGCGGTCGGCGACGTTCAGAGCCAGCTGGTTCTCCGCCTGCCGGATCGTGTCGTCCGACACCAGCGGGGCGACGATCTCCAGGCCCTTACGCTCGGCCCACTCGCGGGCTGCTCGCTCCGCGTTCCGGTCGCAGTGCTCCGCGAAGTCCACGTAGCCGTAGGCGTGGTAGATGACCGGCCCGAACGTCATGTCCGCCGATGCGTTGCCTTCGGCGTCGAACACCACGGTCAGACCGTGCTTGGCCGCGAACTCCTCGACCGCCGAGTTCAGCGACAGTGACAACAGCAACGTCCGCTGCGTCGTGGGGACGGTCACGTCCGGGTTGGACTCCAGGAAGTCCGCGAACTCCCGCAGACTAGCCACATAGGTGGCACGCGGGTCGTCGGATGAGATGATGTTGCTCAAGGCTCTCGCCTCTCTCTTTCGGTTGGTTGGACGGGAGGCGTGCAGCCGAGGGGGTCGCGCCGGGGGCAACCGGCCGGCCCCCGCCACACGCAAGGGGCGGGTCAGGCGGCCTTGCGGACGCGCCTTGTCTTCGAGAGCGGATGCGTCGCGCTGGCCTCGTTGTAGGCCCGGATGTCATCGGCCGTGAGCGTGATCCGGCCACCATCGCGGTGGTGCCGGAGTTCGTGCCGCTTGCACTTCTCGCGGATCATCCGAGGCGTCCAGGGGAGCCACTTGTTCGCCGCGACTTCCTCGGGCGTGTACCGCCGGAGTTCGTCGATGGACTCGGCTGCCTCGACCTGGACCTGCTCGTTCGTGGGGGTTGCGGGTTCCGTGGCCATGGCGGTCACGTCGTCTCCTTGTGGGTGATGGCGGCTTCCGGGACGCCCAGCGCCCTGGCGATCCGCTCTTCTGTCTCACTGCTGGCTCCGGCCAGTCCCCGTTCGATCCGGGAGAGGTGGCTGCGGTGCCGGCCGGTGAGGCAGGCAAGCTTCCGAAGGCTCAATTTCTGCGCCTCCCTGAGGGCTCTGACTGCGTCGCCGTTCAATGTCACCCTCAGAGAGTAAGGGTGTAGCCCCCCGGCCTGCAAGCACTCTGCTCACATTCTTGCCTCAATCTCTGAGGGTGTGAGTGGTGTGACTGAGGGGATATGCGCTCCGGATCGCGCTATGCAACCCTTGTGCCCCTCAGGGCGCCTTAACGTGCAGGTCAAAGGCTGAGATGGGGTCTACGTGGTTGCATGAAAGTGAGGCATCATGAGGTTCCATGAGCGGAAACTGGACGCGGCTCGGCATCGCAGTGCGGGACGCGCGAGAGACCAGAAGCCTTACGCAGGCGGAACTGGGCGACCTCGTTGGCGTGGGTGCAACCACAATCGCCAACATCGAGCGCGCCCGCGTGAAGAAGATCTCTCCCACTCTTCGAGCCATCGCACGGGAGTTCGGCTGGGGGGCTGGCTCGATCGAGGGCATCCTTGCCGGCGGCGACCCACTACCCGCCACCCCAGGGCACCTCAATGCGCCGGTCGTCCAACCTGATGCCGATCCACCTGCCGTGATCGGTACAGAAGGACTGGGGCTGCGAGTTGTTGAAGCGCTGGCCGCAGGCACCACGCTTGACAGCACCGTCATCCCCCTTGGGCCGAACGGGGAGATGGTCGTCATCGTCAAAGGAAAACCCACCGCATCGCGCGCGCAACTGCGTGCCGAACTGGAGGCATGGGAGCAGCGCGAAGGGCATCTCCGGCGCCTCGGGCTCACTCCAGCCGACCCAGCAACAGACGACCCGTCAGATAACGGGTGAGTGCACCTTTCTGGTCGTCAGTTGGCGCGAACGCCTACACAATCCGCTTATAAGTGTGGTTGCATGACCAGACCGACGGCGGGGGCGCCACGGCGTTCAGGGGGACCGCATGGTCCATGTTCTACGCGTGTCCGGCATGCCGGGGCGAGCCATGGTCTGGGCGCGGCCAACGCGGCAAGGCGACACCGTGCTCTACATCGACAGAGCGTTCGCAGCAGGCACCACCGGAGCCATGTTCTGGAAGCCCGGCGGGGACACCAGGAAGTAAACGAGGACGAGTCCTCGATGATAGGGAGTACGGCGGCCCGCCGGCGGCCGGCCGCCACCCCGGCACCCACCAAGCAACACACCTCAAGGGGTGACCATGGCGTATGCCGAGAAGCGCGTCAGCACCGCGAAAGGCAGCAAGGGCAAGGTCACCTGGCGGGCCCGCTACCTCAGACCGGACGGGACCTACGGGTCCGAGCCCGGCTTCCCGACCAAGCGAACCGCGATCGATTGGGGCGACGCCCAGGAAGCGGCGATACGCGAAGGCCGCTGGATCGACCCGGCGCTCTCGCGCGGCCCCTTCGGAGAGTGGGCCCGGAAGTACATGGCCGACCGGGAACCGCGCGGCCGGACCCGGGGCACGATGTGGGAGAAGCTGGAGACGCACATCCTGCCCCACTGGGAGTACGTGCCGCTCCAAGGCATCACCTGGTACGACGCCGAGAGGTGGGCCAACGGCCTGGACTGCGACGACTCGACGGCCACGAAGTGCTTGACGATCATGTCCCAGATCCTCACCGGCGCGGTGGACGCCCAGCGGCTGCTCGTCAACCCGCTCGCCAACCGGCGTCGGTCGCGGCCGGCCGCCGTGAAGGAGGCAGTGGGCGCGAAGGACACGGCGGAGATGTGGGCGCCACCGGAAGTCGCGCTTCAACTTGCCCGCCGCGTCGGCCCGCTCGACGGACTGCACATCATCGTCACGGCGTTCGCCGGCGTCCGCTGGGGCGAGTCCCTGGCGCTGCGGCCGTCGAGCCTGGGGGAGCGGCACGAGCGCGGCTTCGCCTGTCCCACACTCGCCGTTGTCGAGGAGGTCGCGGAGTACACGCCCCGCGGTCCGGACGGTGAGCGCCTGCCCCTGTTCCTCGGCATCGAGCCCGTGAAGACCGCGGAGTCCAAGCGGAGCATCGACCTTCCGCCATTCCTCGCCGAACTGCTGGCCGCACACGCGGACGGCTGGGGGCACGAGTTCCTGTTCTGCACGCGCACCGGCGGACATTGGCGCCGCGGGAACTTCGGGCGCCAGATTGTGCGGCCGGGTGCCGACGGGCGGGAGGCGCTGGAGGCGACGAAGGGCCACGCGCCGAGGGCTGGTTGGGAGCCGATCATGCCGGGGCTGACGATGCGGGCTCTGCGGCACACGCACGACACCTACCAGGATGAGATCGGCGTGAAGCCGGCGTTGGCGTTCGAACAGGCCGGACACAAGCGGCCCGGGATCAAAGCTATCTACCAGCACCCCACGCCGGACATGCGCCGCATTAGACTGGAAGGGCTCCAGAGGATCTACGAGCGCGGGATGAAGGCGCTGGGCTGGTCGAGGATCTGGGAGGAAAGTTGATCTCCCGAAAATCTCCCAGATGATCTTCTCCTAGGGTTGCATCGCAGGCCCAGGGAGAAAGAGCGCCGCCCTTACAAGGCGGATGTCGGCGGTTCGAAACCGTCCACGCCCACCCCCAGGTCAGAGCCCCTTTGCTCGCCGGCGAGAGGGGCCCTTTTCGCGCCCCGAACCCGTATGGATCCCACATCCCCATGTGATCATGATCCTGGTCGCCCCTTCGAGGGATGAAATTCCGCCCTACTCGTGCGTAGAGTGCGCCTCGCGGAGAGGGCCGGCCTGCCTCCCCACGTGGGCCAGACTCCGCCCGCAAGGATTTCGGCTCGGGCGGTTGTACTGGCCGGACAGCCTGCCGGCCGCGCCTCGCGCCATGGCCTGGATTTCCGGGCCGGGCGACTCGCGGGCAAGATCCGCAGCCGAGCCGAGCCGAGCCGAGCCGAGCGGACAGCGGGGCGGCGGTCACCGGTTCTCTCGGTGCTGTCCTGGGGACGATGCCTCGGCGGTGGGTCGACCTGGGGCATGGACCGCTCCAGGTCGGCCCGCCGCTTCGGGCTCAGCGGGTTGTGGGGCCGGGCGGTCTGGGTTCGGTGGAGCAGCCCATTGTGCGGCAGTTGGGGTTCTCGCAGGACATGTGGTCACCTCGTCTCGGTCTCGCGGGTGGGTGTGTTGCCGCGCCGGGCGAGTGCCAGGTTCACCTCGGTGCGGAGCTCTGTGGTCAGTGGGATATCGGCACCGCAGGCGTGGTACAGGTGCGAGATGAGGATGTGGAGGCGCCGGTAGTCCTCCATGCTGATCCGGTCACCGATCACGGTCCGGATGCCTTCGACGGTGCCGTCCAGCGGCAGGCCGGTGAACCGGCCGGCCATCGCCTCCAGCTCACGGACCCGCCGGAACGCCGGCAGCTCGTCGTCGAGGAAGGCACGCACCGTGTAGGGCGGCACCGGCGGCCCCGGCGGGCGGGCATCGGCGAGGCTGAGGACCGGTGGCCGAGCGCGTTCACTCTCCTGCATGTCGTCGCCCTCTCCTGGCGCCGTCCACGCTCCCGGGCCTGCGAGCCGCGGGGGCATCTCGCTGCCCCGCCCCGGAGCCCGTCGGCGCCCGGGCCGGGAGCACTGCCCCCGACGGTAGGGACGGCCCGTGCGGCCCTGCGACTAATGTTCACTGATGTTCACGGAACTACTGGAACGGGTGATGATGGGCCGCACGCGGTCTTGACCCGCCTCCGCCGACGCGTGACCGTTGCGTACAACCGCGAACACGCCAAGCGTCGGAGGCTGTCATGGCATTACGGTTCATCGGCATCGACCCCAACACGGGGACCGGCGAAAGCCCCACCGTGTGGGTCGACCAGGAGAAGCGCGAGTTCGTCTTCCAGGGCTGGGAGCCTGACGAGGACACCCTCGCGGAATGCGAGCGGACAGAGGTCCCGGACCACGCTGTGGGCATCCCCGAGGGCGAGACCGTGATCCGCATTCCCGCCAGGATGCTGCCGATGATCAGGGAGGCGTGCGATGCCCTCGAACGCGCCGACGTTCGCTGAACTCCTCGACGGCGCCCGCTCCTCGGCCGTGCACCTGGAGATGCGCGACGTCTACGGCGTGGACAGCGAGGCGGCCGACTTCGCCCACTGGCGGGCCACTGGTGAGCGCGACGTCGACCCCGGATCGCCCTACTGGGCCCCCTGGGTGGACCTCGTGCAGCGCACGGTCGCCCGGGGCGTAGCGGTACGCCGCGCCCGGATCGTGTCCGAGCCGGTCACCGCGTACATCCGGTACGAACACGCGGGGACCGTCGTCAACCTCGGCGCTGGCGAACAGGTCCGGTGGCTGCCGCGGCGGCAGGCGAGCAACATCGCACTGCCCGGCAATGACTTCTGGCTGATCGATGACCGCCTCGTCCGCTGGAACCACTTCAGCGGAGACGGCGCCTCGGGCGGCGGCGAGATCAGTGAGGAGCCGGCCGTGGCCAAGCTCTGTGCCGACGCGTTCGACGCGGTCTGGAACCGGGCGATCCCGCACAACGAGTACAAGATCGAGTAGAGAGATGCCACCAGAAGATGCCCGTATCCCCGTCGTCCGCAGCCCAGATCGCTCGCGAGGCAGTAGCTCGGCGTCTCCGCGACCTGCGCGCGGACGCGGGGATCACCGGCACCGAGCTGGCCGGTCGCTGCGGCTGGACCCACCCGAAAGTGTCCCGTATCGAGAACGCCCGCACACCGCCGGCGCCTCGCGACATCCGCCTGTGGTGCGACGCATGCGGCGCGGGTGACCAGGCGCCGGACATCATCGCCGAGTCCCGCAACGCGGAGTCGCTGTACACGGACTGGCGTCGCCGGGTCCGGGCCGGCCTACGGCAACTTCAGGAGTCCTACACCGATCTCTATCGGGCAACCACGCACTTTCGGATCTACTCGCCGACCCTCGTTCCCGGCCTGCTGCAGACTGAGGGCTACGCCAGGGCGTTGCTCGGCGCGAACGCCCGCATGCTCGATATCCCCGACGACAGCGCCGAGGCCGCCGTCGCCCGGCTGCGCCGCTCCCAGATCATCCACGAGCCCCGCAGGCGGTTCGTCCTCGTCATCGAGGAAGCAGTCCTGCACTACCAGCTCGGCGACGACAACGCGATGGGAGCCCAACTCGGCCACCTCCTCACGGCCGGCGCCCTGCCCGCAGTCTCGCTCGGCATCATCCCCAGCTCGACCCGGGACCGCGCAGTGTGGCCGCAAGAGGTCTTCCACATCTACGACGACGCGCTGGTGTCCGTCGAGCTGTTGTCAGCCCGGGTGAAGGTGACGCAGCCCACCGAGATCGCCTTGTACGCCACCGCGTTCGAGCAGCTGCGCGGTATGGCGGTGTACGGAGCCGACGCGCGGGCGTTGATCGTGCGGGCCATCGACGCCTTGCGCTGAGGCCCGGCCCGCTCAAGCAGGCGGGGCGGGCCCAGCAGCATGGATGGGACACCCGCCGGCCTGCGGGCAGGGCCCGACCGCGCCGCTTGGCGCCGCGCCTGGTCAGGGGAAGGTGAGGGGGAGGGTGTGCCAGGTGATGTGGTCGTAGGGGGTTGTGGTGCCGGTTGCGAAGAGGATGCCGAGGCGGGTGCGGGAGATCTTGGTCAGGTCGGAGTAGGCGGCGGGGGTGTCCGGGGCGGTGAGGTGGGCGGTGGGGCGCCAGTGCAGGCCCCGGTCGGTGCTGCGGCGCAGCGTCAGGTGCTGCCGGGCGGAGGGGTCCTCGGGGCCGGAGTAGAGGAGCGGTCGCCGGAGGAACTGGTCGTACGTATGAGCGGCGGTTTTGGGCAAAAGTCACCCATTCGGGCGAAGGGTGCGAGGGGCCCGGGCGCGTCTTCCGGTGGCTGCTGACCATGGCCGAATGAGCATTCAGTGGGGGAAACACACCCGCTTATGGGCGGCTTTCGCCGTCACCGTCATGGCGACGGGCTCCTGGGGGCTGAGCACATCGGCGATGGCCGCTCCCCGGGGTCCTTGCGCCTCGCCGTCACATCACGCGACCGCTCCGCCCGCCGCGCGCACCTGCGGTTCGCCGGGCGTGCGGGCCGGGGGGACCGCCGGCCGGGAGGAGAGCTCCCCGGGCTCCCCGGGCTCCGGGGCACACCGGCCGCCCGTGTCCGCCGCTGCGCCGGAGCCGTCTTCGCCTGCCGCGGTGCCGGAACCCGTGGCGGAGCCGGCGCTGACGCCGGAGCCGACTGCCGCGTCCGCGTCGCCGCCGACCTCCTCGCCCGAGCCTGCCGCGGCACCTGAGCCCGAGCCGGCTCCCGCAGCTGAGCCCTCGGCGGCGGGCACGGAGAAGCCGCCCGCCAGCAACCGACCGTCCGGCCCGGCCCACCACCTGGGTGGTGGGTCGGCTCCCGCCGTGCCCGGCCACGGGGGCACCTCCGCGCACCACGCCGGGCCCGCTCACCCTCACACCTTCCCGGTGCGGCCCCCGTACCGGCCCGTACCCGCGTGGTGCGTGCCCTGGCGGTGGATCTGGAGTTGGGGCTGGGGCTTGGAGTGGCACGGGCACGGCGAGCACCACGGCAGGCCGCTGCCGTGGTGGTGCGGGAAGCCCCCGCCGCCGCCACCGCCGCCGACCACCCCGCCACCGACCACACCCCCGCCCACGACCGCACCCCCGAGCCCCAGCCCGTCACCCACGCCCACCCCGACACCCCCGGAACCCACGCCCACCCCGACACCGCAGCCCACGCCGCCGGCCGTGGCCGTACCGCCGCCGCCTCCACCGCCGCCTCCACCGCCGCCTCCACCGCGGCCCGCACCGCCGCCCGAACCCGCACCGGCACCCGCACCCACCGTCTCGCCGCACCCCGCGCCGCCCGCCGCACCGGCGGCCGTGCACTGGCCGGTCAGGCAACCGTCGCCGGCCGCACCGCCCGCCCCGCACCGGCGGCCGCTCACCGTGACGCTGCTGCTCACCACGGTGCCCGCGCTGCTCGCCGTGGCGGTGCTGCGGCCCGGCTCCAACGCGTATCGCAGGAACAACTAGCCCACAGCAAGGGGGAATCGGTATGTCGCAGTGGGTGGCACTGGTCATCGCCATGGTCGCGGTCTGCGCCGTGGTGCTCAGCGTGGTGGTCCTGATGCAACGCAGGATCGCCGAGGACGACGACCCGTCGGAGACACCGGACGTCATCGAGTACATGGTCATGATGATCGGCGTGGTCTACGCGATCGTCCTGGGCCTGGCCATCGCCGGGGTCTGGGAGGGCCGCGGCTCGGCGCAGGCGGATGTCCTGGCCGAGGCGCAGGCGCTGCACGAGGTGAAGTCCCGGGTGCAGGTGTACCCGGCGGACGTACGGGACAAGGTGCGCTCGGACGTGGACGCGTATGTCGTGTTCGTCGCCGACCACGAGTGGCCGTACATGCGCAAGCACGGTGAACTCTCCCCGCAGGGCACCGCGTTGCTCAACCAGGTGCGGACCGACGTGACACAGTTCGACCCCAGGAGCGATCTGGCCGCGCAGGCGTACCAGCCGGTGGTGGACGAGGTCGCCGCGGCCGATCAGGCGCGGGCGTCGCGCGGGCAGAACGCCGGGGCGACGATGCCCGGCATGGTGTGGTTCGGCCTGATCACCGGTGCGCTGGTGACGGTCGGCCTGATCTTCACGCTGCAGATCCGGCGCTCCCCACGGGAGTTGCTGCTCGCCGGGCTCTTCAGCGCGCTCATCGCCTTCCTGCTCTTCCTGATCTGGGACCTGGACGCGCCCTTCGGCAGCGGACTCGCGGTGTCGGCGGACGTCCTGCGGGACATCGTGCTCGGCACCTGACCGGTCGCGGTCCAGCCAGAAGAGCGGCTCCCCTGCCCGGCCTGGCAGGGGAGCCGCTCTCGTTCTCCGTCACTCAGCCGGTCACGTCAGCCGGTCACGTCGGTCGGTGCCGGCCGGTGGTTCAGTGCCAGTTGGCCACGTTCACGTTCTCCAGCACGCCCAGCGCGTCCGGGACCAGGACCGCCGCCGAGAAGTAGGTGCTCACCAGGTAGCTGATGACGGCCTTCTCGTCGATGCCCATGAAGCGGACGTTGAGCCCCGGTTCGTACTCGTCCGGCAGACCGGTCTGGTTGAGGCCGATGACGCCCTGGTTCTCCTCGCCGGTGCGGAGGGCGATGATCGAGCTGGTGCGGGCGGCCGTGACCGGGATCTTGTTGCAGCTGAGGATGGGCACACCGCGCCAGGCGGGCACGCTGGTGCCCAGCACCTCGACCGGGTCCGGGTAGAGCCCGCGGCGGGTGCACTCACGGCCGAAGGCGGCGATGGCCCGCGGGTGGGCGAGCAGGTAGCGGGTGCCGCGGCGCCGGCTGAGCAGTTCGTCCAGGTCGTCGGGCAGCGGGGGCCCTGCGTGCGGCTGGAGGCGCTGTTCGTAGTCGGCGTTGCCGAGCAGCCCGAACTCCGGGTTGTTGATCAGCTCGTTCTCCTGGCGTTCGCGCAACGCCTCGACGGTGAGCTTGAGTTGCTGCTCGGTCTGATTCATCGGCTCGTTGTAGAGGTCGGCCACCCGGCTGTGGACGCGCAGCACCGTCTGGGCGACGCTCAGTTCGTATTCACGGGGCTTGACCTCGTAGTCGACATACGTGGCGGGCAGCGCGGCCTCGCCCTTGTGGCCGGAGGCCAGCTCGATGTCGGCCTCACCGCGCCTGTTGGCGCGCTGCCGGGGGATCGAGCGGAGTGCGTCCAGGTGGCCGCGCAGCTCCGCGGACTGGGCCAGCAGCGGCTCAAGTTCCTGCCGGGACAGGGCGAGCACGGTGGTGGCGGCGCCGGCCTTGGCGGTGTACTCCCAGGTGGCGTCGCCGGTCAGCAGCGCCTGCTCGCCGAAGTGGTCGCCGTCGGCGAGGACACCGAGCCGGGTCTGCTCGCCGTACGAACCCTCGCCGAGCTTCTCCACCTTGCCGTGGGCGATGAGGAACACCGTGTCGGCGGGCGCTCCGGCCTCGGCCAGGACCTCGCCCGGTCCGTACTCCCGCTGGACGAAACGATCCGCCAGTGCGGTGAGCGAGGCGTTGTGCTGGAAGGTGCGCAGCGCGGCGATCTCGCCGAGCTCCTGCGGGATCACCCGGACCTGCGAGCCCGTCTTCACGAAGGTGACCCGGCCGTCACCGACCGCGTAACTCAGCCGGCGGTTCACCCGGTACGTGCCCGCGTTGACCTGGACCCAGGGCAGTACGCGCAGCAGCCAGCGGGACGAAATGCCCTGCATCTGCGGGGCGGACTTGGTGGTGGTCGCCAGATTGCGGGCGGCGGCGGTGTCGAGACTCGTCCGCTGCTCGCCGTTCTGGGGTGCGCCTTGTGCGGTGTCCTGGCCCGCATCAACCGACATGTGCTGTCCTTCCCGTAAGTGGGTGATACGGGCTCATTCTTTCCGTCACGCAGAGTGCTGCCTATTGCCGGAACGAGTGAGAATACTTTCCGAAATACGGGTAAGTGCCGTGGTCGGCGGGCCGGACGGTCCCGGTTCGGTGTCGACTCGAACCCGTGTGCGTCGAAAGGCCGTTGGCGGGCAACCGAGCGATGACGGGCGCTCCCGGCGCCCCTTCGGATCCAAGGGAGACTTCACATGCTGGCTGCCGTAGGCGCTGTCATCCTCTTCATCGCCTGGCTCATCAATGTCACGAACACCCACACGGACGCGGCCTTCACGCCGTGGAGCCTGATGGTCGCCGGGCTCTTCTTCGTGGCCCTGCACCTGGCCGGTGTCGGCACCGGCTGGTCGTACGGGGGCAGACGCCGCGGTCGCCGCTGAGGCGGCGGGTTGACGCGCCGGATGTGTCGGGTGCTCTGAGCGCGCTCGCGGCTCAGAGCGCTTCGACGACGGCGCCGCGGTCCGGCGGGGTGCCCTGGCCGGGGATCGCCAGCGGGACGGTCGGATAGCCGGCCGCCGCGATGGCCAGCCGGCGCTCGCGGCGGAAGACATAGGCGGCGAAGGCGCCCGCACCCACCAGAGCGGCGAAGGACATCGCGGTGCCGAGCCAGCTCGCACCGAGCCACTCGCCGCCGATCCAGCCCAGGCCCACGCTGTAGGTCGCCCAGCACACCCCGGCCAGCGCGGACCAGGGCAGGAACTCACCGGGGCGGCGCCGGGAGGTTCCCGCGCCGAGGCTGACCACGCTGCGGCCGGCCGGAGCGAACCTGGCCAGCACCACGAGCGCGCCGCCGCCACCGCTGAGCACCTGGTCGAGCCGTTCGTGCGCGGACGCGAGCCGCCGGGAGTTGGCGAGCCGGCGGTGGAACCAGTCACCGCCGCGGAACGCCAGCTTGTACGCGAGCAGGTCGCCCACGCACGAGGCGGTGGCCGCGCAGCCCAGCAGCGCGAAGATGTCGAGGATGTCGTCGCCGGCGCCCGAGGACCCGGCGGTGGCCGCGCTCACCACCAGCACACCGCTGGGGAGCACGGGGACGAAGACATCGAGCAGAACCGAGAGCGCGACCAGCAGGTAGATCCACGGCCATTCGAACAGGGAGCCCACGCCGTGCAGCACTGCGCCTCCTCGTCCTTCGCCAGTTTCTGCCCGAGTTGTGCGTTGTGTTCCCGCGAGTCCGTTGCGAAGCGCCGAGTGCCTGTTACGTGCCTGCTGAGCTGCGGATCTGTAGGTGTTGCCGGTGTCGCGCCGACGGCAGCGGATCTTCATTCGCCGTCAGCCGTACAGCGTACGCCAGTGGTGCCCGGCGGTTCCGTCGAGGGCACGTGACGTACGAGACAATCACGGCGTTATTACGGCGGGAATACTTTCGCCGAAACGGTTCAGCACCCGGTTCCCGCTGGCCGGAGCGCTTCCTTCGAGAGTACGTCCCGGTGCTCCCCGTGCAAGGGGGGTGAGCGGGTCGCGAGCTTCCTCACAAGTGCTTCACGATCTCCCGGCGCCCCTGGCGCACCGCCGGGCCTCCCGTAAACTGATCAACAGCAGAAGGGGAGTAGCTCTTCGCCGGACCGTCGACATACTGCTCGGGCCTCGCGGCGACCGCGGAAGCGGCGTGGTGCGGACCGGGCCGGCGCCCGGAGGCGGCAAGGACCGTGACAGGTCCGCCCGAGCGACATGCCGCCAGCGAGACCTTCGGCCGCAGTGTTCCGACGCTGCCGGGCCGAAGCGACCCCGCACCCTGCGGTTCCTCTCGGCACGGCCGCCCCGACCGATCGAGGATTCTCTCCCGTGCTCAGCATTTCCGTCGTCGCCGTGGTCTTCGGCGTCATCTTCCTTGCCGAACTCCCCGACAAGACCGCGCTGGCCAGCCTCATGCTGGGCACCCGCTACCGGGCGTCCTACGTCTTCTGCGGGGTCGCGGCGGCCTTCGTGGTCCATGTCGCGCTCGCCATCGCCGCGGGCAGCCTGCTGACCCTGCTGCCGCACCGCCTGCTCCAGGGGATCGTGGGTCTGCTCTTCCTGGGCGGGGCGGCGATGCTGCTCTTCTCGCACGGCGAGGACGAGGAGAAGGTGCGGGCGCCCGCCGACCAGAGCTTCCTCAAGGTGGCGGGGACCGGCTTCACGCTGATCCTGGTGGCCGAGTTCGGCGACCTCACGCAGATCATGACGGCGAACCTGGCCGCACGCTACGACGACCCGGTATCGGTCGCCATCGGCGCGGTGCTGGCGCTGTGGGCGGTGGCGGCGCTCGGCATCTTCGGCGGGAAGCTGCTGATGAAGCGGGTGCCGCTGCGGCTGATCACGAAGATCGCGGCAGGGGTCATGGTGGTGCTGGCCGCGCTCAGCATCTCCGAGGCGATCGCGGGCTGAGCCCGCGCTTCCGGCGCAGGGCCGGGGGCCGACCCCGGCCCGTGCGCCGATTCGTGCGCAGGGCCGGGGGGCCGGCAGGGCACCGCGGACCGGCGGGCGGGCGGCGGTGGTTCATGCGCCGGGCCCGGGGCCGGGCGGCGGCGCCGGTCCGCGGGGCACCGAGGCCCACGGGCGGGCGCTGGTGTCGTCAGCCGGCCGTGACGAGGAGGGTGCCGTGCGCGGTGGCCTCCACCCGGATCCGCTCCAGCGAGTCCACGTGCGCGCTGGGCCGGTGCGCCGCGGCGCGCGGGCCGACGCCCACCACCCGCATGCCGGCCGCGCGGGCGGCGGCGATGCCGACCTCGGCGTCCTCGAAGACCAGGCACTCCTCGGGCGTGAAGCCGAGTTCGGCGGCGCCCTTGAGGAAACCGTCGGGGTGGGGCTTGCTCGCGCTGACCCGCTCGGCGGTGACCAGGACCGGGGGGAGCGGCAGGCCGGCCGCGGCCATCCGGGCCCGGGCGAGCGCCTCGTCGGCGGAGGTGACCAGGGCGTGCGGGCGGCCCTGCAGGGCGGCCAGGAAGGCGGGGGCGCCGTGCACCGGGACGACGCCTTCGGTGTCGGCGGTCTCCTCGGCGAGCAGCAGTGCGTTCTCCGCGTAGTTCTCCTCGGCGGGGCGCTCGGGGAGCAGGGCGGCCATCGTGGCGTGGCCCTGGCGGCCGTGCACGACCCGCAGGACGGCGGCGGGCTCCATGCTGTGGCGCAGCGCCCAGCGGGTCCACACGCGTTCCACCACGGCGTCGGAGTTCACCAGGGTGCCGTCCATGTCGAGCAGCAGGGCGCGGGCGGTGAACTCGGACGGCATGCGGCTCCTCGGTACGACGCCTCAGGCGCCCTAAGACGGCAACGTGGCCCCGCCCGCCGGTCAGGGGAAGCGGGCGGAACCACTTTGTTCCTCCACGGTACAAAAGAATCGGCGGAAGCGCCAGCCCTGACCGTGCGGCCTTCGCGCGCTACCGCTTCTCCGGGTTCTGCGGGTGCTTCGGGTTCTGCGGGTTCTGCGGGCTCTCGGGGGCCGTGAACTGCAGCAGGCCCCAGGTGAAGTGGGCGATGGTGCGGCCCGGCGTGCCGGGAGTGGTGAGCGCCACCACGGCGCGGGTAGGGGCGTCCGGCGGGAGCGGCGTGGCCGGCGGGAAGGCGTTGGCGGCGTCCTCGACGGTGCAGGACCACGGGGTGAGGTCTCCGGCGGTACGCAGGGCGGGGGCGGGGGCATCCGCGGCGCGGACCAGCCACTCGTTCAGGATCGCCTTGCCGCCGGGGGCGACGAGCACCTCGAAACGCAGGTCGGGCCAGAGCGGGACCGGCCACAGCAGGGCCGTGCAGACGAGGTCGCCGACGCGCTGCCGCCGCTCGGACCGGGGCGGGCCGAGCGCGGTGCGGTACCGGCGTTCGCCGCCGGGGAAGGTCCGTGAGTGCAGCCGCGCCTGCCAGCGCCGGTTGGCCTCCCGCATGTCCGTATGGCTCGCGCCCAGTTCGCGGAGGGCGTCGTCCACCAGGCCGGGCTGGTGGTCGGCCATCCGGCGCAGCAGGACCAGTTGGAAGTGAGGAAGGCCGAAGGGTTCTCCGGTGACCATGGGGGGATTTTAGTGCGGGCCGGCCTGCCCGCTGCCGCGCTGCCCTCCGGTCCCCGCGCCCCCGGAGGGGTCAGCGGTGGTGGGAGGAGGTGAGGGCGGCGCGGGTGGCCTGGTCGTAGGAGCCCATCGGGGAGGCGTGGATGTGGTGCATGAACTGGAAGGCGGTCACCGCGAGCTGGACCTGGAGGGTGTAGACGCCGTCGATGGGGCCCCGGTAGAGGTGCGCGGCGGTGAGGGCGCGCTGCAGGTCGGCCACCTCCGGGCCCGAGTCGCCAGGGCCGAGGGTGGCGGGCGCCGGGGCGTCGTTGGGCTGGAGGGGCGGGGGCGGCGTGGTGGTGGGGGGTACGGCCGGGGTGGTGGTCGGCGTGCCCGCGGGCGCCGTGGTGGCCGGCGCGCTCGTGGCGGGGGTGGCCGACGGGGTGGCGGCCGGCGTCACGGGAGCGGTCGTGGTCGCGGTCGCCGTCGGGGCGGGGGAGGCCGGTGCGGCACGGCTGACCGGCGGCGCCACCTTCGCGGTGGCGGGCGACGCGTCGTGCGGCAGTTCGACGTCCGGCATCGACGTACTGAGATCGGGCAGCGCCCGCTCGGTGTCGGCCTGCTCGTCGCCCATGACCTGCCCGGTGACCGCCACCGCGCCCGCTGCCAGCGCCGACGCCGCCACGGTGGCCGCGGCCACCACGATCCCGCGTCTGCGGCGCCGGTGCCGCCCCCGTATCACCAGCGGCTCGGCAGCCGGCGGCTCCTCGGGGGCGTACTCGACCCCGGAGTACATCGAGGGGAAGAGTCCCAGATCGGCCGTCGCGGGCCCGTCCGGGTCGTGCTCGGTCGCGATGAGCGGGCGGGCCGTGGTCTCACCGGGCTCCTCGTCCGGCTCCGCGACGTACGGCCGCAGCCGCAGGGGGTGGAATCCCTCGGTCGCGGCCAGTGCGGCAGCCCGCTGCGCGGAGCGCTCGGCGGCCCGGGAGACGCCCTCTTCCGCAGCCCCCGCTACTTCCGTACCATCCGCACCTTCTGCCATTTTCCCCGCTTCCGCCCCGCTGACCTCGCTCGATTCCTCCTGGGGCGGCTCAGCCCCCGGATCTTGCTGCGGCGACGCCACTGGGTCCCCTCCCCGCCGTCGTTCGTGCGTTCGCAAAGTCCCGGCTGATTATGCCGATCCCCGTCGGGGCCGCACAGCCGCTCCCCCGAAAGGGGGCGGGCGGCCGTCCAAGATCACAACCCATATCCGTACAAACGGTGAGAATATGAAGTGTCTGGCCGTCGGGGGACGACGGGAGGAGCCTGTATGGCCCAGGACACCACCACCGCCGCGGAGCCCGCGGCGGGCGGACCGGGCGAGCACCAGGACAAGCGGGCGGTACGGATCGCGATCGGCGCGCTCGCCCTCGGTCTGCTCCTGGCAGCGCTCGACCAGACCATCGTGTCCACGGCCCTGCCCACCATCGTCAGCGAACTCGGCGGCATCAACCACCTGTCCTGGGTCGTCACCGCCTATCTGCTCGCCTCCACCGCGGCCACCCCGCTGTGGGGCAAACTCGGCGACATGTACGGCCGGAAGCGGCTCTTCCAGACCGTCATCGTGCTCTTCCTGATCGGCTCCGCGCTCTGCGGAATCTCCCAGAACATGCCCGAGCTGATCGCCTTCCGAGCTCTCCAGGGCCTGGGCGGCGGCGGGTTGATCGCGCTGTCGATGGCGATCGTCGGCGACATCGTGCCGCCCCGCGACCGGGGCCGCTACCAGGGCGTGTTCGGCGCCGTGTTCGGCGCCAGCAGTGTGCTCGGGCCGCTGCTGGGCGGGGTCTTCACCGAACAGCTCTCCTGGCGCTGGGTGTTCTACATCAACATCCCGATCGGCATCGTCGCGCTCGCGGTGATCGCCGCGGTGCTGCACATCCCGGTCCGCCGCACCGCCCACCGCATCGACTACGCCGGCATGGCGGTGGTGGCGGCCGCCGCGACCTGCCTGGTGCTGGTCACCTCGCTCGGCGGCACCACCTGGGCCTGGAGCTCGCCCGGCATCATCGGCCTGGCGGTGGCCGGGGTGGTCCTCGTCGCCGCCTTCGTGATGATCGAGCGCCGCGCCGAGGAACCGGTGCTGCCGCCACGGCTCTTCACCGTCCGCACCTTCGTCCTGTGCGCCGCGATGTCCTTCATCATCGGCTTCGCGATGTTCGGCGCGCTCACCTACCTGCCGACGTTCCTGCAGATCGTGCACGGCTACTCGCCGACCCTCTCCGGCGTCCACATGATCCCGATGGTCGTCGGCCTGCTGATCTCCTCCACCGGCTCCGGGCAGATCGTCAGCCGCACCGGCCACTACAAGGTCTTCCCGATCGCCGGCACCGCCGTCACCATCGTCGGACTGCTCCTGCTGCACCAACTGGACGAGAACACCGCGGTGTGGACGATGAGCCTGTTCTTCCTGGTCTTCGGGCTCGGCCTCGGCCTGGTGATGCAGGTGCTGATCCTCGCGGTGCAGAACTCGGTCGGCTACGAGGACCTGGGCTCGGCCACCTCCGGCACCACCTTCTTCCGGTCCATCGGCGCGTCCTTCGGCGTGTCCATCTTCGGCACGGTCTTCGCCCACCAGCTCTCGGAGAAGCTCGGCTCGGCGCTGCGCGGCCGCACCCTGCCACCGGGGGTCGACCCGGGCCGGCTCCAGGCCGACCCCACGGCCATCGCCCGGCTGCCGGAGGCGATCAGAGCGCCGGTCCGGCACGCCTTCTCGACCTCCATCACCACGGTCTTCCTGTGGGCGGTGCCGGTCGCCGCGGCCGGTTTCGTCCTGGCCTGGTTCCTCAAGGAGCAGCCGCTCCGCGGCTCGGTCACCGTCCCCGACGGCGGTGAGACGGTCGGCGCCAACCCGGTGGAGCGCTCCTCGCTGGACGAGATCGCCCGCTGCCTGTCCCTGCTCGGCAGCCGTGAGGCCCGCGCCGGCCTCTACACCCGCATCACCACCATGGCCGGAGCCGACGTGCGGCCGGCCACCAGCTGGCTGCTGCTGCGCCTCGCGCACGTCGGGGAGGCGGACCCCGTCGACCTCGCGGGCAGCACCACGGTGCCCGCCCACGTCATCGAAGCGGCCGCGGTCGAGGCGGAGTCCCGCGGCCTCGCGGTGCGCGCGGGCAATCCGCTGCGCCTCACCCCCTCCGGCCACGCCCTCGCCGACCGCCTCACGCAGGCACGCCGCGCTGTCCTGGCCGAACTCCTCGGCGACTGGGACCCCGCCCGGCATGCCGAACTCGCCGACCTCGTAGGCAAGTTGACCAAGGAGCTGTGCGGCGGCGACGCGGCACACCCGGAGCGTGCCGGCCGCGCAGGACGCCGCTCCCCCCAGTAGGAAGGCCCAGCGGCCTTCCGCCGGACCGCGTTGCGGGGCAACGGGCCTGACGGCGGGGGGTGTCCGCCACGCGCCGGGCCGGGCCGGTGTTTGGGGTGCCGGGCAGCGGACAGCCGACCGTAAAGAAGAGGACGGGAGGCACGTCATGTCAACAGGAGCGATAATCGCCGTCATCGTGGCGGTAGTTGTGGTGATCGCGATCGTCGCGGTGGTGACGATGATGCGCGGCAACGGCACGGGAGGCGCCGGACTCAAACGGCGTTTCGGTCCGGAGTACGAGCGGACGCTCGCCCGGCACGACGGGGACGACAAGGCGACGCGGCAGGAACTCAGTGAGCGCGTCAAGCGGTACGGCGGCTTCGAGCCGGCCCAGGTCAGCACCGAGCAGCGGGAGCGGTACGGGGAGCGCTGGGCGCAGATCCAGGCGCACTTCGTGGACGAGCCCGACCGGGCGCTGAGCGAGGCCGATCGGCTGATCGCCGAGGTCGCCACTGAGCGCGGCTACCCGGCCGCGGATTCGCCCGAGCACTTCGACGCGCTGTCCGTCCACCACCCGCACCAGGTGCAGGGCTACCGCCAGGCCCACGCGCTGGCCGAACACGCCGGCGCCGGCGGCCGGAAGGCCACCGAGGACATGCGGCAGGCACTGGTCGCGGCACGGGCGCTCTTCGACGACATGCTGCGGGACGCGGGTACGTCGCGGTCCCGCACCACCGAGGAGCGCACGCCGGACGCCCCCGCGCAGGCCCCGGCCGGCACGGCCCCGAGCGCCCCGGCCCCGGTGGCGGCACCGCCGGCCTCGACCCCGCCGGCCGCACGGGACGAGGCCGCCGAACCGGCCCCGGCCACCGAGGAGTCCACGGACACGCGAGCCGCTGACCGTGACCGTGACGCGGAAGCCGGCGCTGGTGCCGATGCCGGTGCCGATGCCGAGCGTGAGCACCACCGTCCGCTGGCGGACCGTTTCGCCTCCCTCACCGGGAGCGCGCGGCGCGACCACAGCAGCGACGACCACCGCTGACCCCGACCGTCGCCCCCGGCCCGCCCGGGGGCGGCCCTGGACGGCCGCATGCACGTGACGAGCATGTTGTATCCGAGGAGACGAAGACGATGAACGTCAACCGCACCCGTAGCGAGGACCGCGCCGACAGCCGCGACCCGGCCACCGACGAGCAGGCGGCGCCCGCCGTCACGCCGACCACCGACGGCGGCACCGACGAACAGCGCAGCGCGCCGGCCGGCGCGAGGACCGCGGAGCCGCAGCGCCCCGCCGTCACCACCCCGCCGCCGTCCGGGGCCGGCCGTACGACCGGCACCGGTACCAGCCGTGGCAGTGGCAGTGGCACGGGCACCGGCGCCCGGACCCCGGCAGGCAGCGACTCCGGCGCGGGGACCCGTACCGCAGGGACGGACAACGGGACTCCGGCCGGTACGGACTCCGGCTCCGGCACCGGGACTGACATCGGGACCGGCACCGGCACCGGCACCGGCATGAAGCGCCCGGCCGGCGCCGAAGGCACTGACACCGGCACGGACGCCGACGCCAAGCGGGAGCGGCGCGACCGGGACCGGGACCGGGACCGGGAGGACACCGCCGCGGCGCAGCCGCCGGCCACCCCGCCGACCGCCGGGCGAGGCACCCCGACGGCCGCGTCCACCATGGGTTCCGACTCCCGCACGGCCCAGGCCCGTGGCACCGCGACCCGCACCACCGAGGACATCGACCAGCTCAACAGCCGTATGGAGCGCGCCCTCGGCGGCTTCGTCGACGACCCGCGGCGAGCCGTGCGCGAGGCCGACGCGGTCCTGGACGAGGCGGTCCGCCGGCTGACCCGGATGGTCGAGGAGCGGCGCGACACGCTGCGCGGCAGCTGGCACGGTGACAACGGCGACAAGACCGGTACGGAGGAGCTGCGCGTCGCGCTCACCCGTTACCGCGACATGACCCGTGAGCTGCTGAACGTCGGCTGACCACGGCAGGAACAACCCCCGGCCCGCAGGCAGTACACGCCTGCGGGCCGCGCCGCGTGTCAGTCGCGCGGTTCACCGAAGACGACCGCGGCGCCGAACGCCGCGCGGCGGGTGGCCCGGCGCAGGGCGCGCAGGATCGGCGGCCCGAGGGTGAAGGAGAGCACCGCGGTGAGTGCGGCGCGCGGCAGGTCCCAGCCGAGGGACGTGGTGAGGCAGTAGGCGGCGAACCGGGCGAGGTTGGTGGCCAGCGGGGCGTGCGGGTCGTAGGCGATGTCGGAGGCGAGGCCGGCGATGTAGGGCCAGCCCTGGAGGTTCATCACGGTGCCGTACGCGAGGGCGGCGACCGCGCCGTAGCAGGCGAGCAGGGCGAGTTCGCCCCGGCCGCGCAGCCGGTCGGGCCGGGGCAGCAGGCCCGCGCCCATCGTGACCCACCCCATCGCCAGCATCTGGAACGGCATCCACGGACCGACCCCGCCGGTCAGCAGCGCGGAGGCGAACATCGTCAGCGAGCCCAGCGTGAAGCCGAAGCCGGGGCCGAGCACCCGGCCGGAGAGCACCATCAGGAAGAACATCGGCTCGATCCCGGCGGTGCCGGCGCCGAGCGGTCGCAGCGCGGCGCCCGCGGCGGCCAGCATGCCGAGCATCGCGATGGCCTTCGCGTCCATCCCGGTGTCCGCGACGGTCGCGATCACCACGCCCACGAGCAGCGGCAGCAGCGCGGCGAACAACCAGGGCGCGTCGGTGCTGTGCGCGGCCACGGACGAACCGTGCGCGGCGAGCAGCGGCCACCCGAAGGCGGCCACCCCGATCGCCGAGACGATCACCAGCGCGGTGACCGACCTGACCCCCAACCGCACGACCGCCCCTGCCGGCCGTGTTCCGGCGGTCCGGTCCGCCGGAGGGCCGGCGTTCCCGTCGGCCGGTACTTCGGCGTTCTTGCCGGCCGGAAAGCTCGCGAGGGCGACGGGTTGCGGGCCGGTGTTCCCGTCCGCCGGAGGGCCGACGTTTTCCGGGGGCGGTGTTCCTGCGTTCCCGTCTGCCGGAGGGACGCCGCCGGGCCCCGGCGGCGGGGGAGGTTGCCGGTTGTCCCTGGGGGTCATGACGTGGGGTCCAGGGCGTGGGCGACCTGGGTGGAGGTGAGCCAGGGGGAGGGGGCGAGGATCTTGGCGACCTGGGGGGCGAAGGAGGGGGAGGAGAGGACGACTTCAGGGGTGGGGCCGTCGGCGACGACCTCGCCGTCGGCCAGGATGACGACGCGGTGGGCGAGTTCGGCGGCGAGTTCGACGTCGTGGGTTGCCAGGACGATCGCGTGGCCGTCGGCGGCCAGGCTCCGCAGGTGCGCGGCGAGGCGGGACTTGGCCGCGTAGTCCAGGCCGCGGGTCGGCTCGTCCAGCAGCAGGACCGGCGGCCTCGCGGCGAGCACGATCGCCAGCGCGAGGGTGAGCCGCTGCCCTTCGGAGAGGTCACGCGGATGCGCGTCCTCCCGTACCCCGGGCAGGAGTTCGCCGAGCAGTGCCCGGCACGTGCCCGGTGCCGCGCCCGCGTCACGGTCCGCGGCGGCGCACTCCGCGGCGACCGTCTCGGCGTAGAGCAGGTCCCGCGGCTCCTGCGGTACGAGCCCGACCCGGCGCACCAGTTCCGCGGGACGGGTGCGGTGGGGCACCGCGCCGCCGACGGTGACCGCACCCGAGGCGGGCGTGTGCAGGCCGACCAGCGAGGCCAGCAGCGTCGACTTGCCGGCCCCGTTGCGGCCCATCAGCGCGACGGTCTCACCGGCCCGTACCGTCAGGTCCACCCCGCGCAGCGCCTCCACCCGGCCCCGCCGCACGGCCAGCCGCTCCACCCGCACCAGGGGTTCGCCGGTGCCCGCCGGTCCAGGCCGCGGCGCCGCCAGGTCCGCCAGCCGGTCGCGCAGTGCGCCGGCCCGGCGGCGGGCGTCGCGGACCGACAGCGGCAGCGGCGACCAGCCGGCCAGCCGGCCGAGGGCGACCACCGGCGGATGGACCGGGGAGACCGCCATGACGTCGGCCGGAGCGCCGGTCACCGCCGGCCCACCGGGGGCGGGCAGCAGGACGACCTGGTCGGCGTACTGCACCACCCGCTCCAGGCGGTGCTCGGCCAGCAGGACGGTGGTGCCGAGGTCGTGCACGAGCCGCTGGAGAACGGCGAGCACCTCTTCCGCGGCGGCCGGGTCGAGCGCGGAGGTGGGTTCGTCGAGGACCAGCACCCGCGGGTGGACGGTGAGGACGGAACCGATCGCCACCCGCTGCTGCTGCCCGCCGGAGAGCGTAGCGATGGGGCGGTCGCGGAGTGCGGCGAGCCCGAGCAGGTCGAGGGTCTCCTCGACGCGGCGCCGCATCGTCTCCGGCGGGACGCCCAACGACTCCATGCCGTAGGCGAGTTCGTCCTCGACGGTGTCGGTGACGAAGTGCGAGAGCGGGTCCTGGCCCACCGTGCCGACCACGTCGGCGAGTTCCCGCGGTTTGTGGGTACGGGTGTCGCGCCCCGCGACGGTGACGCGCCCGGTGAGCAGCCCGCCGGTGAAGTGCGGCACGAGACCGCCGACCGCGCCGAGCAGGGTCGACTTGCCGGCCCCCGAGGGGCCGACGACCAGGCACAACTCACCCTCGGGCACGGTCAGTTCGATGCCGCTCAGGGTGGGGGCCGCGGCGCCGTCGTAGGTCACGGAGACGTTCTCGAAGCGGATCACCGCGATGCCCCCCGGGGCGCCACCACGGGCGCGGGCGCCACGAAGGCCGGGAGCAGCCCCAGCAGCACCGACAGCGCGGGCCACAGCGGCAGCGCCGGGGCCGCCAGCGGAAAGGCGGGCGGGTCGAGGGCCGCCGCGTCGTACCCGCCGGCCGTGATCATCAGCGCTGCGACCGCCACCCCCGACCCGGCGACCAGCCACGCCCGGGGACCCCACCGGTCGGGGCGGTAGCGGGTCCGTACCGAACGCCGCCCGCCGAGGCGCAGTCCGGCCGTCGCGGCGGCCAGCCCGGCCGCCAGCAGCGGCAGGCCGTACCGGGTGCCGTCCGCGGTCAGCAGTCCGTAGGTGCCCGCGCACACCCCGAGCAGGCCGCCGAGGGTGAGCGCGGCGGTGGTCCGGCGCACCCCGGGCGGGACCGCGGCGGTCCGCCCGTAGCCGCGCGCGTCCATCGCCGCCGCCAGTGCCACCGACCGCTCCAGCGCGCCTTCCAGCACCGGCAGTCCGACCTGCAGCAGTGCCCGTATCCCGCGGTCCTCCCGGCCGCGCAGCCGCCGGGCCGCCCGCAGCCGGGACACGTCCGCGACCAGGTGCGGGGCGAAGGTCATGGCGACCACCACCGCCACCCCGGCCTCGTAGAGCGCGCCCGGCAGCGACTTGAGCAGCCGCGCCGGATTGGCCAGCGCGTTCGCCGCGCCCACGCACACCAGCAGCGCGGCCAGCTTCATGCCGTCCCGCAGCGCGAAGACCACGCCCTCCGCGGTGACCCGCCCGCCGATCCGTACCCCCTGCGCCCAGCCGGGGAGCGGTACTTCCGGCAACCGCACCAGCACATGCGTGCCCGGTACCGGTGAGCCCAGCACCACGGCGAACACCAGCCGGATCACCAGAACGGCCAGCCCCAGCCGCAGAAAGGCTCCGTACGACCGGGCCCAGGGTGCGTCCCCGCGCCGCGCGGCCACCACGTAACCGGCGACCGCCACCACCAGCGCGAGCAGCAGCGGGTTGCTGGTCCGGGACGCGGCGGTGGCGAGCCCCAGCGCCCACAGCCACCAGGCCCCGGCGTGCAGCGCGTTGGCCCGGCCCGCCGCCGGCGCGCGCAGCCGGGCGGCCCGCCCTGACCGGCCGGCCGGCAGCGCGTCCTCGCGCCCCGGCAGCTCCGCCCCGCTCACGAGCGGCGTCGGCGGCGGGTCTGCCGGCCGGCTCCCGCCGCGAGGAGCACCACGGCGCCGATGCCCGCGTAGAGGCCGGCGGACGGGCCGCCGCCGTCCTCCGTGCCGGTGGTTGTCCCGGCTGCCGGGCTCGTCCCGCTCGTCCCGGTCCCAGCCGGAGCGGTGGACTTCCGGCCGGATGCCGCGACCTGCTCGCCGCAGCCGGAGACCGGGTAGCCGGAGATCGCGCAGAGGATGCCGGCCGAGTCGTACCGCAGCGGGCGGGCGACCGCGGCCAGCGCGTCGGCGGAGGAGGCGTCGGCCGGGACGCGGGCGCAGGCGGTGCGGGGCGCCGGCGGGGTTGCGCCGCCGGGGGCGTCGGCCGCGGTGCCGGGGTCGATGACCAGGGCCACCCGCTTCGTGCCCCTGGCGGCCGGGGTGTTCGCGCAGATCGCCGCGAAGCCGGCCGCTCCGCGCGGCTGCACGGCCTGGGCGGCGGCGTCCCGGCTCACCGCGAAGCGCCAGCCCTCGACGCTGCCGTCGGCGGGTATGTGCAGCGCCGGGCCGGTCTGCGCGTACGTCCAGGTGTCGCCCGAGCGCAGCCAGTACGACCAGTAGCGGTAGCCGGCGGCCTGCGCCGGTGCCGCGGCTGCCAGCAGCAGGGCCGCCACCGCTGCGGCCACGCAGGCCCACCTACGACCGCGGCGCATCAGCTCAGCCCTGCCGCCGCTTGCGTCCGCTCAGCAGGAAGCCGACGCCGACGCTGGCGATGAAGAAGACGGCCACGATCAGCCAGGTGCTGGTACTGGACGAGCTGTCGTGCTTCTTCTCCTCCGGGGCGGCCGAGGACGCGGTCGCGGCCGGTTCGTCCGCGGCGGGACCGAGGGTGGTGAGCTGCTGTACGTAGTCCGTGCCGCCGGTGCCCCGCGGGTCGTTGCCGGTGGCGTGCGCGGCCAGGATCAGCTGCGAGAGGGCCGCCGGGCTGCCGTGCGACCAGGCGGTGGAGTTCGCCGCGAGCCAGGTGTAGGCGGACCGCGCGGCGGTGAGTTCGCCGGCGGCGGCCAGGGCGACGACCGCGTCCGCGGTGGTGCCGTAGTCGGGGGTCGCCTTGGTCGCGCCCGGGCTGGGCGCGGTCAGGTGGCCGCCGCCGGCCGTGAGCTGCCGGGCGAGCCAGGCGGCGCCGGCCTGCGCGGCGGCGGCCGGGGTCATCGAGGTGTACGGGTCCTTCGCACCGCCGCAGGCGGGCGCGGCCGGCAGCGGGGTGTCGCGGGTAGGCGCGGTGACCACGAATCCCGCGCTCCGGGCGCCGCGGACCGCGTCCGCGGTGGCCTTGGCGTTCACCGCGAGCTTGCCGTCCGCGGGGTAGCCGTACGAGCCGCGGTCCGCGGCCTTGGCACCGCAGCCGAACTGGAAGCCGCGCAGCGCGTCGTACGGTGTCCGGCCGGCCTTGGCGGGCAGCGTGTCCTCGCCGGCCGTCTGCAGCGCGCCGATCACCACCGCGGTGGAGTCGGGGTCGGAGGCGCCGCCGGGGTTGTACGACCAGCCGCCGTCGGCGTTCTGCACGGACTTCAGCCAGCCGGTGGCCTTCGTCACGGCAGGCCCGTGCCCGCCCAGGACGCTGAGCGCCTGGACGGCGATGCCGGTGGCGTTGGTGTCCTCGGTCTTCGCGTCGCACGCCGTGGCGGTGTCCGCCCGGTAGGACGGGAAACCGCCGTCGGCGCACTGCTGCCCGCCCAGCCACCGCACCGCCGCGGCCGGCGGCGTCACCCCGGCCGTGTGCAGCGCGAGCAGGGCGTACGCCTGCCGCCACACACCGTCGTACGTCGGGTCCGTGGCGCCGTACAGCCCGGCGGGCGGGGTCGCGGCGTTCGCCGGGGCGGCCGGGACCGCCGCCAGGGCGAGCAGGGCGGTCGCTGTCGCGGTCACGGCGAGGGCGGCGCGGCGGCGCAGGGGCATGAGAGGAGAACGCCTTTCCGGGTACGGGGGAGCCCTCACCCTAACCCGCGGGGTGACGGCGGCCGGACCCGGTGCGCCCGGCGCCCGGCTCAGCCCGCGGGCCGGGTCACCTTGATCCCCTGGATGAAGCGGGCCAGCGACTTCGGGGTGGTGGTGAGGACCACAGAGGGATCATCGCTCTCGCGGAGCAGGACCGCGCCCCCGTCGGCGGCCAGCTCGACGCACTCGCCCTGTTCCTGGGAGTACGTGGACTTCTGCCAAATCAGGGACGCGGTCATGGGTGGGAGCCTTTCAGAGGTCGCGGGAGATGGTGTGGATGAATTCACGTGACCGGGACCGGTCGAGGGCCACCGCTGCGAGGGTGTCGTACAGGACGCTGTAGTTGGCCAGGTGCGGGGCGGCGTGCAGAAAGCTGATGCCGTGCGCGGAGTCGATCTGCACCGTGTCGAGCGGCCGTACCGGCCCGCTCGCGTAGAGCATCGCGTGTCCGGACCCGATGTGCCCGTCCGCCGCGAAGGGGATCACCCGAACGCTTATGTGCGGCAGGTGGCTCAGTTCCTGGATGTGCTCCAACTGGGCCCGCGCGACCTTCCCGCCGCCGAACCGCATCCGCAGCGCCGCCTCGTGGATCAGCGCCTCGTACGGCGGGGCCGTGTCGCGGTACAGCACGCCGGAGCGTTCGAGGCGCTGGGCGACCCGCGCCTCCAGTTCGTTCTCCGGCAGCGGGGGTATCGCGTAGCCGAAGACCGTCCGGGTGTAGTCCTCGGTCTGGAAGACCCCCGGGACATGGGTGATCTGGATGGTACGCAGCCGGGTCGCATGGTGCTCAAGCTCCGCCACGTCGAGCAGCGCCGCGGGGACGACACCGCGGTAGGCCTCCCACCAGCCCTTGCGGCCTTGCCCGTTGGCCATGCTGACGAGCGCGTCGATGAGCGAGGTGTCACCGCACTCGTAGAACGCGGCAAGACGCCGTAAACGCTCCTCGCTGACGCCCAGCCTGCCCGCCTCGATGTGACTCACCTTCGCCGGATCGGTGCCGAGCAGCCGCGCGGTGTCCCGGGCGGTGATGCCCGCGGCCTCCCGCATCTTCCGTAGCTCCGCACCGAGGCGCTCCTGGCGGGCGGTTGCGGTGCTTCTGAGCGGCATGGTGTCCCTTCTTGATGCTGGATCTGAGTCTGCCGTTCCGCTCTCGCGGGGTCCAGATCGTTTCTGGAAAATTCGGAGACAAGGTTGCAGAGGTGCACTATTGCCCCATAACGCCCTATGGGGTAATCGTATGCGGACAGTCAACTCCCCTGTCGCCTGCGCTTGTTGGCCGGGTACACCCCGAAAGTCCACAGGGCATGGACCTTTTGGGCGGACCTGGTGAAGATCAGCAGTTCGCACCGCTTGCCGCCGGCCGCCGGGAGGCTCGCGGCGGGCCTGCGAGAACCGTTTCGGCAGCCGCCGGCTCTGCCCCTCTGGCGCTGTCCGCCCGGTGCCGGTCCGGCGCTGCCCGCGCGGGGAAGGCCGCCGCCCCGGGCGCCGCCCGCCGGCTGTGCGGAGCGTCCGCCGGAACCGTGCGTTCCGCACGGCCATGAGATGACATCGGTGACTTCTCCGCATTCATCGCACCGTGCGAGTCTTCCTCCGTCGCCACTGGAGGGGGATCGATGGACAACCGCTACGAAGTCTTCTGTCTCGCCGACCGCTATTTCTACGAGAGCCTGGACCGTTTGCCGGCCGGCGCTGATTCCGATGCGGTGGCGGAAACCGGATCCGTGGCGCGCTTCGAAACCGCCCAGCGTGAAGTCCCGGCCGGCTGGCGGTCGTTGCGCAACGGGGACTGGTTGCATATCGACCCGCCCGCCGGTGCGGACGCCTATCCGACGCAGGGCTGGAAAATCCATGTCTCTGCCGGTCTGGAAAACGCCGAAAAAGTGGCGGCGAAAGTCTGGGACTACTGCGTTCCCCGGCACATCCCGTTCAAATTCGTGCCGAGCCCGCAACTGCTCCACCTGCGGAACTCGAAATACGCGGGCCGCGACACCAGCGGGAAATTCGTCACCATCTACCCGGCGGACGAGTCCCGGCTGCGGGTGGTCCTCCAGGAGCTCGGCGAGCTGCTCGACGGCGAGCAGGGCCCGTACATCCTCACCGACCTCCGCTGGCGCGAAGGGCCGCTGTACGTGCGGTACGGCGCCTTCGCCAAGCGGTACTGCGTCGGCGAGCACGGCACCCTCGTGCCGGCCGTCGAGGACAACGAGGGGAGGCTGGTGCCGGACAGCCGGACACCCGCCTTCCACGTCCCGGACTGGGTGACCCTGCCGGTCTTCCTCGCGCCGGAGCTGGCCGCGCGGAACGCCACGACGGTCGCCGGCCTGCCCTACCGCATCGAGAAGGCGCTGCACTTCTCCAACGGCGGCGGTGTCTACACCGGCACCGACACCAGGAGCGGCGCGAAGGTCGTGCTCAAGGAGGGCCGCCCGCACGCCGGGCTCGCCTCCGACGGCGCGGACGCGGTGGCCCGGCTGGAGCGCGAACGGGACGCTCTGCGGAAGCTGTCCGGGCTGGGCGTGGCTCCCGAGGTGCGGGACTGGTTCACCGTCGGCGACCACCGCTTCCTGGTGATGGACTTCGTCGAGGGCAAGCCGCTCAACTCCTTCTTCGGCCTGCGCCATCCGCTGCTCACCGACCGGCCGGACCCGGCCGCGGTCGCCGACTACACCCGCTGGGCGCTGCGGATCAACGCGGGCGTCGAGGCGGCGGTGGCCGCGGTGCACTCCCGGGGGATCGTCTTCAACGACCTCCACATGTTCAACATCATGGTCGCGCCGGACGAGGAGACGGTGTCGCTGCTGGACTTCGAGGCGGCGGCGCCCGGGGCGGACCAGGGCCGGCAGATCGTCGCCCACCCCGGCTTCGTCGCCCCGCCCGACCGGCGCGGCTTCGCGGTCGACACGTACGCCCTCGCCTGCCTGCGCCTCGCCCTCTTCCTCCCGGTCACCACGCTCCTGGCCATCGACCGTGCGAAGGCGGCCCACCTGGCGGACGTGATCGCCGCGGAATTCCCGGTGCCGCGGGCCTTCCTGGACGAAGCGGTGGCAGAGATCACCGGCCCCGCCTCCTCCCCTCAACCGGCCATGGCCACGGGCGGGTTGACCCTGCCGGGTCCGGCGCCGGCCGACCGGGAGCCGGCTGCCGCCGGGCGGGGCGGGGACGACCGGGGGCGGGTCCCTGCGGGTGGCGGTGCCGGGGGGTCCGCGGGCGGCGCGGACGGAGGCGGGCCGGTGCCGATTCCCGCCGGGCGGGGCGGGGACGCACGGGGGCGGGTCCCTGCGGGTGGCGGGCGGTCCGTGGATGGCGCGGTCGGGGACGGGCTGGTGGCTGCCGGTGCCGGGGGGACTGGCGGCGGGGTCCGGAGGGCCGGCGCCGGCGGGGGCGGCGTGGTCGCGCCGGCCGGGCGGGAGAGACCGGCGGGCGGGGACGGGGGGTATCTGCCCGCTGAGCCGGGGGAGTGGGGCGGGGCGCGGGACGCCATGGTCGGGGCGATCCTCGCGTCGGCGACGCCCGGGCGGGAGGACCGGCTCTTCCCCGGGGACATCACACAGTTCTCCGCGGGCGGCGGGCTCGGGATCGCACACGGGGCGGCCGGGGTGCTGTACGCGCTCGCCGAGACGGGGGCCCCGCGGTACGCCGCGGGGGAGCGCTGGCTGCTGGAGCGTACCCGCGTGCTGCCCGACGGCACCCCGCTCGGGCTGTACGACGGCCTGGCCGGCGTCGCCTATGTGCTGGAACGCCTCGGGCACCCCGGCCGCGCCCTCGACCTGATACGCACCCTGCTCGCCGAGAACTGGCAGCGGCTCGCCTCCGACCTCAACGGCGGCCTCGCCGGCATCGGCCTGGTGCTGGAGCACCTCTCCCGCACCACCGGAGAAACCGTCCTGCGGGAACGCGCGCTGGAAGCGGCCGGCATCGTCGCCGCCCGGCTCGCCGCCGAACCCGGCAGCGCCGCCGCCACCCGCCGCGCCGGCCTGCTGCGCGGCGCCACCGGTCCCGCCCTGCTCTTCCTGCGGCTCTACGAACAGACCGGCGTCCCGGCGCTGCTCGGCCATGCCGCCCGCGCGCTGCACCTGGACCTCGACTCCTGCGTGCACACTGCGAGCGGCAGTCTGGAGGTCGACGAAGGCTGGCGCACCATGCCGTACGCCGGCGACGGCAGCGTGGGCATCGGCCTGGTGCTCGACGACTTCCTCGCCCTGGCCCGGCACGGCGACGCACCGGAGCCCGCCACCGCCGACCGCTTCGAGCAGGCCCGCCGCGACATCGTGCGCGCGGCGACCCTGCGGCTCTACGCCCAGCCGGGGCTCTTCGCCGGCCGCGCCGGCATGGTGCTGCACCTCGCCAGGACCACCACCCCCGGCGTACCCGAGGGCGCACTGGCCGCGCAGATCGACGCGCTCGGCTGGTACGGCATGCCCTACGGCGGCGGCCTCGCCTTCCCCGGCAACCAGCTGATGCGGCTGTCCATGGACCTCGGCACCGGTACCGCCGGCTGCCTCCTCGCACTGGGCGCGGCGCTCGGGGACACCCCGGCGCGGCTGCCCTTCCTCCCGCCACCACCGGTGGCGGGCCCATGAACCGGGACCGGCTGCGACCGGGACCGTGCACCACCCAGTTTCCAACCGTGAGTTCCACTGAAAGGACAACCTGACATGGCGCTTCTCGACCTCCAGAACCTCGAGCCCGTCGAGCACGGCCAGGGCGGCGGGGGCGGCCAGGGGGCCAGCTCGCTGAGCCTGATCGGCTGCATCAGCTCGGTCAGCTTCCTGATCTGCCTGTGACCCACCCCTGAGCCCGGGGCGGCGGACCTCGCTCCGCCGCCCCGGGCCCGGCACCACCGGCACTACCGGCACTACCGGCACCACCAGCACTACCGACAGCACGAGCACTACCGGCACCACCGGCACCCGGCTTTTCCCTGCAGCCGGGAGCCGGCAACGCCACCGGCAGCACCCCCGGCCCCGGCCGTCCCTCCCACCGGACGCCGGGGCCGGGGCCGTTCCCGGCCCACCGGTGACGGCGAACCGGCCGCGGGGAACCCAGCCAGAAGGAGACGCCTGTCGTGCACAACAGGGCCGATCGAGTCTTGCTGACCGCTTCCCGGGCCTGCGCCTGGCGGCTGGCGGTGCTCGCCCTGCTCGGGCTCGGCGTCGCCGGGCTCGGCCTGTGGCTGCCCGCGGCGCTCGGCCACGCACTGGACCTGCTGCTGCGCGGGCGGTCCGCGGCCGGCTGGGTGGGGATCTGCGCGGCGATCGTCGCCGGGCAGACCGCCCTCGGGGCCGCCGCGGACATGCTGGGCGCCACCACCGCGGCGCGGATCACGGCGGGGCTGCGCCGCCGGGCGGTACGGCACGTGCTCGACGCCGGACCCGCCGCCAGCGCGCCGGGCGGCGGCGACCTCGTGACCCGACTGGTCGGCAACGCCGCGGACGCGGGCAGCGCGCCCGTCGCCGCGGCGGCCCTGCCCGCCACCTTGGCCGCTCCCCTCGGCGGCATCGTCATGCTCGGCCTCACCGACCCCTGGCTCGCCGCCGCCTTCCTGCTCGGCGCGCCGCCGCTGGCTCTGCTCGTGCGCCGCTTCGCCCGCGCGTCCTCCGACTCCATCACCCGCTACCAGGACGCCCAGGGCCGGATCGCCTCGCTCCTGCTGGAGGCGCTGGGCGGGGCGCGCACCATCGCCGCGGCCGGCACCGAGTCCCGCGAGAACGCCCGGGTGCTGCGGCCCCTGGCCGAACTCACCGCCCAGGGCCACCGGATGTGGCACGTGCAGGGCCGTGCCACCGCCCAGGCCGCCGTCCTCGTCCCGCTGCTGCAGATCGTCGTCCTGTCCGTCGCGGGCCTGCGCCTGACCCAGGGCGCGATCTCCGTCGGTGACCTCCTCGCCGCGTCCCGCTACGCCACGCTGGCCACCGGAATCGGTCTGGTCGTCGGCCAGTTGGGCGCCCTGGTACGCGGCCGTGCCGCCGCGGCCCGGCTGACCGCGGTGCTGGACACCCCGCTGAAGACCTACGGCGCCCGCTCCCTGGAGGGCGTCGCCCCTATCCCGACCCCGGCCGCCGCGGCCTCCGGCCCGGGCCTGCCCCGCCAACTCCCGCCGCATTCCCCCTCCGAGCAGGGCCCGGCCGACCGTGCACCGACATCCGATCCGCGCGTTACCGCCGGGACAAAGCCCGGGGTGTCGGCGGAGGGTGACCTGCGTGAGCGTCCGGCCGGCGCCGGCGGTGAACTTCCGGCCGGGGCCGGGCCGTTCCGGGGTGCGCCGAATTCCCTGGAGAGGGTGCCGGCCGCTCGGGGGGTGGTGGAGTTCCGGGGGGTCACCGCGCTGCGCGGAGGGGAGACCGTGCTGGAGGGGCTGGATCTGCGCGTGCCCGGTGGGGCGTGCGTCGCGGTGGTGGGGCGGTCGGGGTCGGGGAAGTCCGTACTGGCCGCGCTGGCGGGGCGGTTGGCCGATCCGGAAGAGGGGACCGTGCTCCTCGACGGGCAGCCGCTGCCCGAGCTGAGCAGGGCCGGACTGCGGGCGGCCGTCGCGTACGCCTTCGAACGTCCCGTGCTGCTTGGCGAGTCCATCGCGGACGCCGTCGGCTTCGGGCCACGGCCCCTGCCACGTACGGCAGTTGTGGACGCCGCCCGGGCGGCCGGCGCCGACGCCTTCGTGACGCGGCTCCCCGGCGGTTACGACACCCCGCTGGCCCAGGCGCCGATGTCCGGCGGCGAGGTGCAACGCCTCGGCCTGGCACGGGCGTTCGCGCACGCCGGACGGCTGCTGGTGCTGGACGACGCGACCTCCAGTCTCGACACGGTGACCGAACTGCACGTGGCCCGGGCCCTGTCGCGAACCCACCGCGGCCGGACCCGGCTGCTCATCACCCACAGGGCCGCCACCGCCGCGCGGGCGGACCTGGTGGCCTGGCTGGACGCCGGCAGGCTGCGCGCCCTGGCCCCGCACGGGGAACTGTGGGCCGACCCGGACTACCGCGACCTGTTCGCCGCCGGGTCCACCGGGTCCACCGGGTCCACCGGGACCGCCGGGTCCACCGGGACCGCCGGGTCCACCGGGTCCGCCGGGTCCACCGGGTCCGCCGGGTCCACCGGGTCCGCCGGGTCCACCGGCACCAACGGCACCGCCGGCATCGACCCGCACCCGGAGAAGAAGGAGACCCGGCATGCCTGAGACACGGCTGCGGACGTATCTGCGGGGCCGGGCGGGCGTCATCGGCATGCTGTCCGCCTGGTCGGTGCTGGAGGCCGGGCAGACGTTCCTGATGGGGTACGCGCTCGCGAAGGCGCTGGACGACGGTTTCCTCAGGGGCCGCCAGGGGACCGGACTGTGGTGGCTCGCCCTGGCCGCGGTGTCCGTCCCGGTGGGCGCGTACGGCACCGCACGGGTCTTCCGGGCGCTCGCCGGTCTGGTCGAGCCGCTGCGGGACCTGCTGGTACGGCGGGTGGTGCGCGGCGGGCTGCGCGCCGCGGTGGCCCGGGGGCGGGCCGGCGACTCGTCGGTGGTGTCGCGGCTGACGCACCAGGTGGAGATCGCCCGGGACGCCTTCGGCGGACTCGTCCTGGTGCTGCGGTCGTTCGTCTTCACCGCGGCCGGCGCGCTGGCCGGCATGTGCGCGCTGGCGCCCGTCCTGCTGCTGATCGTCGTCCCGCCGCTGGCGGCCGGCATCGCGCTCTTCGCCCTGGCGCTGCGGCCGTTGGCCCGCCGCCAGCACCGTTTCCTCGCCGCCGACGAGGCCCTCGCCGAGGAACTCGGCGCCCTCGCCGGCGCCTTGCGGGACGTGACCGCGTGCGGCGCGGAAGAGCCGATGGCCGCCCGCGCGGACGCCCGGACCGACGCCGAACTGCGGGCCACCCGGTCGCTCGCCCGCTGGGGCGTGGCCCGGGCCGCCGCGCTCGCCGTCGGCGGCCAGTTCCCGGTGGTCCTGCTGCTGGTGGGCGGCCCCTGGCTGCTCAGCACCGGCCGGATCACCCCCGGCGCCCTGCTCGGCGCGCTCACCTACCTGACGCAGTCCCTGCAGCCCGCGCTGCAGAACCTCGTGCACACCCTCAGCGCCGCCGGCACCCGGCTGGGTGTGGTGATGGCCCGGATCACCTCGGACCCCGGCCCGTCCCCGGCCGCACCATCGGTCCAACCGGCCCCAATGGGACGGGCGTTGGAACTGCACGGCGTCACCTTCGCATACGGGCCGGCCGCCGAGCCGGTGCTGCGCGACCTGGACCTGACCGTCGAGGCGGGCGAGCATCTGGCGGTGGTCGGCCCGAGCGGCATCGGCAAGTCCACGCTGGCGGCGCTCGCGGCGGGCCTGCTGCGCCCGGACCGGGGCAGCGTCGCCACCGCCGGGCGGCCGGCCCTCGTACCGCAGGAGGCGTACGTCTTCCACGGCTCCGTGGCGGAGAACCTGCGCTACCTGTGCGGCGACGGACCGTCGGACGCCGCCGTGCTCGCCGCGGTGCGTGCCGTCGGCGCCGCCCGGCTGGTGGAGCGGGTCGGCGGGCTGGCGGCCGAGTTCGACCCGGCCACGCTGTCGGCGGGGGAGCGGCAACTGGTCGCGCTGGCCCGTACGTATCTCGCCCCGGCCGCTCTTGTGGTGCTGGACGAGGCGACCTGTCACCTCGATCCGGCCGCCGAGGCGGTGGCGGAGGCGGCGTTCGCCGGCCGGCCGGGCGGCACGCTGGTGGTGATCGCGCACCGGATCAGCTCGGCCCGGCGGGCCGGGCGGGTGCTGGTGCTGGACGGCGCCCGGGCGGTCTGCGGCACCCACGACGACCTGCCGGCCCGCTCCCCGCTCTACCGCGATCTGGTGGGGGGCTGGTCGGCCCCCGGGCCGGCGCAGCTCCCCCACCCGGTCACTGCGGGACTACACCCACCCGGCGACCTGTGAGATCCGGATCGCGTCGACCCGGTTGCGCGCCCCGGTCTTCCGGGTGATCGCGGCGAGATAGTTGCGCACCGTGCCGTTGCACAGGTGCAGGCTGCGGGCGATCTCGGTGACGGAGGCGCCCTCGGCGCTCAGCGAGAGCACGCTCAGCTCCCGGCGGGTCAGCGGCATGTCGGCGGCCTGCAGGAACTCGACCGCCAGCGAGTCGTCGACGAACCGTTTCCCCTGGGCGGCCTGGCGGACCGCGGTGGGCAGCCGGTCCGCCGAACGGTCCTTGTTGACGAAGCCCAGCGCCCGGGCCTCGAAAGCGCGCCGCAGATCACCCGGCTTGCCCGCGCCGGTCAGCACCACCAGCGAGGCCGGCGCGGCGGCGGGGCACGCGCAGCCCTGGTCCCCCCGGCCGTGCACCCCCCGGCCGTGCGCACCGGTGTGCCCGGCGTGCCCGGTGTCCTGCGGCCACCGGTGACGCGTCCCCCCGCCGTGCCCTGCCGCGCCGCCGGCATGCCGCCGCCAGCCAGGACAGTCGGCGTCCACCACGTACACCTGTGGTCGTAACGCCCGGTCCGTCTCGCACAGGCGTGGCCACTCGGTGTCCGCCACCTCGAAGTCGGACTCCCTGCCCAGCAGAGCCGCAAGCGCGGAGCGCAGCAGGCTGGTGTCATGGGCCACCAAAACGCGTATCACTGAAGATCCACCTCGTGTCGTCGCCTGGTCACGCCGCTCCTCGTCCCCGGGAACGGCCGCAGGCGTGCCTACGGACCGTGCGCCCCCCTCGGGCCTGCCAGGCAGGCCCAGGGCCAGGTCCGACCGTCCCCGTCCGGTCCCTGACACGGGTGGACGGTGCCTTCTGCCGCACCTGGCCCGGCGCCATCCATTCCTACCCGGACCGGTCCCCAGCGGGGTGCAGGCTTTACGGCCGGCCGGGCGTACCCGGGGGGCGGTGAGAGGCGCGGAGGGCGCACCACCCCCGCCCGCACGCCGTGCCTCCAGCCGGCGGACTCAGCCCGCCCGCGGGGCGCGGTCAGGTGTCGAGGAGACCGCAGGCGGTGCGGATGTCCTGGGTGACCTGGGCGACTGTCGAGCGGCCGGAGAGCCAGCTGACGAGGGCCGCGTGCCAGGTGTGCTCGATCACCCGGACCGCGGCGAGCCGGCCCTCGCCCGGGGCGGCGGCGCGCGGCCCCATCGCGTCCACGATGATCGTGCGGGTCAGCCGGGAGACCGTGGCCACCTCCGCACCCACCGAGCGGTCGGCGAAGATCAGCGCCCGTACCATCGCGTCGGCGAGCTGCGGCTCGCGCTGGAGCGCGCGGAAGGCGCGGAGCAACGTTTCGGCGACCCGCTCGGACGGCGCGGTGGCGGCCGGCGGACGTTCGCGCAGCGCCAGGTGGAGCAGCCCCAACTGGTCCTCCATGGTGGCGACCAGCAGATGGATCTTGGACGGGAAGTAGCGGTAGAGGGTGCCGAGCGCGACCCCCGAGGTCTCGGCCACCTCGCGCATCTGGACCGCGTCGAAGCCGCCCCGGACGGCGAGCCGGGTGCTGGCGTCCAGGATGCGCCGGCGGCGTTGCTCCTGCCGCTCGGTCAGCGGCAGCGGGGACGGCCGGGGATCGGTGCGGGCGCGGCCCTGGGCGCCCCCGGACGCGTCGGTGGTTCCGGCCGGGGCGCCGGCGGTTGGGGTCGGGGCACCCCCGGCCGCCCCTGCCGGGGTGCCGGCGGACGCACCGGTGGTTCCGCTAGAGGCGTCGGTGGACGCGTCGGCGGGGGTCCCTGTTGGTGCCGTACGAGCTGCCATCCGTGCCGCCTCACCGCTGTCCCGCGCCGCTCCCGGCGCCTGTGCATGACGGCAGCCGGCCGCCGCCGGGCACCGTGGTGGGAATCACCCGGAGGGCCGCGGGCGGACCGTCCCGTGCCGGGTGGATTCGCCTTCTGTACCATCACGTCTGAAACTTGTTCTAGATTAGCGCGACCGGTTGCGCGCCGGTTCAATCGCAGCGAGAAGGGGGTCCGAGTGACCTCATCAGGGGCCGCCAGGACTCCCGCCGCGGGGACCGCTTCTGCGGAGCCGCTGCGGATCGCCCTGCTCAGCTACAAAGGCAACCCCTACTGCGGCGGCCAGGGCGTCTACGTCCGCCACCTCTCCCGCGAACTGGCCGCGCTCGGCCACCGGGTCGAGGTGATCGGTGCCCAGCCGTATCCCGTCCTGGACGCGGTCGGCGACGGCGTCACCCTCACCGAACTCCCGAGCCTCGACCTGTACCGCCAGCCCGACCCCTTCCGCACCCCGCGCAGGGGCGAGTACCGCGACTGGATCGACGCGCTGGAGGTCGCCACCATGTGGACCGGCGGCTTCCCGGAGCCGCTCACCTTCAGCCTGCGTGCCCGCCGTCATCTGGCCGCCCGCCGGGGCGACTTCGACGTCGTGCACGACAACCAGACCCTCGGCTACGGCCTGTTGGGCCTCGGCCTGCCGCTGGTCACCACCATCCACCACCCGATCACGGTGGACCGCCGGCTGGACCTGGCCGCCGCCGGCACCTGGAAGCGGCGGCTGTCGGTACGGCGCTGGTACGGCTTCACCCACATGCAGAAGCGGGTGGCACGGCGGCTGCCGTCGGTGCTGACCGTCTCCGGCTCCTCGAAGTCCGAGATCGCCGACGACCTGGGCGTACGGGCGGACCGCATCCACACCGTGCACATCGGCGCCGACACCCGGCTCTTCTCGCCGGACCCGGCGGTGGCCGAGGTGCCCGGCAGGATCGTCACCACCTCCAGCGCGGACGTCCCGCTCAAGGGCCTGGTCTTCCTCGTCGAGGCGCTGGCGAAGCTGCGCGCCGGGCGGCCGGACGCCCACCTGATCGTGGTCGGCAAGCGCCCCGAGAAGGGACCGGTCGCCGAGGCGGTCGAGCGGTACGGGCTCGGCGACGCCGTCGAGTTCGTCAAGGGCATCAGCGACGCGGAACTGGTCGACCTCACCCGGAGCGCCCAGGTGGCCTGCGTCCCCTCCCTCTACGAGGGTTTCTCGCTCCCGGCCGCGGAGGCGATGGCCACCGGCACCCCGCTGGTCGCCACCACCGGCGGGGCCATCCCCGAGGTGGCCGGACGTGACGGCGAGACCTGTCTCGCGGTGCCGCCGGGCGATCCGGCCGCGCTCTGCGCCGCGCTGGAACGGCTGCTCGCCGACCCGCGGTTGCGCCGCCGGCTGGGCGCGGCGGGCCGCGCCCGGGTGCTGGCCCACTTCACCTGGACCCGCGCCGCACAGTCCACCGCGGAGCTGTACCGCGCCGCGATCGCCGAGCAGTCCTCGCCGGTGGCCGGCCGCGGCCGCCGGGCCCGTCCTGCCGCACCGGTGGCCGGCGCCGCCGGCCCGGCCGCAGCCGGCCGCGGAGCCGGCACCACCACCGCAGAAACGGGAACGCCCGTGGGGAGCAATCGCTGATGCTGACCGTCGACTTCACCCGTTTTCCGCTCGCCGCCGGCGACCGCGTGCTCGACCTCGGCTGCGGGGCCGGGCGGCACGCGTTCGAGTGCTACCGGCGCGGTGCCCGGGTGGTGGCCCTCGACCGCGACGGCGAGGAGATCCGCGAGGTCGCCAAGTGGTTCGCCGCGATGGCCGAGGCGGGCGAGGCCCCGGCCGGCGCCGAGGCGGTGGCGATGGAGGGCGACGCGCTGCGACTGCCGTTCCCCGACGACAGTTTCGACGTGGTGATCATCTCCGAGGTGATGGAGCACATCCCGGACGACAAGGGCGTGCTCGCCGAGATGGTGCGGGTCCTGCGGCCGGGCGGCCGGATCGCGGTGACCGTGCCCCGGTACGGCCCGGAGAAGGTGTGCTGGGCGCTCTCCGACGCCTACCACGAGGTCGAGGGCGGCCACATCCGGATCTACAAGGCCGACGAACTCCTCGGCAGGATGCGGGAAGCGGGCCTGAAGCCGTACGGCACGCACCACGCGCACGGGCTGCACGCGCCGTACTGGTGGCTCAAGTGCGCGATGGGCGTGGACAACGACCAGGCACTGCCGGTGAAGCTGTACCACAAGCTCCTGGTCTGGGACATCATGAAGAAACCATTGGCCACCCGGCTCGCCGAGCAGGCGCTGAACCCGGTGCTCGGCAAGAGCTTCGTGGTGTACGCGACCAAGCCGCACCTGCCCGCGGGCGCGGTCAAGTGACCTGGTCCGGCAGTGGGCAGGGCCAGGGTCAGGACCAGAACCAGGGCAGTGTCGAACAGCTGGTGCTGCCCGGCGTCCTCACCGCGGAGCAGGCCGCGCAGACGGTCGCCGCCATCGCCGCGGCGCAGCGCCCGGACGGCGCGATCCCCTGGTTCCCCGGCCACCACCTGGACCCCTGGGACCATGTGGAAGCGGCGATGGCGCTGGACGCGGCGGGCGAGCACGAACGCGCCGAGGCGGCGTACCGGTGGCTCGCCCGGCACCAGAACGGCGACGGTTCCTGGTACGCCGGATACCAGGACGGCGACCCGGAGCGCCCCACCGACCGCGGCCGGGAGTCCAACTTCTGCGCCTACGTGGCGGTCGGCGTCTGGCACCACTACCTGGCCACCGGTGACGACGCCTTCCTGGACCGGATCTGGCCGCAGGTCTACGCGGCCGTCGAGTTCGTCCTGGCGCTGCAGCAGCCCGGCGGGCAGATCGGCTGGAAGCGCGAAGCCGGCGGGGAGATGGTCACCGACGCCCTGCTGACCGGGAGTTCCTCGGTCCACCAGGCACTGCGCTGCGCGCTCGCCATCGCCGAGCACCGTGAGGAGCCGCAGCCCGACTGGGAGTTGGCGACCGGCGCGCTCGGCCACGCGATCCGCAGGCACCCCGAGCGGTTCCTCGACAAGAGCCGGTACTCGATGGACTGGTACTACCCGGTGCTGACCGGCGCGCTGCGCGGACCGCGCGCGCTGGAACGTATCGAGGAGGGCTGGGCACGCTTCGTCGTGCCGGGGCTCGGGGTGCGCTGTGTGATCCCCAACCCGTGGGTCACCGGCGGCGAGAGCGCGGAACTGGCGCTGGCGCTCTGGGCGGTGGGGGAGTCCGACCGGGCGGTGCGGATCCTCACCGACATCCAGCACCTACGGGCCGAGGACGGCCTGTACTGGACCGGCTACGAGTTCGAGAACCGCGAGGTGTGGCCGGTCGAGCGCACCACCTGGACGGCCGGGGCACTGCTGTTGGCGGTGGCCGCGCTCGGGGGGGATGAGGCGACCACCGCCGTTTTCGGGGGCGAACGGCTGCCGGACGGACTGGCGCCCGGCTGCTGCTGAACGGACCGGCATCGGGTGGCGGACCGTCAGGCCCGGTTCACCCGGCCCGCGATGGCGTGTGCCACCAGCAGGTAGACGGCCGCCGGCAGGCCGTAGTTGAGCACCGTGCGCCACTTCAGGTTGTCCACCGTGAACAGGTCCTTCGACCACCCTGCCAGCCAGTTGGCCGAATGGTGGACCCAGTCGACCAAGTCGTTCGCTCGGTTGGCGTCGAAGCAGAAGAAGAAGATCCACAGAATCAGGATCAGTGCAGCGATGTCTGCGGCGATAAGGATGATCACCGCGGCGGGGTTGCCGCCATACCGTCTGGCCATGACCCTCGCATTGCCCCGAAAGGGTGAACGAAACTCGCGCCGGCCGGCCGGCGGCAGATCCGGCGAGAACACCCGCACGGGGCCGGACAGCACGGCGGCCGGTCACCCGATGGAGGGATGACCGGCCGCCGCGCGGAACCGGGGAGGACCGGGGATCAGCCGCGCTGGATGCCGCTGCTGTCCTGCAGCACACCGCGCCGCCCGTCCTGCGTCTGGGCGATCAGCGACTGACCGCGCTGGTCCACTGCCAGGTACCAGGTACCGGGGGCCAGTTCGGCGATCTGGCCGCCCGCGCCGTCCTCGGAGTACAGCGGGCGCGGCACCGGCACCGCGAACCAGAAGGCGGTGAAGTCGGCGGACGGCGCCGAGGCCGCGGCGGACGGCTGCGCGGCGGCCTGGCCGTACGGCGCGGACTGCTGGGCGGACTGGCCGTAGGAGGCGTCCACCGACTGGGCGCCGCCCGGGTAGCCGTAGGCGGCCTGCGGCGGGTTGGCGCCGTACGGCTGGCCGACGCCGGGCTGGCCCGGACCGACACCGTAGGGCTGCGCGGGCGCCGGGCGCGGGGCGTTGAGCAGCGGCGCCTTCAGCTGGGGCAGCCGGCTGGAGAGCGGGGCGGCGACCCCGATGACCAGGCCGAAGAGCAGCGTCAGCCAGTTGCCGATGCCCTTGTCGTAGGCGTCGGAGTTCCGGAAGAGGGTGGCCCACACGGCGGTCCAGCCGACGAAGACGGACAGCGCGAGCGACCACTGCTCCAGGGAGAGCCCCAGCAACTGGCGCCCGGCGAGCGGACCGCCGGACCTGGCCAGGACCAGCGCGACAGCCGCCGCGATGGCGGCGAGCGTGACGGACGGCAGGATCGGGAAGAGCTCCGAGTGCCACGTGTTGACCGAGTCCGAGCCGCCGAATGCCGACTTGGCTTTGTAGAACGGCAGGAACGAAGCGATCAGGAGCAGCACCGCTGCTCCGATCACCGCGCCGTCACCTCGGGTCAGGGAGCGGATGTTCACGTCAGGTCCTGTCCTTTGTCAGTTCGGTCTGTTCGGTTCTGCTCTGATCGGGGCGGTGCCCCATCGTACGGGGGTGATCATGACCAGCGGGATGGGCAGGGGCATTGGTGCACGATCCATACCGGACTGCTACCGCCCTGTCACCCCTTTCCGCCGGGCGAATCGGACGAACTCTCCAGAAAAGCGGTGAGGCCGTCGGCGATTCCGCGCGCGGCGTCCTGCCGCCAGGCGGGATTCGTCAACGACTTCGCGTCGCGCGCATTGCGCATATTGCCGCACTCGATGAACACCTTCGGCACCGTTGACATGTTGAGGCCGCCCAGGTCACCGCGGACCATCAGGCCCTTGCCGCCGCCGAGGTAGTCGGCGAACGGTTCCTTCGTCGCGGCGGCGAAGTGCGCACGCAAGCTGGTCGCCAGCCGCAGCGAGGGCCCGGCGATGGCCCGGGTGTCGGCGCCGCCCTCGTGCAGCGACTGGGGCGCGATCACATGGAAGCCGTAGTCCGCCGCGGGGGCGCCGTCCGCGTGGATCGACACGGCCGCGTCCGCGTGCGCCTCGTTGCCGATCCTGGCCCGTTCGTCCACGCACGGCCCGTACGGCCGGTCACCGTTCTGCGTCAGCACGACCTTCGCGCCCCGCGCGATCAGCAGCGACCGCACCCGGCGGGAGACGTCCAGGGTGTACGACGCCTCCGCGTAACCGGCGTTGGTCTCGGTGCCGGTGGTGTCGCACTCCTTGTGGCCGTTGCCGACGTTCACCTGGCGGTTGATCTCTGCGGTGTGCCGGTAGTTGGCCGGGTTGTGGCCGGGGTCGAGGGCCACCACCTTGCCGGCGAGCGGAAGCGTTTCAGCTGTCGGGCTGCCGGGCGGGGTCGGGCTGCCGGGCGGGGTCGAGGTGGCCGGCGCCACCGTCCCCGGCGCGGAGGTGTCCCCGGTGGCGGAAACCCGGTCCCCTGCGCTCCCGGTGTGCGCCGATCCGGTGCCGGAGCCGCAGGCCGCGAGGCCGATGAGCAGGCACACCGCCCCCGCGGCCGACGCGAAGCGCGGTGGAGTGCGACGGTCGCCCCCGCGGGACTCGTTGCTGAACACGCCCGTGACTCTATCGGCCCGGCCCGCGGCCCCGCAGGGCCCCTCGACCGGCCGGGCCGCCCTCACACCACGAGTTCACCCGCTGAGCGGCGCAGCACCCGCAGCGAACCCTCCACCGCCACCTCGGTGAACACCCCCGAGGACAGGGCGCGTTGATGGATCCGGTACGGGGCCTGGCCGCCGTCGGCCGGGTCGGGGAACACATCGTGGATCACCAGCAGCCCGCCCTCGGCGACCAGCGGCGCCCACCCCTGGTAGTCGCCGGACGCGTGCTCGTCGGTGTGCCCGCCGTCGATGAAGACCAGCCCGAGCGGCTGCCGCCACACCTTCGCCACCTGTGGTGACCGGCCGACGACGGCGATCACGTGCTCCTCAAGACCGGCCTCGTACACCGTCCGCCGGAACACCGGCAGGGTGTCGATCCGTCCTGTCTGCGGGTCGACCAGGGTCGGGTCGTGGTACTCCCAGCCCGGCTGCTGCTCCTCGCTGCCCCGGTGGTGGTCAACGGTGACCGCGACCGTGCCCGCGCCCGCCGCGGCGTCCGCCAGCAGCAGCGTCGAACGCCCGCAGTAGGTGCCCACCTCCAGCAGCGGCAGCCCGAGGACGGCCGCGGCCTGTCGGGCGGCGGCGTACAGCGCGAGCCCCTCGTCCAGCGGCATGAAACCCTTGGCGGCCTCGAACGCCGCGAGCACATCGGTCATGGCCACCACCCTAGGGAGCCGCCCGCCGCTCTTCCGGCGCGGCCCCCGGTCCTGGCCCCGCCCCCGGTCGTAGGCCGAAATCCCGATGCCGGGCCAGGGGCGGGGGCGGCAGCATGGGGGCCATGACGGAACTTCTGGGAGACCGGGTGCCCACCGGACGCGGTGGCCGCACGTTCACGGCGCCGCCGGCCTGGGCGGTGCTGCTCGCGGTCTGCGCCGGACAGTTCCTCGTCGTGCTGGACGTCTCCGTGGTGAATGTGGCGCTGCCCTCGATGCGCGCCGACCTGGGCCTCGGCCAGACCAGCCAGCAGTGGGTGGTCAACGCCTACGCCCTCACCTTCGCCGGCTTCCTGCTCCTCGGCGGGCGGGCCGCCGACCTCTTCGGCCGCAAACGGGTCTTCCTCACCGGCCTGGCGGTCTTCACCCTCGCCAGCCTGGCCGGCGGCCTCGCCCAGGACGCGTGGATGCTGATCGGCGCCCGCGCGGTCCAGGGCCTCGGCTCGGCCGTGCTCGCCCCGACCACGCTCTCCATCCTCACCACGTCCTTCCCCGAGGGCTCCGAGCGGACCCGGGCGATCGGCACCTGGAGCGCGGTGGGCGCCGGCGGCGGCGCCGCGGGCGGTCTGGTCGGCGGACTGCTCACCGACTACCTGTCGTGGCGGTGGGTGCTGCTGGTCAACGTCCCCGTGGGCGCGCTGGTGCTGGTGGGCGCCGCGCTGTGCCTCACCGAGAGCCGGGCGGCGGCCGGCCGCCGGCTCGACGTCCCCGGTGCGTTCCTGGTCACCGCCGGGGTTGCCGCACTCGCCTACGGCATCGCGGAGACCGAGTCCCACGGCTGGACCGCGGCGCGGTCGCTCGGCGTGATCCTCGCCGGCCTGCTGATCCTCGCGGTGTTCACCTGGGCCGAGTCCCGTACCGCCCAACCCCTCATGCCCCTGGGCCTGTTCACCGTCCGCTCGGTGTCCGCCGCCAACTCCGTCCTGCTGGCCTGCGGCGCCGCGACCTTCGCCACCTGGTACTTCCTCTCCCTCTATATGCAGAACGTGCTCGACTACAGCCCGGTCAAGGCGGGGCTGTCCTTCCTGCCGCACACCGTGAGCATCATCGTCGGCTCCAAGCTCGCCCCACGGCTGATGGCCCGGCTGGACCCGCGGCTGATCGGCGCGGCCGGCGGCTTCCTGTCCGCGGGCGGCCTCGCCTGGCAGAGCACCCTGACCGCGCACGGCACCTTCGCCGGTACGATCCTGGGCCCCGGCATCCTCACCATGTTCGGCGCGGGGCTGCTGATGACACCGATCGCCGCCGCGGCCACCTCCGGCGTCGGCCTGTCCGAACAGGGCCTCGTCTCCGGCCTGCTGAACACCTCGCGGCAACTCGGCGGCGCGCTGGGCCTGACGATCCTGGCGACGGTCGCGGCCGGCCGGATCTCGGCCCGCACCGGCGCCGGGGCGAACGCGGCCCAGGCGCTGTCCTCCGGCTACTCGGCCGCCTTCCTCACCGGCGCGGCGATCCTGGCGGTCGGCACCTGCCTGATCGTGCTGCTGCCCAGGCCCGCGCCGCGGGCGGTGTGACGCGGCCCCGGCCCACCGCCCGCCGGCCCCGACCCCCTACAGCCAGCCGTTCTGCCGGGCCGCCCGCACCGCTTCCATCCGGTTGCGGGTGCCGGTCTTCCCGATCGCGGCCGAGAGGTAGTTGCGGACGGTGGACTCCGAGAGGAACACCCGGCCGGCGATGTCGGCGACCGTCGCACCGTCCGCCGCCGCGTTGAGGACGTCCTGCTCGCGCGGGGTGAGCGGGCTCGGGCCCGCGCTCAGCGCGGCGGCGGCCAGCGCCGGGTCGATCACCCGCTCCCCGCGCAGCACCCGCCGGATGGTGCCCGCCAGTTCCTCCACCGGCCCGTCCTTGACCAGAAAGCCGGCCGCTCCGGCCTCCATGGCCCGCCGCAGATAACCGGGCCGGCCGAAGGTCGTCAGGATCACCACCTTGCAGGCCGGCAGCCGGTCGCGCAGCTCGGCGGCGGCGTCCAGCCCGCTGCGGCCGGGCAGTTCGATGTCGAGCAGCGCGACGTCCGGCCGCGCGGCCAGCGCCGCCTCGACGATCCGGTCCCCGGCGTCCACCTGCGCCACGACCTCCAGGTCGTCCTCCAGGCCGAGCAGCAGCGCGAGCGCGCCGCGCATCATGCCCTGGTCCTCGGCGAGCAGCACCTTCGTCGTGCGCGGGGGCACCGCACGGGGCTCGTCAGTCATGGGCACCAGCGTAGACAGGGCCGGTGGCCGCCGGTCCGGTCCGGGTCGCGGCGGGGTGCGGCACCGGCCGTGCGGGGCTCCCCGGAATACGGTCATCCCGCGCGCCGCGGGCCGCCGTCGTGAAGAATGACGGGATGTCCTCGCGATGGTCGATCCGGTCCCGTAATTCGCTGCTGTCCATCTGCTCGTCCGAGTCGGTCCTGTCGATCGGTTCGACGGGCTCGGCGCTGTCCATCGGATCCTGCGCCTCCTTCGCTTCGGCGGGGTCCTTCGCCTCCAGCATGTCGGCCTTCTCCACGGCCTCCTTCCAGTCCTTCTCCGCGGTCCTGTCCGGGCAGTCCAACCACTCGCTGCTCTCCTGGCAGAGCAACGGCGCGGTCCGCTCCCGCCGGACCGACGGTCCACTGGCCGGCTCGGTGGCGGTGACCGCCGGGGTGGCCGTGGTGACGGCGGTGACCGCCGCGGTGTGGTGGTACGCCGGCCGCACCGACGACTGAGCCGCGGCCCGCACGGGCACCGCGAGCGGCAGCGCGGAGGGGCGCGCAGCGGTTACGGCGCTGTCCCGCCGTCCTCGACCGGCAGCACCGCCGCGACCCGGAAGCCGCCGCCCGCGGCGGGTCCTGAGGTCAGGGAGCCGCCGGCGGCGGCAAGGCGCTCGGTGAGACCGCGCAGCCCGGTGCCGGTCCGGGTGACCCCGGTGGCCGGGGCGGCGGCCCGGCCGCAGCCGTTGTCGGTGATGGTCAGCCGGGCCCGGCCGCCGGCCGTGCTCAGCTCGATGCGGGCCGCGGACGCGCCGGAGTGCCGGATGACATTGGTGACCCCCTCCCGGACCACCCAGCCCAGCAGGGCCTCGGTCTGCGGCGGCAGCGGCGGACCTGACTCCTGCACCACCACGTCCACGTCCGAGGCGGTGAGCGCCGAACGGGCCCGGTCCAGCTCGGTGGACAGGCTCCCCTCGCGGTAGCCGGTGACCGCCTCCCTGATCTCGGTGAGCGCCTGGCGGCCCACCGACTCGATGTCGGCGACCTGGGTCAGGGCCGCGTCGAGATCCCGCGGCGCGATCCGGCGGGCCGCCTCGGACTTCACCACGATGACCGACAGGGTGTGCCCGAGCAGATCGTGCAGGTCCCGGGAGAACCGCATCCGCTCCTGCGCCACAGCGGACCGCGCCAGCTGCTGCCGGGTCTCCTTGAGCTGCGCCACCGCGTGGAAGAGGGTGATGATCACCGACACCACGAGCCCGGAGAGGAACGTGCCGTAGGCCAGGCTCACGGTGCTCCAGAACCCCATGTGCCACAGCCCGGCGGTGATCCCGGCCGCCGCGCTCAGCGGCGTCAGCATCAGCCCCAGGTGCCGCCGGCTCTTCGCCACACTGCCGACGCCCAGCGACACCAGCACGAACAGCAGGAGGAAGTTGTCGCCGCAGGTGATCGCCAGCGCGAGGGTGACGGCGGCGAGCGCGCACAGCAGCCGGAACGGCACCGGCCCGGACCGCCACCGCTCCGCGAAGGCGGTCCGTACGGTCGCGACATAGAGCACGCAGAAGACGGCCAGCCCCGCGCCGGCGAGCCACGGCAGCGCGACCTTCCCACTGAGGATGTCGCCGGCCGGGCCGATGACCATCAATATCCATGGGATCAGCGCGTTGCCGTCCGGGCCTTTGAGCTGCTCGATCTCCTCGTCGAAGTCCTTCGAGCCCCGCAGCCACCACCTGCGGCGGCACCGCTCCTCGCCGGCTCCCGCGCCCGCGCCCGTTCCCGCCGGTATGCCGAGCCTGATTCCGTCGTCGACCGTCATGGCGACCCCCGTCCCCGTCCGGTACTCCGCTTCCCCACCCGCACGGTGATCACGCGGTCCGCGCCCCCCGCCGGTAGGAGAACACAGCGTAACCGGCGAAGAGGACAAGCCACCCGGCGAGCACGGTCACCGTACCCGCGCCCGGGGCCCGGCCGTCCAGCACGCTCCAGCCCAGCTCACCGAAGCGCCGGGTCGGTGTCCAGCGGGAGACCGCGGCCAGCCAGCCGGGGAACACCTCGGCCGGTATCCACAGGCCCCCGACCACCGACAGACCCATCAGCGAGGCCATACTCACCACGCCAGTGGTCTGCGCGGACAGCCCGTACCCGTTGCCGAGGCCGAGCAGGGTGAACGGCACCGTCCCCACCCAGAGCAGCAGACCGGCCGCCGCCCACTGCCACGCCGCCAGCCGCACCCCGTTGACCAGCGCGCCCGCGGACAGCACGCAGATCAGCGCCGGCAGGACGGTCACCGAGGCGGTCACCGCCCGGCCTGTCACCACCTGCAACGGGCTCATCGGGGTGACCCGCAACTGCCGCAGCCAGCCACGGCCCCTGTCCTCCGCGACACCCGGCCCGACCCCGAGAGCCGCCCCCAGCGCCCCGTACGCGGCCATGCCGATCATCGAGTAGCGGGCGTAGTCGGCTTTGTCCTGGGCGTTGTCGCTCGCGCCGAGGTTGCTGAAGAGCAGATACATGGCCAGCGGCACGGCCACCGCGATGATGACGTACCCCGGGTCGCGCAGCGTGCGGCGGATCTCCAGCCGGACGTAGTGCAGCAGCGGCCGGAGATGAGCCGCCCGGCCGGCCGCCGGCGCGGCGGGCAGGGACGGGGCAATGGCGGTCTCGGTCATCGGACCGGCTCCTTTCCATGGTTGGCGTCGTGGTCGGTCAGGGTGCCGTGGTCGGTCAGGGTGAGGAAGGCGTCCTCCAGGCCGGCGGGCGCGACCTCCAGCCGGCGGATCCGGCCCGCGGCGGCGAGCGCGACCACCGTGGCGTCCGGGGCACCGGACCTGAGTACCGCCCGGTCGCCGCGGATCTCCACCGCGCTCACCCCGGGCAGTCCGCGCAGCCCCTGGCTCCCGGACCCGGCCAGGTCGAAGGAGACCAGGGTGCCGCCGACCGCCCGCTTGATCTGCTCGCCCGAGCCGTCAGCGACGGTACGGCCCCGGTCGATGACGAGAATCCGGTCGGCGTTCTCGTCCGCCTCCTCCAGATGGTGCGTGGAGAAGAGCACGGTGTTGCCGCGGGCGGCATAACCCCGCATGGACTGCCAGAACCCCCGCCGCGCCGCCACGTCCAGCGCCGCCGTCGGCTCGTCGAGCACCAGCAGTTCCGGCCGGCCCGCCACCGCCAGCGCGAACCGCAACGGCTGCGTCTGGCCACCGGAGAGCCTGTCGATCCGCCGCTCGGCCAGCTCCGGGATCCCGGCCAGCGCCAGCACCTCCCCGGTCGGCAGCGGACGCGGATACGCCGAGGCCACAAAGGCCAGCAGCTCCCGCACCGTCACCCGCGGCACCGGCTGACCGTCCTGCAGCATCGCCCCGACCGTCCCGGCCCGCACCGCCTCGGCCGGCGTCCCGCCGAAGAGCTCCACCCGGCCCGCGTCCGGCTGGTCGAGCCCCAGCAACAGCCCGATTGTGGTGGACTTCCCCGCTCCGTTCCGCCCGAGCAGGGCCAGCGTCTCCCCCCTTCTGATCTCCAGATCGATACCGGCGACGGCATGCACCGCGCCGAAGCTCTTATGGACCCCCGTGAACCGCACCGCCGTCGTATTGGCTCCCATATCCATGACGCTACGGAGGGGCCACCGTGTTACGGCAGAGGGGAAAGTCCACACCCGGGCAGGACAAATGTCCCGGGCGTGCCCGCCGGGCGAACACGGGGCACCCGCCGGGCACATGCCGGACACGCCCGCCGGACACACGCCGGGCACACCCGTCGGGGACCAGCTGGGGACGGGTCGGCGACCACCGGGGACGGGCCGGACAGCGGCCTCCTGGTGACCGTCCACCAGCGAGCAGCCCCCGGCACGGCACCCGCCTGAACACCCTGCCCGCCTGAACACCCCGCCCGTGCCCCGGACGGGCCTGCCGCTGCCGCCACCCGGAGGACCACCCGGCCTTCTCCCCACCGGCCCGGGGTACGCAGTACGGGACGGGAAGGCGGTGGCACCCATGGCGGACGTCGTGGTGATCGGAGCGGGCCTGGCCGGACTGGCGTGCGCCGGCGATCTGACGGCCGCCGGTCTCGACGTGCACCTGCTGGAGGCGTCCGACGCCGTGGGCGGCCGGATGCGGACCGACGTAACGGACGGATTCCGGCTGGACCGCGGCTTCCAGGTGTTCAACACCTCCTACCCGCAGGTCAAAGCGCGGGTCCGGCTGCGGGAGCTGCGCCTGCGCCCCTTCACCCCCGGCGTCCTGCTGCACACCCCGCGCGGCCGGCTGCGCTTCACGGACCCGACCCGGCGGCCCCGGGAGAGCGGCGACCTGGTGACGGGCCGGCTGGCCGGGGCGCACGACCTGGCCGCGCTGGGCCTGCTGAGCGCGCGGGACCTGCTCACCCCGCCGCGGCTGATCAGACGGGCGCCGGACCACACCACGCTCACCGCGCTCGCCGACGCCGGGATCTCCGCCGACCTGGTGGAGACGCTCTTCCGGCCGTTCCTCGCGGGTGTCTTCCTGGAGGACGAACTGGAGACGTCGAGCCGCTTCTTCCATCTCGTCTGGCGTTCCATGCTGCGCGGCACCCTCTGCCTGCCCGCCTACGGCATCGGCGCGGTTCCCGCCCAGCTCGCCGCGGACCTGCCGACCGGCACCGTACGGCTGGAGACGCCGGTACAGGCGCTCACCGACGAGGGGGTGCTGCTTTCCGACGGCCGGGAGGAGGGCGCGGCGGCCGTGGTGGTGGCGACCGGGCCGGGGGCGGCGGTGGACCTGCTGCCCGGCCTCGCGGTGCCACCGAGCCGCTCGGTCACGACGTACTACCACGCCGCCCCCACCGCACCGCTCGCCGAGCCCACGCTGCTCACCGACACCGGACGGCGGGTGCTGAACACCGTCGTGCTCAGTCAGGCCGCCCCCACCTACAGCCCCGACCGGCGGGCCCTGGTCTCGACCTCGGTACTCGGCACCTCCGGTGTCCCCGACGAGGCTCAACTGCGCGGGACGCTGGCCGAGTTGTACGACACGGACACCTCCGGCTGGGAACCCGTCGGCGAGTACCGGGTCGAGCAGGCGCTGCCCGCGATGCCGCCGCCCTTGCTGCTGAGCCGCGGTACGCGCTTCGCACCCCGGCGTTACGTGTGCGGCGACCACCGGGCCACCGGCTCCGTGCAGGGCGCGCTGGCGTCCGGTGCGCGGGCCGCGCGCGAACTCCTCGCCGATCTGCGCGGCTCCGGCCGGGACGTCTGACGTCTGACGCCTGACGTCCCTACGGGCAGCGGGAGTTGAGTGGGGCAGCCGGGCGGCCGGGCAGCCTTGGAGTGGAAACGCGACGGCCGCCCGCCGTTCCCCCCATCCGGGGAGGGTACGGCGGGCGGCCGGACGGAGCTACGGAGCCCCGGCGTCAGTCCTCGGACGGACGGCGGTGCTTCCCGAGCGGCTGCTGGCCCTTGTCGGCCTCGTCGGCCGAAGCCGGCCCGCGATGACGGCCCGCGGTGTCATCGGCCGAGCGGTCGGGCGTTGTTGCGTTGGACATGTGAGATCTCCCCGTAATCCCCTGTGAGAATGGCGCCGTTCCCGGTGAACGACGAGCCGGCTTGCGCCGGAAGCGCGCGAAAAGGGTGAACCCGTCCGGTGGATGCGCCAGTTGGCGCCGGTCACGTTGGGTACCCGCGTGCACGACTTCCGGTGAGTCTACTGATGCCCTCCGAGCCGCCACCAACACCCCCACCCGGCGTGTCCTACGCGTTTCCGGAAGCTCTCCGGAGTGCTCCGCGCGGACGCCGCCGGGCGGCGTACCGGCCGCCCGGAGCACTCGGAACGACCGTGTGGCGGCGGGCAGTTGGAGCCCCGGCGTGATGCGTGCTGTCTCGCCCATGGCGCTCACCCCGCCTGCGCCGCGGCCAACGGAGCCTGCTGCAGCGGGAGTACGGCGAGCTTGCGGCGGGCCGGAGCGGAGGTGGTGACCGGTGCGGAAGAGGAAGCCGTGACCGGCGGGGCGGTGACCGGTGCGGCGGTGGGCGCCGCCGCCGGGCCCTGCACCAGGCGCCGGACCGGGTGCGCGGCGGGCTCACCGACCGGCACGACCGGCACGACCGGCACGACCGGCACGACGGGCCGGCGACCGGTGGACACGACGAGCCGGCGACCTGCGGCCACCGCGGTGCGGCGACCGGTGGGCTCCCCGCCGGGCCGGCCGGCGGAGGGCGACTGCTGTGACGTTTCCGCAGACTCCGCGGCGGCCCCCGGCCGTACGTTCGGCTCCGCGGGCGACCCCGACACCCCCGACCGCACGCTCTGCTCGTCGGCCGCCTCGGCCTCGTACCACGACTCCGGGTCCGGGGCGTCGTAGGCGATCACGCCGCACGGCCAGTCCGGAATGGCGTACGGAAGGCGCAGTTCGTGGCCCGGCAGCCAGAGCGCGGTCGGCCCGAGCCAGCCGCGCGGGGTGGCCCGCCAGTGCACCTGCCGCTCGCCCGGCCGCCACAGCGCCAGCGACTCCGCACCGCCGGGCACCTCGGCCCGCAGCGCCACCACGGTCGCCTCGGGGGAGAGGATCTGCCCGGGCTGCGCGACCACCGGCGTGAAGAGCGCCCCCGGCACCCGCAGCGCGTCGGGGAACCGCACCGGGTGCCTGCTCCCCAGCACCCCCCAGCCGATCCGCGCCTCCCCGGTGGCGTCGCTGCGCAGGAGCAGCAGCCCGCTGTCCGGTGCGGCCAGCAGCAGCCGGTCGTCGCTCTCCTCGGTGAGCTGGAGCAGCGGGCTGGTCTCCGCCGTGTGCAGATCGGCGGCGATGGCCTTGGTCCTGCCGTCGAGTTCCCGGTCGAGTGCCAGTAGCCGGCCGGTCCGGTCCAGCCAGACCCCGCCGGTGCAGCGGCCCGCGACCGACATCACCGCGACCGGCGAGCCGTCCGGCGTACCGTGCCCGTACACCTGCCAGACCGTCGTGACCCCGTCCTCGTAGGCGAGCGCGAAGGCGGTCCCGGGCAGTGGTGCGGGCGGCAGCAGCTTCACCTCGGTGCCGCCCAGCGAGCACACCGGCAGCTCTCCGGTGCCGGGCCCGGTCGGGTAGAGCAGCGCGAGGTCGTGCCGGTCCGCCACGCGGCGCCTGATCAGGACCCGGCCGTCGCCGAGCGGCAGCACCTGGGTGCCCGGCTCCTCCGGCTGCCCGCCCGGCAGCGGGACGGCGTACGGCTCGGGGCCGCTCAGCGTCCACCGCTCGACGAACCAGTGGCCGGATCCGGCGGTCGCGTCCCCCTGCCCGCTCCTTTGCCCGCCCGCTTCCGCGGCCCTCTCCGCGGCCCCCTCCCCGGCCCCCTCCGCGGTCTGCCCGGCGGCAGGCGCGGCGGCGGGTTCCGCAGTCCGGCCGGCCAGCGCCCGGGGAGCGGCCGCTTCCGCCCCCGCAGCCGCTTCCGCCCCCGCGGGAGCCTCCGCTTCCGCGAGGCAGGCCGCGTAGGAACCGTCCGCGGCGATCGTGAAGCCCGACCGGCGCAGTACGCGGGCGGCCGGCGGGATGTCCATGGCACTGACGGTCATATGAGAGTCCACCTCCGTCCCAGGACGGTAGTTTTCGGACTTCCGGACCATCAACGCGAGTGGGGGCGGTTCACACATAAGGGTGTCGCTTCCCCCGATTCCGCCCCGTTCGGGGGGCAGGTGTGCTCCGGCGTCCTGCCGTACCACCGCACATCCCGGCAGGCCCGGCGGGCCGGTAACCTTCCCCTTGTGTCTGTGCCCGTTCCCGCGTCCGTCCCGCCCACCCTCGCCGACGTCACCGCCGCCCTGGACGCCCTCTGGCCGCCCGAGCTGGCCGAGTCCTGGGACGCTGTCGGCCTGGTCTGCGGCGATCCGGCGGCCCCGGTCACCCGGGTGCTCTTCGCCGTCGACCCGGTGCGCGAAGTGGTCGACGAGGCGGTACGCATCGGCGCCGACCTGCTGGTCACCCACCACCCGCTCTATCTGCGCGGTACGACCACGGTGGCGCCCACAGGACCGGCCGGCTTCAAGGGCCGCGTCGTCCACGACCTGATCCGTAACGGCATCGGCCTGCTCGTCGCGCACACCAACGCCGACCGCGCCGACCCCGGTGTCTCCGACGCGCTCGCCGCCGCCGTCGACCTGCGGGTCACCGGGCCGCTGGTACCCGACCCGGCCGACCCCAAGGGCCGCCGCGGTCTCGGCCGGATCTGCGAGCCGCTCGCCCCGCTCACCCTGGCGGCCTTCGCCGAACAGGCCGCCCGCGGGCTGCCCCGTACCGCCGCAGGACTGCGGATCGCGGGCGACCCCGACACCCCGGTCCGCACCGTCGCGGTCTGCGGCGGTTCCGGCGACAGCCTCTTCGCCGAGGTGCGGGCGGCCGGCGTCGATGTCTTCCTCACCGCCGACCTGCGCCACCACCCGGCATCCGAAGCCCGGCAGAGCGGCGCGCCCGCCCTGGTGGACGCCGCCCACTGGGCCACCGAGTGGCCCTGGTGCGAGCAGGCGGCCGGCCAGCTCGACGAGATCTCCGACCGGCACGGCTGGTCGCTGCGCACCTACGTCTCGGGCGCGGTCACCGACCCGTGGACCGCGCACTCGCCCTCTTCCCACGTCCCTTCCAGCTCAGGAGCCCCCCGCTGAACGCCGAGCCCGCCGACCAGATCCGCCTTCTCGAAGTCCAGGCCCTCGACTCGCGTATCGCGCAGCTGGACCACAAGCGCAAGAACCTTCCCGAGCACACCGAGCTGGAGCGTCTCGCCGCCGACCTCAGCCAGCTGCGTGACCTGCTGGTCGCCGCGAGGACCGAGGACAGCGACACCGCCCGCGAGCAGACCAAGGCCGAGCAGGACGTCGACCTGGTACGGCAGCGCGCGGTCCGCGACCAGCAGCGGATGGACTCCGGCATCCTCACCTCGCCCAAGGACCTGGAGAACCTCCAGCGCGAACTGGCCTCGCTCGCCAAGCGCCAGTCCGACCTCGAAGACGTCGTACTGGAGGTCATGGAGCGCCGGGAGAACGCCCAGGAGCGGGCGGCCGAACTCGGCGGCCGGGTCGCGTCCCTCGAAGCGAAGGTCGTCGAGGCCGAGCAGCGCAAGTCCGAGGCGCTGGCCGGCATCGACGCCGAGGGCTTCACCGTGGCGAAGGAGCGCGAGACGCTGGCCGCCGGCATCCCCGACGACCTGCTCAAGCTCTACGACAAGCTGCGCGGCCAGCAGGCCGGCATCGGAGCGGCCCGCCTCTACCAGAAGCGCTGTGAGGGCTGCCGGCTCGAACTCAACATCACCGAGCTGAACGAGGTCAGGGCGGCGCCCGCGAACACGGTGGTGCGGTGCGAGAACTGCCGCCGCATCCTGGTGCGTACCGCGGACTCCGGTCTGTAGGGGCCGGGTTCACCGGTGCCGGACGCGTCCTTCACCGCGACGACCTTCCTGCTGCTGCGGCACGGGGAGACGGCGCTCACCGCCGAGAAACGGTTCTCCGGCAGCGGGGGCGAGGATCCTTCGCTCGCCGAGCGCGGGCGGTGGCAGGCCGGACGCGCGGCCTCGGCCATCGCCGCCCGCGGGGACGTGACGGCGGTGGTCAGCTCGCCGCTGGCCCGCTGCCGTCAGACGGCTGCCGCGGCTGCCGCGGCGCTCGGACTGGAGGTCACCGTGGCCGAGGACCTGCGGGAGACGGACTTCGGTACGTGGGACGGGCTCACCTTCGCCGAGGTGTGGTCCGGTTTCCCGGCCGAGATGACCGCGTGGCTCGCCTCGCCCGCGGTCGCCCCGCCCGGCGGGGAGAGCTTCGCGGAGGTGAGCGTGCGGGTGGCCCGGGCCCGGGACGACCTGCTGGCGCGGTACGCCGGTCGTACGGTGCTGCTGGTCAGCCATGTGACACCGATCAAGACGCTGGCCAGGCTCGCGCTGGACGCGCCCGAGTCGGCGCTCTTCCGGATGCACCTGGACCCGGCTGCGCTCGGCGAGATCGCCTACTTCGATGACGGCAACGCGTCGCTGCGGTCGTGGAACGACACGGGGCATCTGCGGGGTTGAGCGTCTGGGGCCGTCCGCCGGCTAGCCGGCGCCGCCCAACGCGGCGGCGCCCCGGGCGAGTTCGGTGATCTTCTCCCAGGCGCGCTCACGCAGGGCGGCTTGCGGGATCATCCAGGTGCCGCCGACGCAGGGCACGTTGGGCAGGGCCAGGTACTCCGGTGCCCTCGCCGCGTCGATGCCGCCGGTCGGGCAGAACCTGGCCCGGGGGAGCGGGGAGGCCAGTGAACGCAGGTAGTTGACGCCGCCGGCCGCCTCGGCGGGGAAGAACTTCATGTCGGTGACGCCGAGTTCGAGCAGCCCGAGCGCTTCGGAGGCGGTGGACACCCCGGGCAGGAACGGCAGGCCCGAGGCCCGCATCGCGTCGAGCAGCCGAGCGGTCCACCCCGGGCTGATCAGAAACCCCGCGCCCGCGGCACGTGCGGCGTCCGCCTGCTCCGGGGTGAGGACGGTCCCGGCGCCCACCACCGCGTCGGGCACCTCCCGGGCGATCGCCCGTATCCCGTCCACCGCGGCCGGCGTCCGCAGCGTGATCTCGACCGCCGGCAGCCCCCCGGCCACCAGCGCCCGCGCGAGCGGCACGGCGTCGCCCGCGTTCTCCAGCACGACGACGGGGATCACGGGGGCGAGGTCGAGCACGGAGGTCATGGCCTCATCCTGACGGGGGCGGCCAGGCGGTGCAACGCCCGTTGCACTCTGTGCAACGGGGGCGGGGAGGCGGGTGGGTGCCGGGGCCGCCGACCGGGTGCCGCGTCGGGCGCTCGGCGGGCTAGTGGATGTCCTGGACCAGGACGTCGAGCCGTCCGCCGGGGGCCTCTTCCACGGTGAAGCCGAGGTCGCGGAGCACTTCGGCCAGGGCGACGGTCGACCGGGGCCGGGCTCCCGAGGTGAGCAGCGCCCGTACCAGCCGCCCCTTCGTCGCCTTGTTGAAGTGGCTCACCACGGCGCGCCGCTCCACGCCCTCCACCACCGTGACCTGGAGCACCCGGACCGTGGCCGTACGCCCGGCGACCTCCCCGCGCGGCTTCCAGGCCGCGCCGTACGCCGACGAGCGCAGGTCGAGGACGAGCCCGCCGTCCGCCACCTCCGGCAGCACCCGTTCCATGTGCGGCTTCCAGTACGCGGCGAGCCCGCCGAGCCCCGGCATGCGTACCGCCATCGAGCAGCGGTACGCCGGAATGCGGTCGGTGAGCCGCACCGCTCCCCACAGCCCGGAGAAGACCAGCACCGACTGCCGTGCCCGCCGCCGGGCCGCCGCGTCCAGGGTGGAGAGCCCAAGGGCGTCGTAGAGCACCCCCGTGTACAGCTCGCCCGCGGGCAGTGTGGCCGCTTCCCGCAGTCCGGCGTTCTTGGCGACCTCGCCCCGCAGGCCCGCACTGAGCCCCAGCACCGCCGCGGCCTTCTCCTCGTCGGCGCGGCACAACTCCACCAGCTCGTCCAGTACGGCCGACCGGGCGTCGTTCAGCCCGGGCAGCGACAAGGTGTCCAGCGCGACGGGGCGGCCCCGTACCGCGGTAGCTTTGCCCTCGGACGGCGGCAACAGGACGAGCACGGCATCTCCCTCACAGCTCACTGCCGCGGCGGCCCCCGACCCGCGGCGGACCTTCGACGGCCCCGTCGCAGCCTACGGCCCGCCGCGGCCAGGCCGTACGCGCCTCCGGCCGCGGGTCGGTGCCCCCGGGGCGGACCGTAGGCTGCGACGAGGAGTCTCCGGGGAGGCCGCTGTTCGCGCCCGCCCGAGACGGCCGTCTAAGATGGGCGGCACGGCAGACGAGCCGGGCGGACGGCCGCGTCGGGACCTTCTGGGTCCTGCCGAGGAACGTCCGGGCTCCACAGGGCATGGTGGTGGGTAACGCCCACCCGGGGTGACCCGCGGGACAGTGCCACAGAAAACAGACCGCCGGCGGCCTCGGCCGCCGGTAAGGGTGAAACGGTGGTGTAAGAGACCACCAGTGCCCAGGGTGACCTGGGCAGCTCGGTAAACCCCACCTGGAGCAAGGTCAAGAGGGGCCGTAGGAATACGACCCCGCGCGGACGCTTGAGGGCTGCCCGCCCGAGTCCGCGGGTAGACCGCACGAGGCTGTCGGCAACGGCAGCCCTAGATGGATGGCCGTCGCCCCGACGACCGCGAGGTCCCGGGGCACAGAACCCGGCGTACAGCCCGACTCGTCTGCCGCTCCCTGCGGCTTTGCCTCAGAAAGGGCCTCTGACCTGCGTCGGAGGCCCTTTCTGATCTTTCAGCCGCTTGCCGTCTTAGGCGGCGAAAAGTCCCTTGGAAGTCCCTCGGACAGCGCTGAAAGTCCCTGAAAAGTCCCAGGCGCCGAGAGGCCAGAGGAACCGCCACACCGCTCCAAGAGACCGCGCGCGTTACTCACGGCACGAAGAACCAGCCCCTCATCCTGGAAGCCCTCCGGACGAGCGCCGACCGAGCCCCGCATCGCCTCGGAGCCCACCCCCAAGCTCCGCGCGGCCCGCACCTGACTCAGCCCGACGCCGAGCGGTGTCGAAGCCTGTCTCCACTTCCTCGAGGGCCCGGCGCCGCTGCTGCTCCGCCGGGTGCGCGTCCGGCTCCCGGCCGCGCCGTCGCTCGTGTCTCCGCCCCGCTTGGCACGGCCGGCGCCGCGCGCGCCCACGAGGGGGAAGTCGGCGGCATCAGGCGAGACGTACAGCTGTGGGTCAACGTGCCTCCGGCGGGGGCGCTCGGGCTCCGAGATGGACCAGGCCCGGTCGGCGACCGCGGGTCCATTGTCGGCGCGGATGCCAGACTCCCACCCCGGATTGCCATCAACCCGGGTAGGGCGAGCAGTCGTGGCCCAGGGCGTCAAGGTCCTTTGTACAGTGGCGTGCTCCACCTTGACGCCCTGAATCACGCAAGCTCCACACGAGTGCGGGCCGACGGCAGACGGGACATCAAGCAGAGTGGTAGAAGTGCCCTCGACAGTCGCACCTTAGTTAGGGGGCAAGCACGTGAAAGAAGCCTTGATCGGCCTTGCTGGCGTCGTACTCGGGCTAGCCGCAAGCGCCTGGACTACGGTCTGGACCGATAGGCAGCGGCGACGGGACATCGAATATGACCGTCTCAACGCACGACAAGAGGAAGCCAGCAAGGAAATTAGGAAAGCCCTGATTTCTATTCATCACCTCAAGCACACTCTGGAAGAAGAGAGGGGCCACAGCGGCCCCGAGGCACTCCTGCAACTAGTGCACACTATCGATACGTACACGCTCGTACTGGCTTCAGAAGAACTGAGAGGCAGACTGACGGGAGCTACTCAAATAATGTGGTACTGGCATACTCTCAGTACTCGGCAGGGCCACCCTGTTTGGGTAGCCGTGGACGATGCCACGGAGTGTATTGGAACGTACCTCCGGGCTGAGCCCCTTCCGGAAGAGCCTTCGGCCGTGACTGCCTTGCGTCTAGAGGCCGAGCAGCGTGACTACATCACAGGGTTCGAACGCGGAGAAATCCTGTAAGTGGCCGAACCAGATTCGGAGTCGCCAATATCGCACAGTTGGTTCGATGATACTCATTCGTCCCTGATTGGGAAAATCAATTTCCGGACCTCGGGCGACCTTAGGTAGTTCTTGAGACCGTGGAACGCAAATTTCCCAATATTTGTCTCGTGATCTATCCGGATGCCCGCATAACTCTCTGAAAGAAACCGAGGAACTGCCACAATGTCGCCACAGTCGGCAACATTAAGCCATTCGTTCACTCCGATTGGCCTTTTTCCGAGGCCGTTCACAGGGTTAGGGATAACTCGGTCGAAGATGCCCCCCTTCAGAGCTAGCGGAGAGCCGACCGTAATCAATTTTTCGACTGGGCAGCCAGAACTCCAAAGTGTTTCGTAAGCGATCACCGATCCCAGAGAGTGCGCCAGGATCAAGTCCGGCTTCTGAGACCGGATCTCGCTCTCAATTAGAGCCTGCACCCGACTCCGATTCACTTCCGAAGTGAAATATGAGTTCACTTCCCGGATGAAGCGCAAGATCAGTGATGTCACGGCCTCGGTGCTGGCACCGCCCCGGTTCGCCACCCAACTTGCGATTTGCCGGATCGGCTTGGTAAGAATTCCTTGGGCCTGATCGCTAGGGATTCCATACGCCGCAGCCCACGACAGAAATAGTTGAGATTCTTCAAGGCTCAGACGCTGATCCGAGACGGGTCCTTGAGCCTCGCTGTCTCGCAAGACATGCGCGTAGTATGCGACTGAAATCCCAACTTTTTTCTCACCGGCCATCGACCCCGCCCCAATCAAGTCCTTTAACCACGAATCCTGCAACAGCTTCGCAGCATCTTCGGGGGTAATCGAGGGTCGATAGTTTCCTATCCCGTGGATAATGAGAATCTTCACCATTCTTCATCCAGTTCTATAAAGGCGATCTGCCGAGAGAAGCAAACTGCCATAAGGCCACTGTGGGTGATATCAACAGCGTTGACGCCGAAAGGGAAGGTGATTGGATCGGTGACGGCGACGCCCGAAGCAGGGTCAAGGAAATCGAGCTTTCCATCCTCGTACCCAACGACCAGCACACTTACCCGCTTCGTGAAAAACGAGGCCACGCACGTGGGTCGAGCTCCTGTTAGTTGAAATCTTCCCGTCGGCTTCATGGCGCGCGCGTCCCACACCCGCACGGCACCATCTTCGGAGATAGAAGCAACATGCATGCTTTCGGGATCGCCAACATTCACAATATCGATGATTCGATCTTTATGGGCACGAACCTTCGTTCCTAGGGCCTCCTCTCTGTTTATATCCCAGAACCTAATAGAGCCGCCTTGATGGCCAGTTATGCACATGATGGTCTGCCCGAATTCAGCAACCGCCACAGCGGCAACCGAATTGTCGAATCGGTTGAAAGTATGGATAGGTTCCGCAGGATCAGCACCGTCCCAGACCGCAAGGGAATCATGGCCGGCAACGATGCGAACCTGCTCGCCCAGTGTGCTCACTGCGAAAGCTCTAACTCGGCCAAGAGGACTTTCGGCACGGCCTAGTTCGGTAATCGGTGCCCCTGTAGCTAGATCGCATATCGCTATGAATCCATTAGCGCTACCACTGATCAGAATGTCGCCAGACAGATGTTCAACAGCTTTGATTTGCACAATCTGCTCACTATGCCCGTAAACCACTACATCCGATTCGGACGATTTACCGATTATCCACCGAGAGATTGTGCCAGCATTATCACCCGTGTAAACAATAGGATTGCCATCAATAAAGCCGATGGTGACGGTGTAGAACACCCCCTCTCTTTCATCGTCGAACATCCATGCATCATCGTCTTTATCCACCTGCCTGACCCAGGGATCTCCCAGGTCCTCATCAGAGCTCAAGTTCAGGCTTAGGACCCTGCCGTCTTTAGCCCCAATCAGAGCAATCGGCTTTCCGTCAATGGATGACGTCGACAGTGCGTAAGGATGGAATCCCCTGAATGCGAACGGGAAGGGGAACGGCGTAGCCTGCCTAGTCCACATAGTAAGAACGCCATCGGATGCACAGGAGACGGCCATCGCCTCACCGTTGACGACGACTGGATCCAAGGCCCGGATCGAATTGGCAGACGACACCGAGGATCTAGTCTTTTCCTCAAGACCAGATAGATCCCAAATACTAATACGGCCTGCTTCGCTCGCGAGCAAAGCCTCTCTGTGACCTTCCGAGATTGCAATCGCTCGGATCCAGTCATCAGAAAAGGGAGCGAAGCGCCGCAGGATATTTCGCGTTGACAGGTCCCACACTATGACCTCGCCGTCGCGCGACGAAGAAACCAGGATGCTATTACCCCCGATGCGCGCGATCGCAAGCCCATAAACGCAATCTCTGTGGCCCTGCAGTGGATCACCGATCATCTCGCAAGCCGCGAGGTCCCAAACTCGGATTTCACGGTCATCGCCGCCTGAAACCACGATCGCCCTTCCGTCCATTTCGTGGACGGCCAGAACTCGAACCCAGTCAGCATGCTGACCGACGGTAAAATTGTTTTCTTCGGCTGATGAGAAATCCCAGCCAACTACGGTGCAATCAACGCCCGCCGAGACAACGATAGAAGCTCCGTCGACGTCGATAGCCTTGAGTGAAAGAATCCAGTCCGTGTGAGATGTCTGCTTATGAGCCAAAGTCCAGCCGGCTCGAGCATCATAAACTCGCAGAGACCCGTCTTCACTGGCGCTTACGATAGCCATATTGCCACGGAAAGACGCACTCGTGAGATCGGTAACCGCCGCGGTGTGGCCATCAAACTCATGGTCGAGTGTGTCGCGAAGTTGGCCTCCTGTCGTCCATAGGAATCGAATGGCCAAGCCAGTATTTATCTCTTCCGTGAGCTGGAGTGATCTCAAGAGGTCGCGTGCGCCATACCGGCTTGCGTCGAGCGCCAGAATTCGACGACGGACGCCAGAGCCAGCTGTGATGTGCCTCATTGCTGAAGTCCGGTAGACTGCAGCCGCTATACGAGCCTGAACCCCTCTGGCGTATCCCGACAGCGGCAGAAGAGTATTCGGGTCAGCGTGGACCAAAAATTCGGTGTCGGTGAGCAGGCGATCGACTTCGCCGCCATCTAGCGCATGCTGTATCACATGCCGCAATAGGTAAGTCGGCGCGGACTTCCAGAAGTCGCGCGAAAACGCCTGTACCGACCTAACTCTAGGATTTTCGACCAACGTCTTCATCGAATTCAAGAGACCCCGAGCATCGGCTGCCTTGTCCTGTGATCGACGATTGGGATCTAGCGGGTGGCTGAGTAGGTGGTCAGCCAACGCTTGGTGGAAGAATCTGTATAGGGTGCGGCCATCCGAATCCACGGAATATCGCAGATAGAATGAAGTAGCAGTCAAAACCTCCGCTACCTCATCGTCGGTTGGGCCGAGTGTTGACGAATCCGCCGGGTGTGGTTGGGCGACGAACGCGGAGGATGCGGCCTGAAGGACCACCGCCGGAATGCCCTCACCCTTCGCGTGTGCTAGCGCTGCCATTATAGGACGCATCCAGCGATTGTTGGTGCCGCCAAGCTGCGCAAGGTGTAGTTCCAGCATCTGAGGCAAGGAACGCGGAACGAGCTCGCTGATCTTTTCGGTTGCGCTGAGGTCGATTCCGATGCCGATTTGGTGTACGAAAAGACCGGAAATCAGAAACGCGCCCACCACCTCTTTGCGAGAAAGAACGTCAGCAATGGACTTCGCGATCAGTAGCGCCGTCGGCTTTTGGTCTGGCGCACGAAAACGCGGCTGACTCCTCAAGAGCTCCAGAGCGTACTGCTCTAGATCTTTCTTGACCGTATCGGCTGCGACATTGTCAAGGTTGATGAGTCCTCCACCTCGCGCAGCAGCTTTCAGCAGCACGGAGAACTGGCTCCAAGGGCGAGTACCGACGAGAACGCGGCATGCCGGCTCGCCTCGTGTATTCCTTGCGATGCTCAGTGGCATGAGAAGGTTGGACATCACATCGACCGGGTGAACTGCCTCGTCCAGGGCGTCCACAATCACGATCGGGATTTCGGAACTGTTCAGGATTGCTTCGATAAGATGCGCGGGCGTCAAGTTCCCATCATTCGGTTCCTGAATGTGCAACTGCCGCGCGAGCGAGCTCAGTATCTGGTGTATATCTCGAGATCTTGCGTGGACTGCAGCAACGCTCTCGTTGTAGGAAGGCTGGAGGTGTGAGGGGATCTTACTAGCAACTGAGGGTGTTGCTTCGTGCAAATCAGGGTGTGAAAGACAGACAAGTACCCCGAGGAGTGCAGATTTTCCTGCGCCCGGACTACCCGTCACCACTCGAAGTGAACTGCCACGTCCTGTATCCATCCACTCGGAAAGATCCTGCAACTGCTCCTCCCGACCAGCGAAGAAGCAACGGCCCGTTATCCTTGTTTGGTGTGGGACGCCAGTCGCTCTTGTCGCGAAGTGAAATGCATCGATCCCTTCGTCTAGCTGCTCTGCAAATTCTCGGACCTCGGCCTCGGCCCTCATGAGGAGCCGAGCTTGCGGGGTTATCCCATAGTTGGGGTTCTTGAAGAAGGGTGGAGAACCCTCGTTAAGGTCGGTCCTTGGGGTAACTGTTAGCGATTGCGGCAGAGCAGAGTGGTCATCGGTGCAGATCCTGGTGAGCGACATGTCAATCTCTGATGCGATCGTTTCGACAGGTACGTACTCAAGAGATGGGTGGATGTCGAGCCATCCGTCTTCGAGTCGCTTAAGCGTCTGCACTACGGCATCGGAGAATCGGCCCTTGAATGCACTCTCATCACGGGTTGATGCGCCGATCACCCATGCTCTTCTGCGGCTGGAGCGCAGCAAATTAAGGGCCTGGAACCGGGTCGCCTCTCCTGCATTGCAAACATCGAGAAGCAATAGAACCTGCGGGCCAACCTGGTTGGCCTCGACCGAATTAATAAGTGCGCCCAGATCAATGCTCGTTTCTCCGAGTAGCGCGAGGTCAGTATCCCTCGCAGGGAGATGCAGCGTTCCGAGGTCGCTATCGGCGATCCCATGGCCGATGTAATGTATAACGACGCCATCGCAGTTTCGATCGATACGGGCTTCGCGTAGGACCGCTCGCAAGTCTTCATGGCGCGGATCGAGGATCGGACTGCCGTTGGTGGGAACTAATCCGAGGGCAGTAAGAGCAGTGGCGACTTGAGTTGCCTTGATGCTCGCAAAGCGAAGTGGCGCAATTTCGTTTATTGCTAGAGTGTCTTCTCCGTCGAGGGCCCCCTCGTCTCCCCCGTCGAATCTTCCAACGCCGATGGCAAGAAATTTGTGCATTGCGACCCCACGCCTCCAACCGAACCTTGGCCCAGTATGGGGCTCTCGGCGGCAGTTGTCTGCCGGTCCGTTTGCTTGCCCTCGTGGGGATCACGGCGCCCCGAAACCTCGGCTGCACCAGGAAGCCACCCTCCCCCGAGAACGCGTGGCACTTCACCGCGCTGCATCTCCCCAAGCGGTGCAGGAAGTTTTGCCAGTACGTGCGTGCGATCTATCGCCTGGGCCGTGGTTAGCGGGATGGGCCTGAAGGAGCCTGTGCTTGAGAGGAGGTGCTGGCATCCCTACAGATGATCTTTGGGTGATGTCGCGCGCTGGCACGCCACGAGCGGAGGTCAGTGACCTGCTATCGGCGACATCACGCACGGAACCTCAGTAACTCCCTGGAGCACGTTCGACGGAGCGTGGTTCCCAGGGGGTCGTTGATGATCACCATCAGCGCTCTACAGCGGGGCGCGGAGGAGAGCGAGGATGGTTCATCGGCGAGGTGCGCGCACATCCGGTGCCGCGGGCTGGTTGATCGTGAAGAGACGACGTTCGGCGAACTGCCAGGGGGTTCTCATGGCGGTGGTGAATGCCATGGGTCCCTCCGTGAGTCGGGTGAGGACGCCGAGGAGGAGGGTGTGGGCGACGGCCAAGAGGGGGCCGTTGCGCCCAGCATTGTGGTGGAGGAAGGCGGCGCAGTGGCGGGCTCGGGTGTGGAGGTCGGTGAGGCTCTCGCCGTCTTCGCAGCGTAGGGAGGGGTTGGCGAGACGGTGGGCTCGCCAGGCGCGGTAGGCCGGCGGGTAGGTCTCGGCGGTGCGGCCGATGATGATGCTCGGTGCACGCCACTCGGCGAGGAGGCCGGAGGTCGCGACGATGGGCAGGCCCGTGAGGTGCGAGATCAGGGTTGCGGTCTGGCGGGCGCGGGGGATCGGGCTGGTGACGATGGCGGTGACGCCCTCGGGGAGGGGCAGGGAGCGTCGAACCTGGTCGTGGCCTTCCACGGTGAGGGCGGCCTCGTGCGGGGCGTGATAGCCGGGGCGGTGGCCTTCGTAGGCGCCGTGGCGCATGAGCCAGATGTCAGCCAAGGATCCAGCCCCCGTCGACGCGCAGGGTCTGCCCAGTGATGAAGCCGGCGTCGTCGGTGGCGAGGAAGGCGACGGCTGCGGCGATGTCGTCCGGGCGGCCCCGGCGTTGGACGCACTGGCGGCCGAGCTGCCGGGCGGCCATGGCCTCCGGGTCGTCGACGACCGTGTCCTCGGCGGGGACGCGGATGGAACCAGCCGCGACGCAGTTGGCGGTGATGCCGGCGGGGCCGAGTTCGCGGGCGAGGGCGCGGGTGAGTCCTTCGAGGCCGGCTTTCGCGCTGATGTAGCCAACGAGGTCGTGGCGGCCCGCCGTGGCGAGGACGGAGCCGATCGTGATGATCCGGCCCCAACCGGCAGCCGACATAGCAGGGGTGAGCTCGTGCGCGAGGAGGTAGTGGCTCGTCAGGTTGGTGGCCAGGGCGTCTTCCCAATGGGCGGGCGTTGTTTCCGTCCACGCTCGGCGCGGGTAGGCGCCGGCGTTGCTGACCAGGATGTCGAGTGGGCCGAGTCGGTCGTGGGCTTGGTGGCAGAGGGTGCGCACGGCGTCGGCTTCGCGGAGGTCGGCCGTCAGCGGGATGGCGGTGCCGTCGCTGCGGGTGACCTGGGTGGCGAGTTCCGCTGCGGCATGGTCGTCGTCGAGGTGAGCGAGGGCGACGGTGGCGCCGTCGGTGGCGAGGCGGCGAGCGATGGCCGAACCGATGCCGCCGGTGGCTCCGGTGACCAGGGCGGTGCGGCCGTTCAGGGGGCCGGGCATGGTGACTCCACTGGGAAGAAGTAGGTGTTGGGGTCGAAGGTGGGGCTCATGGCTTCGGCGAGCCGGGCGAGCAGCAGGAGCCGGTCCTCGGGGGCAAGGTCGGCCAGGTTGTAGACGCCGAGGATGCGCATGGCGAGGTAAGGACGAAGCAGGTTTGCCAGGTCCTCGCCGGGCCAGAGGCGGTCGGCGATCGGCTGTACGAGCCGGTTCCAGTACGTGGTCACAGCGATTCGCCTGGGCGCCGACAAGCGGGGCGCGTAGTCGATGGTGATGGTGCCCGTGACGTGGTCGACGTCTGCTCGCCGGAGGGCGGGGGTGTTCGCCGGGAGATGGGCGAAGGTAGCGGGGTGGTCGGCGAAGGCGGTCGGGTTGTACGTGGGGACGAGCCAGCCGCCGAGGGTGGAGGCGTACCAGAGGAAGTTCGCGAACTCGCCGGGGATGCTGTTCATCCCGCCGGTGTCGTAGTCGAACCAGGCGAGCGGGTGGGCGAGGTTGACGTCGGTGGGGTCTCCCTGGGTGAGGGCCGCCCAGACCGGTTCGTCTGTGGCGAAGTGGGCACGGAGCCGGCGGAGGGTTGCGGCCCAGTCCAGGCGGTGCTGACGGCCGTTGATGCTCAGGGTGTATGTGCCGAGGCTGGAGATTGGGAGGTCGATGAGGCCGTCGGCGACCAGGAAATCTTTCCCGGCGTAGTACGTGTCGAGCCGCCCGCCGGGCGCCGCGCGGTCCCAGTACAGCTTGCGGACGACGAGGGCCGGATCGGCGAGCCATGCCGTCGTGAGGATGGCCTCCCGGTACGCGGTCGTGAGTTGGTCCATGTAGGCGCGGAGCTCACCGCTCGGCTCGTCCGCGTTGAGGAGGTCGAGCAGGAGACCCTGATCGGTACCGCCGAAGAGGCGTTCGTAGGCGAGGAGGTGCCCGCCTGGCACGCGTAGGTGGGTGTGCAGGGCGGGTACGCGGTAGTGCCGGGCCAGGCGGGCGTGGCCGCGGATCTCCTCGCGGGCTTCGGCTGGGTCGCGGGTGTACTTCAGCAGCAGTGGGCGGCCGAGGATGTCGACGGGGCAGAGCAGGTTGCGGGTGAAGCGGCGTACCGGACCGAGCCGAAGGGGACTTCGAATGGTCATGGCCTCACCCCGTTGAGCAGTTCGAGGCAGACCTGGGCTAGTGCGGCTGGTGGGAAGGCATCCATGTGGATGTCCGTGTCCGTGGCGATGGCGTCGCGGACGGGGCAGAGGTCGCCCTGGTGCATGCGGTCGGACAGGTCGGTGGCGACGGCGTGGTGGTGCGGCAGGCCGGTGCGCCACTTGCTGTGGCTGTGGCGCGCGTACAGGCCGACGACCGGCGGGCTGCTGCCGTTCCGGCCGCGCGCCATAGCGGCGAGGTGTGTGAGGCCGGTGTCGTTGCCGACGATGAGGTGGTAGTGCGGGAAGAGGTCGGTGAGGTGGTCGGCCGGCATCCCGTCGAGGCGGAGGACCTGCACGTGGCGCCGGGGAGCCTCTGCGGTGATGCGGAGCCCGTCGGTCGGGTTGCCGCCGATGAGCAGCAGGCGGGCCTGCGTCTGTTGTGCCTCGGCGATGTGCTCGGCAAGGGCGATGTAGCGCTGGGCGGTGTAGTCCTTACGCTCCGGCCAACTGGTGGCGGTGATGGCGGCGAGGTTCAGGTTGCCCAGCCAGCCCGTCGAACGCAGTTCCTCCACGAGGTGGTTCGGCCTGGTGGCGAGAGTGGGAGCGAAGGGAGTCGTGTCGGGGAGGCGGATGCCGAGGCGGCGCTCCAGGGCCAGGTAGTGGCGGGCGGGCAAGTCCGGGTGGGCGCGGCCGTCGCTCGACCAGCAGGGCGGGGCCGCCGGGTCGAGCACCAGGCTTACCGCAGCCTCGGCGCCGTGTGCCTCGATGCCGGGACGGTCGCCGATCACGGCGCGCCAGCCGTTGGGCGTGGTGGCCTGGGGCTGCGTGATCAGCTCGGTGCGGGCGATCAGCTCGGCGTACGGACCCACCGCCTGGACGGTCACGCGCACCGAGCGCAGTCGTAGCCAGTCGAGGACCGCGCGGATGCCCGAGAGCGCGAGGAGGGTGTCGCCGAGCTTCCCCTCGAAGGCCACCTGGATCTCGCCGCACCTGCTCAAGCGGCGGACGAGCTCCGCCGCAGCGGCAACCGGGAGCGGCGCGCCGACGGGAACGCTGTCACGGGCGTACCCGAGCGGAGTGGTGTGGACGGCCCCGGCGGGGACGACCAGGGAACCGTGGTGGAACCGGATCCCTGCCGGGGCGACCGCTGTCATGCCGCGCCTTCGATCGTGGTGAGCGAGACCAGGGGCAGCCCGAGGCCGGTGAGCAGGTCGCGGGCCCCGCGGGTGGTGTCCTCCACCAGGCAGGCCGCCGCCAGTGGCACGGCGCCGGCCTCGCGGAGACGTCGGGTGAGGTCGGCCAGGGTCCGTCCGGTGGTGATCTCGTCATCCACGATGACGATGCGCTGTCCGGGGGTGATGCCGTACGCGAAGACGTCGGTGCGCATCGCGTGGGGCTCGCTGAAGCGGACCGCGCCGTCGAGCGGGAGGTGCAGCTTCCAGGCGATCTTGTAGGGCAGGCGGGCGGCGCCGGCGAGGGAGACGGTCGGCAGGATGCCGCCGGCGTCCAGACCGAGGAGGAAGTCCACGGGGGCGAGTCCGTCCGGCACCTGTTCCTGGAGCAGGTGCCACAGGTGGGCCCCGGTGTTGGCGAGGGTGTCGGGCCGGACCGGTTCCTCCAGGCCGTCCAGGGAGTGGATGACGCGCTCGCGGCGGCTCGTGGCTCCGACGCTGAGGCGTTCGACGATCCTTGCGGAGAAGGGCGGCACGAGGACGGTTTCGGGCATGGCGGAGCTCCTGTCGGCTGCGGAAGGGGGAAGGCGAGGGAGGTTGTTCAGGCGGCGAGCTGGTGGGCGTACCAGGTGAGGAGCTGGTCGACAGCCGCGGCGACGGGCGTGAGGACGGGCTCGGTGTCGCCGTCGCGCCAGGCGTCGGCGATCTCGGCCAGGGAGGGCACCGAGAGGGTGGGCAGGCCCGGCATGCGGGAGGCCGCGGCGAGGATCCGGTCGGGGCCGGACTCCCACTGGTTGTGCTCGCGGAGAAGGAGGCGGCAGGCGAGCACGAGGTGCTTGTAGAGCTGCCGCAGTGTCGTCGGCCCCGCCTCAGCGCGCAGGCGGCGGATGGTCAGGATGACCTGGGGGAGTTCGCGGACGGCAGCGAGCGCGAGCTCGTCTCGGTTGATCGCCGGCAGTTCGAGGTCGGGTGCAGCGTGCAGGACGGGGCCGCCCTGCTGGATCTGGTGGAGGACGAACGCCAGGCGTGGGGTGAGGCGCCGGGCGGTTAGTTCGCCGGCGGTGACGACGGTGGGACTGAGGGAGGCTGCACCGTCGAGGGCGGTCCGGTACTGCTCCAGGGCCTCGTGGACCCGGCCGGTGGTCTCGTGTTCGGCGATCACGAGGAGGTCCAGATCGGACCAGCCGGCGATCCAGGTGCCCTCGCTGGGGCTGCCGGTCAGGGCAGCGAGCCGTATGCCGGGGCCGTATGCCCTTATCGCGTCGGTGAAGTCGGCCGTCGCCGAGGCGATGGCGGCAGGCAGGCCGAGTCCGTACGGGGTGGCCACGCGCAGCGCCGTGGCGGAGGGCGGGGCGGCTATGCGCCGGAGCCGCGCGCGAAGAGCGGCGACGCTGCCGCTGTTGTCGATCACGTGGTCGGCGAGCGCGGCGACCTGGTGGGCGCCACGGCTCATCTTGATCTCGTCCTTTGCGGCGACAGCCTGGGCCGGAGTACCGGAGCGGTCGACGCGTACGGCGAAGGAGGCGTCCAGGTAGACGATCTGGAGGGTGTCGCCCATGAGCTGCTTGAGCTCGGCGATCGAGGCGTCGTCGTGGACGGACTCGATGGTGAACAGCGAGGTGTCGACGTGGGCGTCCGCGAAGCGGTTCAGCTCGGCGAGCAGTAGCTCGGCCTGTCGGCGGGCCGAAAGCGCGTAGGGGTCCGCGAGGCCATTGCGGTGGGCGGCCTGCCGGAGAAGGAAGCCGATCTTGAGGCGCTGGGCGCCGCATGTGCGCTGGACGAACTCAGCGCTGGTGCTTTTGCCGCACTCGCTCAGCCCACCAAGGGCGAGGACCCGGCGGAGGTGCCGACTGGGCTTGATCTCTGCGGGTGCGGTGTCGTCCCGCCCGTACAGCTTGAAGCGGGCGGGTAACGGCAGTCGGCGTCGGCCGGCGACGACATCGGAGACCAGTGCGTCGAGGGCGGCGCACAGTTCTTCGCGTTGGCCGTGGAGTGCGGGGACGCGTCGGCGGGCCAGTGAGTCCCGGGCTGCCGCTCGCTCGCTGTGCCAGATTCGCAGGGTCAGCACCGACAGACGGTCGACGACTGAGGCGAGGGTCTCGGTGTGCAGCGGCGCATCGGCGCGGCCCGCGTCCGCCAGCGAGCCGAGGACCTCGTCGGCCCGCTCGGCGAGCGCGTTGCGCTCGGCGTTGAGCTGGTCGATCTCCCGCTTGCAGTCGGTGACCTGGGCGGCGGAGAGTAAGGCGCTACGGACCCTGTCCTCGGTGTCCCACAGGAGTCCGTTGACGGTGTGGAGCCGTGTGACGGTGTCGTCGAGGCGGTGCCGATCCTTGTTCTGGAGGGTCTCGATGGCGCGAGCCAGGCCCGGTGGCATGGCCAAGGGCGGGGAGTTCTGGGTCATTGGGGACTCCCGTTGGTGAGTGGGTCGAGGCCAAGGTGATCGAGTACGTCGCTCTGTACCGCGTCCAGGGACCGTTCCTCGCAGTCCACGACCGCGGTGTACGAGCCGTGATCCGCCTGCTGGAGCAGTACCGCGTGCAGCGTTTTCTGATACGCCGGGTAGATCCCGGTCCACGGACGGCCCTCGCGGACGCTCGTGATGGCGTAGCTGCGTTCGGCGTCGAGGGACGGGAGCAGGAGGATCGAGGTCTCCGGCGAGGCGGCTCGCGAACCGGCGATACCCGATACGGTCTTGAACGCCTCGCTGACCGTCAGCCCGTCCTTGACGACGCAGGTGGCGGTGGCCACCGCAAGCAGCATGGGCAGGCCCCGGTCGAGCAGCCCCGTACGTCCCGTCTCGCGGGAGGCGGCCCGCTTGGCGTGGCCGGCGAGCAGCATCTCGGTCAGCTCGACGGTCGTGGACGTCTCGAACCACCACCGGGCGTAGTCGCCGGCCGCCACCCGCGCCCACGGCTCAGGGTCGTGCTCGTGGACGGCACCCAGCGGCTGGAAGCTGTTCCACCGCTCGGCCAGCCGCCCCAGATGGGTCGTCTTAGTTGCTGTTGTCGTTCCGGCCTTGGGGAGTGGGCTTCGAACCGGGGTTCCCGTTTGGGTGGTGACGGCATGGTCGGTGCATAAGGGTGGGGCCTTCTGAACAGTTCGATGGTGTCGAATCAACGAACAACGTCAGGAGGCCCCGGTGTTGGAGTGTTCCGTGTCGATGGCTGGGCCGTCCAGTTCGGTCACTCCGGGGTGTGACTGCCTGGCACACCGGTTCGGAAACGCCGCCGACAACGGGGCCCGGCAGCCGCGTTATCCGTCGGACATGACGGACGAGGAGTGGAAGGTGGTCCGGCCGTTGCTGCCGGTGCCGGGCTGGATGCGGGGCCGCGGCGGGCAGCCGGAGGCGTATTGCCACCGGGCCATACTGGACGCGGTCCGGTATCTGGTCGACAACGGAATCAAGTGGCGCGCGATGCCGGCCGATTTCCCGCCGTGGGACCGGGTCTACGCGTTCTTCCGCCGCTGGCGCGACCGCGGCCTGATCGGGGAGTTCCACGACCGGCTGCGCGACCGGGTCCGCACCCGTGCCGGGCGGGACATCGAGCCGACGGCCGCCGTGATCGACTCCCAGTCGGTCAAGGCCGACGCCGTGGTGGGCTCGGACAGCCGCGGCTTCGACGGCGGGAAGCTGATCAACGGCCGCAAAAGGCACCTGGTGGTCGACAGTCTCGGGCTGCTGCTGGGCGTGATGGTCACCGCTGCGGACGTCGGAGACCGCACCGCCGCGAAGGTCCTGCTCCAGCGGGTGGCCGAGGCGCATCACCGTCTGGTCCTGGTCTGGGCAGACGGCGGATACACCGGCAGCCTCGTCGAGCACTGCCTGGCCGTCCTCGCGCTGGTCCTGCAGGTCGTCAAACGCAGCGACGACCAGAAGGGTTTCGTGGTCCTGCCCAAGCGGTGGATCGTTGAGCGCACCAACGCCTGGCTGATGCGCACCCGCCGGCTGGCACGCGACTACGAACGCCGCACCACCAGCGCGGAGGCGATCGTCTACTGGTCGATGACCCTGCTCATGACCCGCCGACTGGCCCGGCCACACCCTTCGCCAGCGTGAACTGGCCCGGTGAGGGCTCGGTCAGCCATCCCCGCGCGACCAGGCGTTTCGCCTTCGCCCGCAAGGCCTCCACCCGCGCCGGCACCACGTCCATCCCGAACACCGCGGCCATCTCCTGGCAAGTCAAGGGCCCTTGATGAAGCCGGGACCGGTCGGCGAGTGCCTGCACGATCCGCTGGTAGTCCACCGACAGGACCGAACAGGCAAGCCCTTCGCGCCACACAGGCACCTGTGACCTCGATTGCACCGCATCCCGCGAGCTTTGGGAGGCTTCCGCCTGGTCATCGCCGCCGGAAGCCAGCACCGCGTCGACTCGCCTGCGGGCGACCGACCACTCCTGCCATTCCTGCTCGGCCTCGGCCAGCTCGGCCTGGATCCGATCAGCCTCCTCCCGCAGCCCGTCGACCCGACGACGAGCAGCAACCTCGTGCTGTTCCAGCAGTCCGACAACCGACGGCATCCCGGCCTCCCCAGCGAGCGACAACCCGACAGGCCACACCTCCCACCGAACTACCCAACCCATGCCTGACCAGTGAAAACGCCGCCCTCAAATTCGGAACGACAACAGCGACTTACCGACGTTGTCGGGCCCGTTGAGGCTGACGAAGTCCAGGACCGGTGCCATGTTCACGCCTCGCGGATCGGCGCGTCGAGGACGGAGACGATCGCGTCCTTGTTCGCGACGACGAACTCGGCCAGCTCCGGAGGCATCAGGTTCAGCATTCGGACGGCCTCGGCGGTGAACGGCACCCGGACCACCTCGTATCCGCCCCGCTCCGGCTTGGCGAACTCCGTACCCGTACGAGCGTCCAGGTCCATCGACTCCAGGCGCGCGGCGAAGATGTGCTGGACACTGACGCCGCCCTCCAGTTCGTCGGTGATCAGGTGGACGAGCTCAGCGCGCTCCAGCTTGCCGCCGAGCTCCTCGAACACTTCGCGGTGCAGGGCCGCCTCGATGCTTGCGTCGTCCTCCTCGACCCCTCCGCCGACGGAAACCCAGTACGGCTCCCTGCCCGACTTGGTGCGCTTGATGAGGACGAGCTCGTCGCCGTCGAGGAGGATGGCGCGGGCGTTGCGCTTGACGATGTCGGTCATGCCGTTTGCTCCTTCTGATCGCGGTACAAGGCAGAACGGACGGAGGGCCTCCTGGCGGCGGGCCCCTCCGAGGCCCTGCGGACACAGCATGGTGCAGTCCGATGGCTGGGAGTGACGTACAGGTGCTGCAGCAATGCCGCAGCGCTGCCGAACTGGGCTGGCTACGCTGGGCGTTTCGGCGTTCCACACCGGGTGACGGACAGGGGTACGACGGTGGTCACGGTGCAGCGATGGTCCGGCCGGGAGGCCCGGCTCTTACGCGACGCTCTGCGCATGAGCCTGCGGGACTTCGCCGCGTACTTGGGTGTCAGCGACCGGACCGTGTCGAACTGGGAGGGCGGTGGGGCGGGTTACCAGCCCCGCGCCGAGTCTCAGGCCGTCCTCGACACCGCGCTCGGCCGCGCTTCGGAGGACGTAAAGGATCGGTTCGCGGCAGCGCTCGGGAAGAGCAGCGCCGTTCAGCCCGTTGCCGGCCGAATCGGAGTCGACTCGCACAAGTTCCTGCCGGTCTTCATCGGCGTCGAGCGGGCCCGACAGCTCCGCGCGCACATGACGCTGAGCGTGGACGACAAGTGGCTCGACTCCTCCTCGGCCCGAGTGGACCACCCCGAAGCTCGGGACTGCGTCCTGCACGTCTTCGCATGCGGGGTAGCTGTCTTCCACCTCGTTCAGCCCCACGAGCCCGCCGCGCTCACCGAACTCGCTGTATGGCGCTACCGCTCGTACGCCGCCGACCTGCCCTGGGCACGGGACAAGCTCCGCGACCTCCTGGACGAGGAGCACATCCGCGTCCCCAACCCCGAGTACGTCCTTTCGGCCTACTGGGTCACCTCCAGTCCCTGGAGCGGAGATTCCTACGACACTGCCCTGCGCTTGCTGTCCACGCCGTCGGTCCTGGTCGACCGCGGCGCCCCGGGCGGGCCCGCTCCCCTTGACGGCTCGGTGGAGCAATCGCTCCTCGCCACCGGATTCGAGCATCCGGACATCGTCTCCTTCGGCGTACGAGGAGTCTCCACCGGCTACGCCGGCTGGTCCGGCGTCGCCTACGCCTCCCACTCCCGCGAGCGCGGCCTCACCATTGACGAGCTGGTCACCTGCGAACTGACCGTCCAGGCCCTGTGGTGCTTCACCCGCCAGATCCAGCAGCTGATCGAGGACGGCCAGGACCCCTCCATGCCTGAGGAGTACGGCTGGCGCTTCCTACGCGCCGCCTCCTCCCGGCTCACCACGGCCCGCGCCCAGGAGACCGCGCAGCACGTCCTGATGCGGGAGGCCATCATTAAGACCAGCGGGCTGGTCGAACGGCTGCGTTCCGCTCAGGACGCTCTTCGCGAGGGCGTCAGCTGAGAACATGGGGCAGGAGTGACATCGGATGGACATCGGCAGCGCGGTGCTGGTCGTGATCGACATGCAGAACGGCTTTGTGAACCGTCACAGCCGCCACGTCGTCCCTGCGGTTGCCGACCTGGTTGCCCAGTGGTCCGCCGCCGGACGACCTCTCGTATTCACCCGTTACTTCAACTATCCCAACAGTCCCTACGAGCGCTTCTTCCAGTGGCACCGGCTTCAGGAGCCGCCTGAGACCGACCTGGTTCCCGAACTCGCCGAAGCAGCCGCAGAATCTCACGCCGTCGTCGACAAGACCGGCTACACACTGCTCACCCCAGATGCTGCTGAACTGATCCGCCAGGCGGGCTGGACCGATCTCGTCTTCTGCGGGATCGCCACAGAAAGCTGCGTTCTCAAGTCAGCCGCGGACGCCTTCGAACACGGCTACGCGCCGTGGATCGTCACCGACGCCTGCGCCAGCGACGCCGGCCCGGACGTCCACGATGCTGGCCTCCTCGTCGCCCGTCGCCTGATCGGGAACCGTCAACTCGTCACCAGCGAATACGTGATGGGACAACTCACTGCGCACGCCGGAGCCCCGATGCTGGAATAGCCCCATGGCCGACACACCGCCCTGCAATCTTTCGCCCGCCGCCCACGACGCCGACCTGATCATCGTCGGCGGCGGCCCCGCGGGATGCGCCGCAGCACGTATGGCTGCCAGCGTCGGTATGCGCTCGATCCTGATCGAGCCGGACACGCTATGCCGCAGTCTCTATCGCATCCCGGTCCTGAACAACGTCTTGGGCGGTTACACCAGCGGCCCGGAGCTGGCCGACTCCATCACCACGGAACTGAAGAGCACGGAGCTGTGCCGCATCGAACTCGGCAGACGGGTCACCGAGCTCCGCGCCGACGACGTCACATTGACCGTTACGGTCGACACCGGCGCTCGTCTTACCGCCCCGTTCGCCGTCGTCGCCACTGGTGTCGGCCCCCTCCAACTCCGCGACGTTGCCTGGATCACCGCCCCTGACGGACCGGCTCTGCCCCCGCTCTGGCAGGCCGAGGCGGACGAGGTCCGGGGCCGTACCCTCCTCGTCCTTGGCGGCGACCGTCCGATCGGCACCTTCCTGCGCGCCAACCCGGCCACCGACACCCGATTGCTCGTGGCCTACCCAACGGCCGACGAGTACAAGATCGAGGAGATCCGCGAGGACCCCCGAGTCACACTCTTCCCGGTCGAGCACCTGACGCTGGCTCCCGCAGAGGGCACAGCGGTGTCAGCGCTAGCGGTGGGCCGGGACGGCGAACGACGGACGGTCGCAGCGGACGCTGCCTATCTCAGCCTCGGGAACGCGCCGACTGCACCGTCCGGCGACCTGACCAGAGGCCATGACGGATACTGCCCGCCTACCGACCAACACCCCCGCGTCATCGTCGCCGGAGACCTCCGCTCCGCCCGCTACCAGCGGATCATGACCGCCTTGGGCTCCGGCGGCGAGGCCGCGCTGCACGCCTACTACGCGGCCAGGGAAGTTCTCACCACGGGCTGAGATGCGTCTGCGCGATGCGGTGACGATTGCTCACTTCAACCGGTGAGCTTCGCGTGAAGACGTCCGTTCTCCTCTTCCAGTGCCTTAACACGTCGTTCGAGCTCGGCTCGTGAGGGCTACGCAGCACGGGAGTTGATGGCCGAAGACCTGGTTTCCAGCTCCGCCAACGAACCGCAGGTCGAACTCTGTCCGGACCTGATCCACGCCTGCGGCTTCGACACGGGCCACCTCCCCCCAGACTATGCTGCCGCGCTCGCCGCTGGCCTGGGCCCAAGCGAGGCGGCGATCGGGCGGTAGTTGACAGTAACCACATCGTAGGTAGCTTCAACCGCCAGGCCCTCGGCCAGCACGCGGACGCCCGTCTCCTCCTCCAGTTCGCGTGCGGCTGCGGCGACTGGCGCCTCGCCCCTCTCATTCGCGAATGGAGTGGACGTCACCGCGGTGCGGGCGTTTCCGATCGCCCGCCATCGGACCGCACCAGGGAGGGGTCGCCGCCGCACCCCCTCTTACCTGCGGAAACGCCCTGGACACCGGAAGCCCGTTTCGCCTACGGTACTGATCGTCCGGGTTCGGACGCCCCTGGACGATCTCCACGAAAGCAGTCCGTGCCATGAAGTGCGCCAACTGCGGAACTCCGACGCCGTGGTCATCCACCGGACGGTGTGCGGGATGCTCCTGGTACACGCCCTACGCGATCACCGACAAGCGGCCGGAGTACCGCGACCCGGGCCGCCTCGCGACATTCGCGGTGGCGATGCTCGCCGTGGCCCTGCTTGCCGATGCTTTTTACGTGGTCGCCTCGGCACGGATGGTCTCCATGGCGGGCGACCTGCTCGTCGGCTCCCCCGATGTCACCAACACCCGCATCGAGTCCGTGTTCAACATGCGGACACTGGCCCTCCGGGTGCACTACGGCTCGTTGATCGCCGCCGCGGTGCCGTTCGTCGTCTGGTTCCGCCGGGCACGGCTCAATGCGGAGGTGTTCGCTCCCACTGCGATGCGCACCAACTCCGGCATGGCGATCGGCGCCTGGATCATCCCGATAGCGAACCTGTGGATGGGCCGGAAGATCGCGAACGACATCGACCGAGCCGTCCTCGTGCCCGTGCCGGAGGGCCCACAGGTGGGCCGACGCGCTGCCGGACGCACTGGCCCCGCACGTGCGCTGCTGAACATCTGGTGGGCGCTGTGGATCGGCTCGATCTGGGGCGGGTTGGGCTACTCGCTCGTCGGCGAGCCCATCGCCATCATGACCGCCGACGACGCGGACAGCTTTTCCCTGGACCAGCTCCATGGGGAGGCGCTCGGCGACGTCGTCAGCAACAGCATCGGCGTGTTGGCGGCCGTGGCCGCAATACTCGTCGTCCGCCGTATCACCGCCCTCCAGCGCGCACGCGCAACGACTTTCCTCGTCTTTCCGGCCCGCGAAGGGCAGCCAGTGGTATAGCCGTCGACGAGGTCGACGAGCAGTCGGAGGTATGGCGCCGGTCACAAGGGGAACGGCATCCACAACGGGATCAACCGAGGTCTTCAGGTAAGGCGCCCGCTACCGGGTCGGATGCGTCCCCGCATCCGACGGCACACCCGTCGCTGGCTCCGCGATCTGCTGGCTGCCCAGCGAGACTGACTTGGGCCGAAGGTGCCACCAGCCGACCTGCACTGTGCGTCCGTGCGGGTGTCCTGTTGGAGGGCACCCGCACGGTGTATGTCTCGTTACCGGGAGCTCGACAAAGTTACGCCCCCGTCGAGCTGTTGATCGTGATGTTAGGGCGCGCCCGGACCCTCATCCTTCCCGCTGGCACTTATGAGCTGCGTGATGAGGAGTTCGACGAGTACGCGGGCCTTGTTGTTCAGGCTGGTGAGGACGTCGCGGGTGTAGGTGCTGTCGGGGCGGTGTGCGAGGTCGTGGAGGACGTCCCAGGCTTGGGCGAGGGGTTCCAGAGCCTGGTGGGCGTGGTGGAGTTTGTCCTTTCGTGTGGCGGTGTAGTGGTCGGCTTGGTCGTGGGCTTGCTGCCAGGTGATGGTTCCGCTGTCGGCGAGGCTGGTGATCGGGGGTTCGGTGAGGCCGTCGGCGCGGCGGAGGGCGTCCACGTTCTGGACGTGCTGGCGGAGGTGTTCTTGCGCCTGCTGGCGGTCGAGTTCGGCGAGGGCTTCGGGCAGGGTGGTTTCCCCGAGGGTGACTTTCTCGGCGAGGTCGGGGGCGTGTTCGCGAAGCAGTTGGAAGCTGGCGTCGCGTGCTTTGTTGTCGGCCTTGGCTTTGCGGACGGTGTCGTAGGCGGCGTCGAGGCCGGGGGCGCCGATGCGGACTTGCTCGGCGAGGTGGGGGGCGTGCTGGACGACGCTGGTGGCGACGGACAGGCGGGTGATGCTGATGCCGTAGGTCGCGGCGTCGGCGCGAAGCGAGCGTTCCGAAAGTGAACGCGCCAGGGCGACGATGATCGCCTGCTGGCCACGGCTGACGTGCCGGCGGCGGAAGTTGTAGCTCAGGATCACGCCGACCGGGTCGTCGCCGTTGTAGGTGGTGAAGCGGGGCTCGATTCCGGCTAGTTTGCAGGCGGCGAGGCGGTTGCGGCCGTCGAGGAGGACGCCGTCGCGGTCGAGCACGATGGGGTGGATCTGACCGCGGGCGGCGATACCGTCGGCGAGGTCGCGCAGTTCCTCGTTGGTGAGCATCGGGAACATCTCGGCGATGGGGTGGACCTTCAGAAGGGCTCCTTAATCGGGTGGGTTCCTGGTGCGCCGGGGTGGCGTACCAGAGGGTGAGGTCCCCGGGCGGCGGGGAGGGTGGCCAGCGGTCAGCGCCTACGGTGCTGCGCGTCGGCTGCCGGGTTCGGGCTGGCTGGGCTGGGCTGGGGTGTGCGGGGGTGGGGGAGGTTGCCTGCCGCGTGGGAGCGCATGCGGGCCGCTTCGGCGCGGCGGTTGGGTGCGGGGTTGCGGCTGGTGTGTTGGATGCGGCCGACGAGGACCTTGGCGGGCAGGCGTGCTGTGGCGAGTTCTCGTCGGGCGGCTGCTTCGGCAAGGAGGGTGCGGGGGCGGTGGCCGCCGGCCTGGGCGTCGGCGAGGACGGTGGCAAGGGCTGGCCAGTTGGGGTCGGCGAGGATGCGGTCGGCGTGCTCGGGGACGGCGGAGCGGACTTCGCCGGCGAGGGTGTGGGTGATGTCCCTGCTTGGTTGGCGGTGGGTGAGGGCGGCGATCTGCTGCGCTGCGGCCTGGTCGTAGGCGGTTTGCAGGTGGGCGGCGGTGGCGCGGGCTGCTTCGGCCTGCTGGCGGTGGCCGTGGGCCTGGTGCCAGCGGCCGGCGAGGATCGCGGCCCAGACCAGGGCGGTGATCAGGGCGGCGATGCCGCTGCCGTCGCGTCCGTCGTCGGCGTCCACGATGTCGCGGGCGGCTTGCCGCAGACCGGCTGCGGCATGGTGGTCGGCGCGGATGCGGGACCGCTGGGCGCGGGCGAACGCCACCGTTGCTGCTCGCAGTTCAGCCCGCAGTTCCGCTGGGCCGACTTGTGCGGTGGCTTCGATGATCTCTCCGAGAGCGGCGATCTGCGCCTGCGCCTGATTGTCCGCTGTGCTCCGGATGCCGCCATCACTGCCACCGCTGGTGTCGGGATCCGGGTTGGTGAGGTTGTCGTGGAGGGTGTCGAGGGCGTCGGTTGCGCGGTGCCAGGTGGTGGTGGGCTGGGTGCGGCGGGCGGTGGGGTGCTCTTCGGGGGTGCCGGTGGCGAGGCGGGCTTGGAGTTGGGGCAGGGACAGGTCGGGGGCGATCTTGCTGCCGGATATATAGACCTGTTCACCGTCGGCCTTGCGGTCGCCGGGGCGGCCGACGGAGTAGCCGGTCAGGTCTCCGGAGGGGAAGCGGCGGATCTTGATCTCGACGCCGTCCGCTTCCAGGTAGGCGAGGAGTTCCTCGACGCTGTGGGCGTGGGGGATGGCGGCGCGGATGCGCTGCTGGAGCCATTCGCGACTGGTCTGCTCCCAGCCCAGGCGTTCGGCTTTGTGCATCTCGGCCTGGCTGGGGCGGCGTTCTGCGGTGCGGTCGCCGGGGGTGATCTGGCGCAGGCCGAGTTCACGCTCGATGGCGCGGGCCTCGTTCTGGGCGCGCATGCCGCAGTTGTGGATCTTGGGGCGACGGCCGTCTTCGCGGACGGTGGTGGCCAGGATGTGGATGTGGTCGTCGGCGTGCCGGACGGCGATCCAGCGGCAGGCCAGGGGATCGCCGTCGGGGGCGATGCCGGCGGCGTGGACGATGCGGCGGGCGATCTCGCCCCACTCGGCGTCGGACAGGTAGCGGTCTTCAGGTGCGGCGCGGACGGGGCAGTGCCAGACGTGGCCGGTGACCTTCTTGCCGAAGCCGCTGTTGCGCACGTGGACGGGCTCGTCGAGGATCCGGCCGAGTTGGGTGAGGGTGGCGTCTTCTTCGCGGCCGGGGTCGGGCAGGCCGCGGGGGCTGAAGGAGGCAACGATGTGCGGGTCGTGGTGCTCGTCGTGGGCGCCGGGCCCGTAGAGGTAGGCGAGCAGTCCGCGGGTATTGCCGCCGGGCGCCTTCACCGAGGGGATCACGGTGCCACCTCGTCGGCGGCGTCGGTGGGGAGGACCAGCGCGCGGGCGATGTGGGTGAGGAGTCGGTCCAGGCGTTCGAGCCGTTCGCGGATGTCGGGTTCGATCCGGTCGTCGCGGTGCAGGACGTAGACCATCTGGTTGATGTTGACGCCGATGCGGTTGATCTCCCAGCGGATCTTCGCGCGGAACTCCTGCAGCTCCTGGCGGTCGGTGTGCAGGGGCAGGTCGACGGTGAACGCGCCGCGGATGAACGCGAGCGCGACATCCGCCAAGTACCCAGAGAGGGTGTCGCCGTAGCCGTGGCGCTCTGCGGCGGCCAGGAGTTCGGCGTGCTCGGGTTCGGTGAATCCGACAGGCCCGACGCGCAGCCGGCGGCGGCTGCCGTTGAACCGGCGGATCCTGCCCTGCGGCACCGCCAGTTCGGTGGGAGGGGCTGCGAGCGGCGGCACGTCGAGCGCGGGGACCCGGTCGTGGACGAAGGCAGCGGCCATCTCGCGGACGCCGCCATGGCCGGCGGGCGTGGTTGCCTCGGCGGGGGTATCGCTGCTGGTCGGCGCGGCGTCGACGCGTACGCGGGCGAGGACGGCGCGCTGGGCGGCGTCGAGCAGGTCCCCTTCAGGCTGGCCGTCGGCCAGCCCCTCCCCGCCTGGCGCGCCCTCGCGCCGGGGCTCCTCCGCCACCCCCGGGGCGGAGACCCCCAGACTCCGGCCGAGTGTCGGAGACTGGGTACAACTGGCTCCGCCGGTGGCATGGCTTTCCGGGGAACTCGCTCCGCCGGGCGGGCGGATGGAGCCGGGGGCGGTCACGTTGCGAGCCGCGTCGGCTGACATCGGGGCGGCGGAGTGGTCGTGGTTCTGGAGGATCAGGCTACTCACTTCCAGGAAGCGGTCCGAAGAGAGGATTGGGCCGTTGTCGGTCGAGCTGGTGATGCGGCGGGATGGTCCGTTCACTCGCGTGCCACGGCCGTTGCTCACCTGGCGAACGGCCGGGGTGTCGACAGAGGGAACGGGGTGCTGTCGAAGGGCGGGATCGTGAGGTCTGCGAGTTTTGGTCCGCGGGATTTCGTGGGGTGGACCGATTCGGCTTCGGGGTTGTCCGGTTCGGCGGACCAGGTGGGGCTGGTCCGCCGGTTGAGCTGGGGAGACTTTCGGTCAGGTCCGGTCGGGGTCCCCGCGTAGTGCGGTCATGAGCTGGGTGAGGCGGTCCTCGCTGACGGTGTGGCCGGCGGCGCGGACGTGTTCGCGGACCAGGGCTCGGGTCGGGGTTTCGTGCAGGCGGAGGACCGGGCGGGCCAGGTTGAGGAGTTCGTCGAGTTCCGCGCTGGGTGGGCGGCCGATGCGGCGGACCGGTCCGGCTGGTCCTGTTCTCTGGTCTGCGGCCGGGAGTTCCGGGCGGGTGTGCTGGATGTCGTGCTCCTGGTGGTCGGGTATCTGGCGCGGGTTCGGCTGGTCCTCGGCGGTGACGTCGGGGATGCCGGGCGTGGGCGACGAGGTGCTGGTGCGGGTGATGAGGATGTGGAGGTGGACGGCTCCGGCGAGAGCGAGTGGGGCGATGGTGGAGAGGATGCCGACGGTGGTGTCGCCGAGGTGTAGGCCGGTGGTGTGGGTTTGCTGGTTGAGGCGGATGGCGTGGAGGGCGTTGGCCCAGACGCTTGCGGTGGTGGCGGTGGCGAAGAGGGTCCAGACGTAGAGGCGGGAGCGGAAGGGGGGCGTTGCGTAGGACGAGGAGGGCGCGGACCCCGTAGGCGATGAAGCCGTCGATGACCAGGGGGAAGAGGTAGGTCAGGGCGGGGCGTACGTGGATGGCGACGGCCGTCTGCCGTAGCGCGTCGTAGGACAGGGCGCCGCCGGCCAGGCCGAGCACGACGAGGGCGAGCGAGTCCCACCAGGAGATCCGCCGGGGGGCCGGCGAGGTCTCCAGGGCATGGGGTGGTGTCGCTGTTGTGGGCATGGAGGCTCCACTCGAGGGGTGGGATGAGGGTCTGGCGCCGATGCCGTGCGGGTACGTCGGTGGTCGGCGTGTGAGGTGTGGGCGCAGGTGGGCAGGTCGAGGCCGGGCTGGGGGCCTGTGGCTACCTGGGTGCTGGGTCGGTCCGAGGCGGGCACGTCGGCGTGCGGCGGCCTACGGGCCGGGATCCCGCGAGGGGCGGGACGGTGTGGATCAGGCTCTGGCGAGGTCGAGTTGACCGCGGCCGACCAGGGCTGCGCGGACCTTGGCCCTTCCGCGCGCGGCCGTCCGGACCTGTTCCCCCGTGCCGGGCGGACTGTCTCCGAGGCCTGCGCAGGTTCGGCAGATGCCTTCGTGCGGGATGGGGCGGGCGCATTCCCCGCACTCGCTCCACGGCGGCGCAGCGGGACCCACTGGTTCAGGGGCAGGGGGGAGCTTGCGGGTCAGGCGGTCTCGCAGGAGCGCTGGCGCGCTGTGGACGGGGGTGGGTAGTCCACCGAGGAGGGCTTCGGCGAGGTCGCGCTGGCCGTAGCCGCGCTCCAGCCATGTGGCGACCAGTGGCGCCAGGGCGAGGGCCTCGGCCGTGCCCAGCCGTAGCCGCGGTTCGGGGCGGATCACCCGGTACAGCAGCGCGACCGCCTCGCTGACCTGACCGTCCGGGGGAGTCGAAGGGCTGCTTGTGTCGGTCCTGATCGAGACCTTGTTCCCCCGTCCGCCCTTCCTCGCAGGTGGGCGGTCGTCGGTCGCCTCGGGGAGGCTCGGCGGCTGGGCGGGGAGGGTGGGTCCTTTCCACCGGCTCTTTACGGGGTTGGCGCCACGGCGATCGGTTCTCGCTGCACCGGATCCCGGATGGGTGAGATCCGGAGGCTGCTGCGGGAGGTCGTAGACGTGGGTCTCGGAGAGGAACGTCCCGTCGGCGCGGCGGACCTTGTCCACGCGGTAGTAGCCGAAGGCGGCCAGCTCGCGCAGGGCCTTGGCGACGGTGAGGCGGCCTTGCGGGCTGCTGTCGGCCATGCGCCGGCCGTCCTCGGACCAGCCGTGGGGGCGCGAGAGAAGATCCACGAGCAGGCCCCGGGCGGTGTAGGACAGCCGCCGATCCTGCAGCAGGGCGTTGGGTAGGACCGTGAAGCCGCGCGCCTGGCGGCTACGATGAATCTGCATGGGGAGTGGTAGCTCCTTGTGCCGGACCCCGGAGCGTTGGCGCGCTGCCGGGGTCACCTTATTGAGTTCGTCGATCACAGAACGTACCACGCAAAGCACGCCCAACCGCCCGGTCCGCGACAGAGATTGATTCTGCATCAGAGGCTGATGGGCGCCCGGATTCTGCGTATATGAGGCTCTGGTCCGGTTATGCTGTCCACGAGAGCGGCTGCGAGCCCGAGGACAGCTCGGGGCGGGGGAGTCCGAGCGATTGGGTACTGGCTCGATCACGGGTTGGGAGGGCTGCCAGAGCGGCCTTGAATCTGTGGAGTCGGAGCTTGGCTCCGGTCCGGCATGGCGAGAGTCGTCCTCGCTTTGGCGCACATGTCTCCTTACTCGGCGCCCTGCCGGCTGGCAGGTCACGGCACCGGGGTAAATCTACTTCGGCCGGAGGCTGGCAATTTCCTGCGGTGTGTGTGGACTTCGGGCGGGCAGTCTGACGCCCGGAATCAGGTGTCGATATCAATTATCCCCGGGAACGCCGGTTTGCCTAACGGTGATTTCCGTGTTATCGGGGGCAGTTGGTCGCCCAGCGAGGGTTTCTTCCCCGCGTTGCTGAGGGCCGATGCGACTCCCCGAAGCAACGGACCGCACCTTTGTGGTCGATGCGAGGTTGGGTCTTGAAATCGAGCGGTTAGGGACTGTCAGGAAGGTGCCGTAGGAGGGCTTACACAAGGGCCCGACCGCATTTTTCCCGCTTCCTGGGGGCTCCCGGCCAACCACCTCTTGGCGGGCCCTCACACGCCCGCTCACTCCCTCGTCGAGCTGGCTCTGAACTGGCGTTTTCCCGAGTATCGCCCTAGCTTGGGAGGCTCTGCTGCACACGGTCGGAGGGGTATCTGGTGAATGCGGACGCCAAGAATAATTACGACGCTACCCACATCACGGTGCTGCACGGCTGGGAGGCCATTCGGAAACGTCCTGGGATGTACGTCGGCTCGACCGGCGAACGCGGACTTCACCATTCGGTGTTCGAAGTCGTGGGCTGGGCGGTGAACGAGGTCCTGGCCGGCCGCGCCAAGTCCGTCGATGTGACGCTCAGGCCCGACGGCGGCGTGAGCGTGGCCGAAGACGGGCCCGGAGCCACGGTGGAGCCCGCCGGGGACAATGATGGTCCCTCTCTCGAAGCACTGCTGACCCGCATCCACGACTGGACGAGGCCCATCGGCCGCGATGTCGCGGCCGTGAACTCGGCAGTACTCGGACCCAGCGTCACCAACGCCCTGTCGAAGTGCCTGACCGCCGAGGTGCGGCGCGATGGGACGAGCAGGCTTCAGGAATATCGGCGGGGCGTCGCGGTCGCCCCACCTGCCGTGCTGGGGCCGGCGGCCGGCAACGGGACCACCATCACCTTCTGGTCCGACCCCGACATCTTCGAGACCGTGGAGTGCTCGTTCGCTGTCTTGGAGGATCGCCTCAGAGAACTGGCCTTCTTGAACCGGAGCCTGGATATCTCACTGACCGATGCGCGTCCTGCGGGCGAGCTCCGATCGCGACGGTTCCGGTTCCCAGATGGGGCGCGGGATTTCGTTGCCATTCTCGACGCCTCGGCCGGGGAGCCGGTTCACCCGGACGTCATCGGCTTTGAGCACGAAGTTCCGCAGATGGAAGGGACGGTTGAGGTGGCCCTGAGGTGGAGTACTTCCCGCGATGAGCGGATCCGCGGCTTCGTCAACAGCTGGCCCACTCCGTGTGGCGGTACGCACGTAGCGGGCTTTCGAGAAGGGGCTTCGTTCGCGGTCAATGCCTACGCGCGGGCGCGGCGACTGCTGACGGCCTCGGAGCCCGACCTCAGCTTCGATCAGATCAGCGAGGGCCTGACAGCAGTGGTGTCGGTGAAGCTGGACCGTCCAGAACTCGAGGGCGCCACCCGCCGCATGCTGGGCAACGCCGCAGTTCGCACCCACGTCGCAGAAGCCGTCAGCGAACGCCTCGGCAGGTGGCTGGAGGAGCAGCCGGATCAGGCCGCAGCCGTCGTCGGCCGGATGATTCGGAACGCACGCAGGATCTGAGTCGCTGTTGTCGTTCCGAATTTGAGGGCGGCGTTTTCACTGGTCAGGCATGGGTTGGGTAGTTCGGTGGGAGGTGTGGCCTGTCGGGTTGTCGCTCGCTGGGGAGGCCGGGATGCCGTCGGTTGTCGGACTGCTGGAACAGCACGAGGTTGCTGCTCGTCGTCGGGTCGACGGGCTGCGGGAGGAGGCTGATCGGATCCAGGCCGAGCTGGCCGAGGCCGAGCAGGAATGGCAGGAGTGGTCGGTCGCCCGCAGGCGAGTCGACGCGGTGCTGGCTTCCGGCGGCGATGACCAGGCGGAAGCCTCCCAAAGCTCGCGGGATGCGGTGCAATCGAGGTCACAGGTGCCTGTGTGGCGCGAAGGGCTTGCCTGTTCGGTCCTGTCGGTGGACTACCAGCGGATCGTGCAGGCACTCGCCGACCGGTCCCGGCTTCATCAAGGGCCCTTGACTTGCCAGGAGATGGCCGCGGTGTTCGGGATGGACGTGGTGCCGGCGCGGGTGGAGGCCTTGCGGGCGAAGGCGAAACGCCTGGTCGCGCGGGGATGGCTGACCGAGCCCTCACCGGGCCAGTTCACGCTGGCGAAGGGTGTGGCCGGGCCAGTCGGCGGGTCATGAGCAGGGTCATCGACCAGTAGACGATCGCCTCCGCGCTGGTGGTGCGGCGTTCGTAGTCGCGTGCCAGCCGGCGGGTGCGCATCAGCCAGGCGTTGGTGCGCTCAACGATCCACCGCTTGGGCAGGACCACGAAACCCTTCTGGTCGTCGCTGCGTTTGACGACCTGCAGGACCAGCGCGAGGACGGCCAGGCAGTGCTCGACGAGGCTGCCGGTGTATCCGCCGTCTGCCCAGACCAGGACCAGACGGTGATGCGCCTCGGCCACCCGCTGGAGCAGGACCTTCGCGGCGGTGCGGTCTCCGACGTCCGCAGCGGTGACCATCACGCCCAGCAGCAGCCCGAGACTGTCGACCACCAGGTGCCTTTTGCGGCCGTTGATCAGCTTCCCGCCGTCGAAGCCGCGGCTGTCCGAGCCCACCACGGCGTCGGCCTTGACCGACTGGGAGTCGATCACGGCGGCCGTCGGCTCGATGTCCCGCCCGGCACGGGTGCGGACCCGGTCGCGCAGCCGGTCGTGGAACTCCCCGATCAGGCCGCGGTCGCGCCAGCGGCGGAAGAACGCGTAGACCCGGTCCCACGGCGGGAAATCGGCCGGCATCGCGCGCCACTTGATTCCGTTGTCGACCAGATACCGGACCGCGTCCAGTATGGCCCGGTGGCAATACGCCTCCGGCTGCCCGCCGCGGCCCCGCATCCAGCCCGGCACCGGCAGCAACGGCCGGACCACCTTCCACTCCTCGTCCGTCATGTCCGACGGATAACGCGGCTGCCGGGCCCCGTTGTCGGCGGCGTTTCCGAACCGGTGTGCCAGGCAGTCACACCCCGGAGTGACCGAACTGGACGGCCCAGCCATCGACACGGAACACTCCAACACCGGGGCCTCCTGACGTTGTTCGTTGATTCGACACCATCGAACTGTTCAGAAGGCCCCACCCTTATGCACCGACCATGCCGTCACCACCCAAACGGGAACCCCGGTTCGAAGCCCACTCCCCAAGGCCGGAACGACAACAGCAACTGAGCGGCAACGAGCCGCCCCGCAGACGCCGGTGAAATGGGTCGGCAGGCGCGGTCGTCATGTAGATCGGCAGGTCAACCGGGCGCGCGCTCGCCCACCTGCCTTGCTGCTGACTCAACTTCCGTTGTCTCAGCAGTGGTCCTCGACGTAGAGCATGCGGCGCCCTGTCTCGTCGCGGAATTCATGCGCAAGGTAACGGCCCGTCGACCAGGCGCCACCGGGGCCTTTGTACGTGCGTTTGACTCGATCCCAGAGCACAGGCTGCTCGTCTTCCGACGTCACTCGCGGAAGGATGCCACCCATGTCCCCCCACACCAGTGGCGTAGTGGAGTCCCTGATGAGGCGACGGACCCCGCGTAGATCTAGGCGCTTGCGGTGGAGCAGCCAGCGTGTCCCATCATCGTCGAGCAGTGCCACAGGACCGTTAAGGCTGTCGGGGTTCGCGGGGAAGCGCTCCATGCGCCCACTCTCCCAGCAGCACCGTCGAGTGTCACGCGGAGCAGGACCACAGAAGTTGGGCCAGAGCCCGTTCTCGTGAACAGAGCCAGCACCAAGTGGGGCGAAGAGCGACCCGGGCCCATTGCGGAGATTCTCATCAGGGTCCGGGAGACAGCGAAGGTCCCTGCCAGCGTGTCTCCCCCGCTACCTTTTTGCTCGTCTGCCTCGCCCGACGCCGCGTCGACGTCCTGTTCACGATGCTCTGCGACGGCATGTTCTACCAGCCACGGCCCGATGGGCGTCAGCTGACCTGCGGGTCCGCCAGCAGCACCACCCGGTCAGCCTCGACATCGAACCCGAGCACTGGATACCCGGGGTCGGTCTCCGGATCCATCAGCACCGGCTTGCCCAGGCAGCGACCGATCGCCCGGAGGAAACCGCAGAACACATCAAGCCGCTCCTGGCCCTGCAACTCCCGCAGGGCGACATCGAAATCGATCTCCGCTGGGCCATAGAAACGGAAGACCGCGCTGACCTCGGCGGCCGGCCAGACCGACAGACAGGCAAGCTCCGCATCCGCTGGACGGGACAGCACTGCCTCAGCCCGGGGCAGCGGCAGCACGTCCTCGCCCACGGCGTACTGAAACCGCCAGCCACTCGCGCTCACCAGGTCCAGCAACGCTTGCCAGTCCTCCACCGACGTATCAGGCACACGCAGGTCCGGCAACGACCCCATCAGATCCGGATCGAAGAAGTTCCTGACGTCGTCCCACAGCAGATCAGACACCCCGCCATACTGCCCGCCATCCCCTCACATCGCAGCCGGATTTATTTGACGAAACTCATCGGGGTATCCCCCGGGGGCTGCGCCGGATGCAGAGTTTCGCGGCTCGTGACCAACGGCCCGAAGGGAGTGGGTCGCCTCGATAACACGGAAATCACCGTTAGGCAAACCGGCGTTTGTCGCCATGATGGCATTTGTCAGCGCCGACTGTTCGGCAGCAGAACGGTGCAATTTGGCGAAGGTGACCAGTTGCCCCGTCGGAGCCGTCTAGGAGCGGCTGGGTGCTCCATTTTGATGGACCGTCGAGGAGGAATGTCGTGGGTGGCCAGTCGGAGCCGGAAGTTGAACCTGCGTACCTGAACATCCGCAGTGCTGCCAGATATATGGGTATCTCCGAGAACACCCTCTATGTCTGGCGTCACCGACGGCAAGGGCCGCCCAGTTTTCGAATGGGCCCCGGAGGTCGGGTCATGTATCGAAGGGACTTGCTTGAGGCGTGGCTGGCTGAGCAACAGGATGCCGACTCGCGATCAAACCCCGCTCTCAATCCCCTGCGAAATCGGGTGCGACGACGAGCGTAGCGCCCGGTCTCGCGACCTACGAAAACAACAGGCCGGGTCCAGGAATTGTTTCCATTCAATGTTTTCTCCGGTTCGAAGGCGGGGACGTGACCTGTGTTTGTGGCATCTGGTTGCTGCGAACTGAAAAGTACCCGGTCGATGAGGAGTTGGGTGTGGCGGGCTACATAGAGGATCGTTGGCTGAAGAAACGTCCGAACAAGGAAACCGGAAAGCGTGAACGCACCGCGCTCTGGGGAAAGTCCACCCGTTACCGGGTGAAGGGGATACCGGGGGTCCGGGACCGCTCGTTCGACACAGTTGCGGACGCGAAGGCATGGCTCGCCGAGACCCAGACTGATGCCCGTCGCGGGGAGTTCATTGATGTGCGGGACGGTGTCATCAGCCTCCGTGAGTACGTCGAGAAGCACTGGTGGCCGTCGCAGGTGCATCCTGCCCAGACATTGGAGAGCATGAGGTACCGGATCTGGGGCCAGGTGCTACCGCATCTCGGAGACCTGGCGCTCAGAGACATCGGCGTTGCGGAACTGCGCAAGTGGTCGGCCGACGTCCAGAGGACGGTGGCTTCGAACACGGCGTACGTGGCCTGGGTGTACCTCAAGGCGGTCATGCAGGCGGCAGTTGAGGACAAGCGTCTCTACCGCAACCCGTGCAAGGGCAACACTTCGATCAGGCCGCCGAAGAAGCCGGAGCGCAAAGCCCGCTCGTGGGGACAGGATCGTGTCGACGGGGCGCGGGTGGCGCTGTCCGAGCGTTACCGGATCGCCCTGGACCTCGGAGTTGGATGTGGACTGCGCCAGGGTGAGGTGTTCGGCTTCAGTCCACGTGACGTGCATGGCGACTACCTGCACGTAGAGCGGCAGATCCTTACGTACAAGTCGCGCCTGTACTTCGGCCCGCCCAAGGGAGGTAAAGAACGAGACGTGCCGCTGCCGACGGCGGTCGCCAAGCGACTGCTCACCCACCAGGAACGGTTCAAGCCAATCGACGTCACCCTGCCGTGGCTGGACCCCGAAGAGCCCGACCTTCTGCGCGAGAACCGCCGAACGGTCACCATCCCCTTGCTCGTGTACACCGGGCGGGGCGGCGCGATCAACCGCACCACCTGGAACACGAAGGCGTGGAAGCCGGCCCTCGCCGCGGTGGGCGTCATCCAGCCGCTGCCGAAGCGCCAGCCGGGCGAGAAGCCGTCTCGTGTGTGGGAGCCGAGCCGGGAGCATGGGTTTCACATCCTGCGTCACATTGTCTCCGCTTAGTTTGCGTGTAGCGATTCTCTCCAAGTAGGCCGGTGGCCTTGCCGTTTGGGCTTTGCTTCGCGCTGTGTGCTGTTCGTAGGGTCAGCGCTCATGATCCTGACGTTCTTCTCGTCCCGGGGCTGGCAGTCCTGGGATGTCGAGCATCGACCGTTGATCCCCGAGGGGATGCCGGTCCTGATCGACGACGACCTGCGCTTCGAGGACGGCCCGGCAGCGCCGCGTCCGACAGCGGTGGTGAACCGGTGGTTACGTGAGCTCCCGGCAAGCGGGGCGCCCGCGCCGAGCTCGTGGGGGAACTACGCCCGTGCGGTCAAGGAGTGGATGGAGTTCCTGGCCGAGCACGGGGTGGGGCTGTTCGACGCGCGGGAGCGGTTGAAGGCGGGGCTGAGCCGGTACGCCGAGCATCGGGCGGCGGGGCCATTGAAGGCCCGATTCGCGGCGACGACCTGGGGCCAGCACATGAGCATCCTGTCGCTGTTCTACCGGTGGGCGATCAACGAGGAGTACGCGACAGCCGAGCCGTTCACCTACCGGTCCGCGCGGGCCCTGTTCGCAGGAACCGGACGGGAGGTGAAGGTCAACCTGGCGGTCCGCCGCACTCCGAAGCCGCACGTGACGATCAAGTACCTGGAGCCGGACTTCACCGAGCTGTTCCGCAAGGGGCTGCGGGGACTGGCACCGGACGGTTCGCAGGACACCGGGTTCCATGGGCGGGAGCTGACCCGCAACTCGGCGGTCGGGGATCACGCGCTGGCCACCGGGATGAGGCTGCAGGAGTTCACCTACCTGCTGCCTTGGGAGATCCCCGCGCTGCCGCCGGAGCCGACCGCTGTCCCTATCCCGTTCCCGGTGCCGGCCGGGATCACCAAGGGCAGGAAGTTCCGCACCACGTGGACCTCCTACGAGGCACTGGCCGGGCTGCACGACTACCTGGAGCTGGACCGGGCCGCCACGACGGAGGGCTCGGACTGGCGGCCGCCAAGGCGGTGGGGCGAGCCGTTGATGGTGACCGAGCCGGACGCCCGGGGAGGGCTGATCAACGGAGTCCGCCGTTCCTGGGAGTCGCTGACCCCGGCCGAGCGCCGTCGCCTGATCGCCCCGGAAGGCGGGTCGTGCCTGCTGGCGGTGAAGAACGGAGGCGGCCCGTTCACCGCCTGGGCCACGGTCTTCGAGCGCACATCCGACCGGATCCGGGCCCGCTTCGAGCCCCGGTTCCCGCACGTCTGGCCCCACCGATGTCGCCACACCTTCTCGATGAGGACCTTGGAATACCTGGTCACCGGGCACTACCGGCAGGCCGCGAAGCTCGTGCGGGACACCGATGCCGACGCCGCTCTGGTCTTCTACCTGAGCAAGGCGGACCCGCTGCTGGTGCTTCGTGATCTTCTTGGCCACTCCACGGTCCTGACCACGGGAAAGTACCTCCGCCGCCTGGACACGACCCGCATCTACCGGGAGGCATACGAGGGGGCCAGGGCCGTGGCCGGGCTGACCGAGGATGCGGCCGCCGAGCGGGAGGCTGCTGCCGAGTTCGACGACGAGACCGAGGACGGTGGCCTCTGATGCCCACCATGCTGATCGACGAGCCCCTCGGCCTGACCTGCGTGTTCAGCGACGGCAGCCGCTCGGACTACAGCCTGCACGGACTTCCCAATCCCCAATTGGCCCGGGATCTGGCCCTCGGTCTTGTGGGCCTGATCCATCCGCACGGCACCGTGGACGCGGAGGGCACCGTCAACTTCTACATCCAGTCGCTGCGGAGCATGGTCCGCACCCTGGCCGCTCAGGGCTTCGCCGGCGGTGCCGGTCAGCTGCGGCGGGGGCAGCTGGCCGGGTTCTGGATGTCCAGCCCGTCGAGGTTGGAGGCCATGACCCGCAGCCTGCTGGAGGGCTACGCGCAGAGCGGCGGCACGCTCGGAGACGGAGTGCTGGACCTCGCTGCCGGGCGCCACTTCAACATCCAGCCCAACCGGCAGCCGTTGCCGCCCTATCCGGAGGAGGAGTGGCAGCGCCTGACCAGGATCTGCCGCACTCTGGTCGACGATTCGTACGACGCCCACCGCCGGGCGCTGGCGGATGCCGCCAGCGGACAGCACCCCCTTGAAGGCGGCTGGAAGTCGGGCAATCTGCGCTGGCTGCTGGCCCGGGTCGGGCCCGTCAGCATCAGCGAGTTCGGCCGGCACCTGGGGGTCTCGGCGGCGTTGGTGCACAAGCGCGGCGGCTTCCACGACGCGACCTGGGCCGTCTTCCCTCACCTGGACGTGCTGATCGCCTACAGGCTGCTGTTCGGGATCTACTCCGGCATCGTCCCCGACGGCATTGCCGACCTGGTGGTCGGGGACATCGACTGGGCCGGTGACTCGACGGTCCTCCTCTCCTACATCAAGCGCCGCACCGCGGCCGAGAGCCTGAACCTGCCCCGCCGGGCGGTCTGGCTGCTGGAGCAGTGGCTCGCCCACTCCGCGCTGCTGCGGACCTTCGTGCCACCGGAGGAACGCCGCAGACTCTGGGTGGGAGTCAGCCGGGCCGGCGGATCTGGCCGCGTCCGCCGGATCGACCGGGTCGCCGTCCAGCGGTGGGCGCTTCGCCATGCGGTCGTCGGGAACGACGGGAAGCCGCTCAAGATCCACCGTTCACGGATCCGCACCACCCACGAGGCCATGCGGGACAAGACGTCCTGGACGGGCAGCGGGCGGGCGACGATCGACCCGAACCACAGCCCGGATGTCGAGGGCGATCACTACCTCACCGCGACCACTCCGGCCCAGCGGCACGCTGTCGAGACGGTCATCGAGGACGCCCAGCACGACATGCTCCGCCGGGCCCACCCACCGACCGTGATCACCGAGGAGGACGCGGCCGCTTTGGCGGACGGCTACCCACAGCTGGTGGCCGAGCTGGACCTGGATGATGCGGTGATCGCCGAGCTCGTCGGCGGACAGCGCGACGTGTTCACCGCCGCCTGCGGGGACCAGCTGTCCGGGCTGCACGGCCCGAAAGGGAAGCCCTGCCCGGCCCGGCCCTGGGTCTGCCTGCTCTGCCCGCTGGCCGTCTTCGCGCCCCGGCACGCGGGCAACCTGCTGCGGCTCAAGGCGTTCTTCTCTCGGCAGTGGCAGCAGATGCCCGCCGCCCACTTCATGGCCGTCTTCGGCCCCTACACCACCCGCGTCCAACAGGTCCTGGACCGCTTCGACCCCGCCGTCCTGGCTGCAGCGGCCCACCAGGTCGAGGACCAGGACAACGAACTTCCCCTGCGGCCCGAGGAGATGACTGCATGACCACCGCCCTCGCCACTGCCCCCGCCTTCGACGGCCGGTCCGCGGTCTTCGCTGGCACCGACGTCTGCCTCGAAGCCGGGCTCACGCTCCCCGATGGCACTGTCCGTCCGATGTTCGAGGACGACGTCTGGGACTTCACCGACGTCGTCGGCCTGCCCGTCCAGCTCGCCCTCTGCACGCGCCGCTTCGACTTCGCCGAGATCACCGACGAGCGGTGGCGGCTGGTCGGCAAGGAACTGGTCCTGGCCATGCTCGCCCCGCGGCACCCGGCTGTCGCTCCGCTGCCCCGGGCCCATCGCACTGCCCTGCACCTGACCAGTTGCGCGGGCCGCCTGGACGAGCTCACCCGGTTCTGCCGGTGGCTGTCCGAGGCCGGGGTGTCAAGCCTCGCGCAGATCGACACCCGTGTCTGCGACGCCTACATGGCTCACCGGCGCTATGTCCTCGACGAAGACGGCGCGGTCGTCGGCGAACAGAGCCCGGGAACCCGGCGAGCGGCCGCGCAGGTCGTCGTCGACCTGGTCAACTACCGCGAACTGTTCACCGCGGACAGTGTCCCGGCCGATCTGCGGCCCTGGGGCGGGGCCACCGCCTCCGCGATCGCCGAGATGCCCAGCGGCCGGACCGAGAACAAGACCCAGCCCGTCGACGACACGGTCCTGCAGCCGATGCTCGCCGCCGCCCTGTTCCTGGTCTCCTCCCTGGGGCCGCACGCGGTTGAACTCGTCCAGCAGATCCGGGAAGCCGACAAGCTCTCCGCCCGCAAAGCGCGAGGGCTCCGTGCGGTCCACGTCGCCCCGGCGGCCGAGTTCACCGAGCTGCTGAACGAGTACACGGATACGTGCACACCCCTGCCGATGCTCGCCGACCACCACGTCGCCGACCGGCTCGCTGGTGGCTGGGCGGCTGACGACCCTCTCCTGACATTGGCCACGGGCGTTCTGGCCCGCCAGGCCGGGGTCACCCAGTTCGAGGCCAAATGGATGGACCGCCTGCGCGGGTCGCTGGAGGCCGCGGTCACCTCGGTGGGGATCAAGGAGGTCTTCGCCCGCGACGCCGCCGAGATCACTGCGGCGGACACCTCGTCGGTATTGCCCTGGACCTTGCCTCTGCACCGCCTCCAGGCCGTCGCACTGGTCGGCGTCGTCCGCACCGCCGCGATGATCGTGCTGGCCACCGCCTCCGGCATGCGCGCGAGCGAGCTGATGGAGCTTCGCATCGGCTGCCGACTGCCGGTCGAGGAACCCGTCCCCGGGCTCACCCGCTACCGGCTCGCCAGCAAGGTCATCAAGGGGCAGCCGCTGGGCGGCACCGACGACGAATGGGTCGTCATCGAGCCCGTCTATCGCGCCGTCGAACTCGCCGAAGACCTCCACGACGACCGCCACGAGGGCGCACTTCTCTTCGGGCGGTTCGCCTTCTCCGTTCGCTACAAGTGGTTCCGCAACTGGGTCAACTCCCCGGCAGGGCACCGTCTCGGGCTCGCCCCGATCCCGGAAGGGCAAGTCAATCCGAGGCGACTGCGTCGCACACTGGCCCTGGAAATGGCCTACCGGCCGGGCGGCGTGCTGGCCACCAAAATCCACCTGAAACACATCGCAGTGGCCACGACAGAAGGGTATGCCTCCCGTCCAGGCGGGGCTCAGGCCGAGCTGCTGTCCGAGGTCAACAAGCACGAGAGCGACCGAGACCTGGACCTGGTCCTGCAAGAGTTCCGGAACTACCAGCAGGGCATCCTGCCCGCCGGCCCCGGCGCACGGAGCCTCACCGAGTTCTTCGCCAGCATCGACGGGAAACTCGACCCAGAGGCAGCAACCGCGCCCAAGACGCAACGCGGTGACCGCGACGTGCTCAACCTGCTGACCAAACGGGCCAAGGTCCTTCACCTCGGACCCGCGAACTACTGCTGGTTCACCGACCCCTCCCGAGCGCTCTGCCTCAAGCTGGCCGGCACCCCGACAGCCGACCGTCCACTGGTCGGGATGTGTGACTCCGCCCGCTGCCCGCAGGCCACCCATCACCCCTGCCACCGGCCCGTCTGGGCCGAGCACGCCGGACGCACCGAGACCTTCCTCGGCCAGCTCGGCACCACCCGAAAGACCGAACGCGCCCGGCTCCAAGCCGACTACGACCGCGCTCTCCGGGTCGTCACCGAGATCGACAGCGCCAACATCGTGAACAGGGAATCCGCATGAGAATCTCCGCAGCCCAGCGGGCCGAGAACGAGAACCGCATCCGGGCCGCCATGGACCGGCTCCTACGCGGAGAGATCCCGCCCGGCGGAAAATGCGACGTCAAGACCCTCGCCCGCGAAGCGGCCGTCGACCGCACCGCGTTCTACGGAAGCCGCCCCTACGCTCACCTCCGCGTCGAGCTCGAACGCCGCCTGCAGGCCCTTCAGCAGGCGGGGGAGATCCCCGATCCGCGCGAGGCTCAGATCGCCCGGCTCAAAGCTGAGGTCTCCGCGCTCAAGACGCGGCTGGCCACTGCGGAAGAGACCAACGAAGAGTTCGGCGAGTTCCGCACTCAGGCCCTGGCCCGGCTCGCCGCCCAGCACGACGAGATCCTCCACCTCCGCAGGTCGGCGGCGACGATCAGCGGCGTGACACGCCTCCCAGCAGCCCGAACCACGACGATCGGATCCTGCAGTTAGGCAACCGTCCCGACCTGCGGCGCCGTCAGCAGCGGATGCGATGATCTGCCCATGGGCGTTCTCTACGGCTACTTCGCCGCCGCTGATGACGACGACGCTGTTCGAGCCGTCGTCCGAGACGACGGTGAGCCCAGCGGGACCGGCTATGACCAACTGGTGATCAAGGGCATCGATCCAGTGGCGGAGCTGACCCCCGCCGAGGCCCTCATGACAGGACGATCCGCCGCCGATGTCCAGTCCGACCCCCGACACGGCAGCCTCATCGGGATGCTGGGGGACGGCGAACTGGTGGTCGTGTCGCTGACGGACGCCTTCCGGGACGCGCTCGCGACCTGCGAAGCCACGTCCTCGCGCTCAATCGCCTCCAGCTGGTCGAGCACCGAGGGCGTCTTCTACTACCCGGCTGATCCAGAGAATCTCGCCAGCTTCCTGGAACAGCTGTCCGAACTCGCCGGCCGAGCGGTCGCCCGAAATGCCCGTCTCTACTGCTGGATCTGTCCCTGACCCCGTCGCCGCCCCAACAGGTCCGCGAGACCGCGACCCCGATCCGCGAGAGAACGGACTCATGACCAGTCTGATCGAAATGAGCGAACGCGAGTACTTCTCCAACGTCGGCAAGCGGCCCGGGATGTTCGTCGGCCGACCTTCCTTCCACGCGCTGACCGCGTTCCTCACCGGATACGACCAGAACGCGGCCCGGCACCGGTCTCCAGGGCTGACGGGATGGCGCGAGTGGCTTGTTGCCCGGCGAGGACAGGGCTGCAACCACGCATGGCCCGGTCAGGTCCTGCACATCGCCCTTCCCGACGGCTGGGACAACCCCTGGGACCTGCCGCCCGAGGACGAAGCCAGCGCGATCGAGGTTCTCTTCCAACTACTCGACGAGTTCCTTGCGGAGCGCGAGAACAACGAAGAAACCCAGGTCACCTGAGCATCGAAGCAGCAGTATCCAGGAGGGATCGATCCCATGTTCGACGACGTTCACGGCCTCACCCCTGACCGAGCCGCCCGCCTCACCTCTCTGGTCGAGCAGAGCCTTCCACTGTTCGGACAGGAGCGCGGAATGGAGGCCGTCCAACGCTTTCTGCACAGTCAGGGGGCCAGCGTCATCGACTCCATCGTCGTCACCCGCGAACTGCTCGGCGCAGGCCAAGGATCCCTCGGGACGGCGAAGGAGATCGTACTCACGAGTGCAGCCCGGACCACCGAGCTGAGGGAACATCAGCGACTCGTCCAGGGCATCGAGGAAGCGTGATCAGCACGGTCCAGGGGCGCCACCCACAAGTGTGGCCTGCCTCACATCTGGGTGGCCGCAATGCAACACGGCCCGGGAGAAACGCGGCGAATGCCGCCTCCGAGTCCCGCCAGCTCAAAAGCAACACGGGCTGATCCGCACACGGCCTCTGCGGACACAAGGCACACGTACGCGTCGGTGATGCTCGAGGCCGGCGAGTCGATTGTGTCGCTCGCGAAGTGGCTGGGCCACTCGGATCCGGCGTTCACCCTCCGGACGTACACCCACTTCATGCCGCAGGCCGGCGCCCGTGGACTGTCCGCCATCGAGGCGTGGTTCTCGGATCTCGGCTGAAAGTCCCTGAGAAGTCCCAGAGAGCCGGATCGGCCGCTGAGTACCCGTAAACACGCAGGTCAGGGCTGGACCGGTCACTGAGTCGCACAGAACCCGGCGTACAGCCCGACTCGTCTGCCGCCACCTGCGGCTTCGCCCCGGTGCGTTCCTGCGAGCGGGACTCCTGTGAGGGGGCCGCCCCCGTACCCGGCCAGGGGCGGCGGCCGTACGCCAATGGGCGCGGGGATGTCCGCGGGCGCCCCGTCCTGCGGCGGGCCGGCCAGGTCATGCGCGGGGCGAGCGCCGATCCCGCCGACCCCTGGGGGATGCCCTCGCGTGGTGTGGGCGACAAGACGGACTCAATGGTGAAAACTCTCCCGAAAAGAGGGCTTCCTCCCTCCCGTCGCGGCTTGCGTGAGGTGTCTTCCGTGCAGGATGTGCCGTTCTGGCTGTGGGCGGTCTTCGCGGTCACCGTGGTCGTGGCACTGGCCGTGGACCTGCTCGCCCACCGAGAGGCGCACGTCATCGGTTTCAGGGAAGCCGCCACCTGGAGTGCGGCGTGGGTGGGCCTCGCGTGTGTCTTCGGCGCGGTTGTCTTCCTGGTGCTGGGTACGACGCCGGGGGTGGAGTACACCACCGCGTGGCTGCTGGAGAAGAGCCTGTCGGTCGACAACCTGTTCGTCTTCGCGTTGATCTTCTCGTACTTCAAGGTGCCGCGTGCCTACCAGCACCGTGTGCTGTTCTTCGGTGTCGTGGGCGCGCTGGTCTTCCGGGGCCTGTTCCTGGCCGCCGGTGTGGCGGTGGTCAGCCGGTTCACCGCGGTGCTGTTCGTCTTCGCGGCCGTCCTCTTCTACAGCACTTACAAGATCCTCACCGGGCAGGAGGACGGCTTCGACCCGGGCAGGAGCGTTGCCGTGCGGCTGCTGCGGAAGTTCGTGCCGGTCCGGGACGAGTACGCCGGGATGAAGTTCTTCGTCATGGAGGCAGGCAAGCGTGTCGCCACCCCGCTGCTCGCGGTCGTCGCCGCGATCGAGGCGGCCGACCTGGTCTTCGCCGTGGACAGTGTGCCCGCCGTGCTGGCGGTCAGCGACGACGCCTTCATCGTCTACACCAGCAACGCGTTCGCCATTCTTGGTCTTCGCGCCCTGTACTTCCTGCTCGCCGGGCTGCTGGATCGGTTCCACTACCTGGGCAAAGGCCTTGCGCTGATCTTGTCGTTCATCGGCGTGAAGCTGATCCTCCAGGCGTGCCACAAGATGTTCAGCACGAGCATCCCGGAGATCCCCTCACTGGTCAGCCTGGCAGTCATCGTCGTCGTTCTGGCGGCGTCCGTCGCGCTGAGCATCCGCTACCCGCAGCCAACCCCCCTCGACATCCCCGAAGGAGCCGCCCCGGCCGAGCGGGACAACAGCGGCGCTGCCCCCGGCCTGGTTGGCGACCAGCCCCCGGAACCCGAGAGCCGGAACGCAGACCGCTCACCACCGGACGACTGACCGACTGCCCGGCATCGTCGTGCGCACGCTGATCCGCGGGGACGGCGTCGTATCCGTGGTATGACGCCCGATGAGCTGCTACTTGGCGGTTGTGGGGGTGGGTTGTGTTGGCAGGAAGAGGGTGCCGCGGGTGGATCCGAGGGTGGTGCGGACGGCGACGGTCAGCCAGGCGACGACCAGCAGGGTGTACAGCGCGGCGGCGGCGGCCTTGAGCGGGGTTGAGCCGAGGTGGACGGCCAGTGCGCTGGTGCCGGTGACGCAGGTGCCGACGGGGAAGGTGAAGCTCCACCAGGTGAGCGAGAACGGCAGGTGGCGGCGGGTGGTGCGTGCCGTGATGGAGGCGGCCAGGGCGAGCCACATCATGGCGAAGCCCCAGGTGGGTACGCCGTAGAGGAAGCCGAAGGCCACGGCGGCGCCGGCGTAGGGGCGGGGGAGGGCCAGATGGGCGACACCGCCGAGCAGGTTGGCGGCGGTCACCGACTGTCCGAGGGGACCGAGGACGATCCACAGGGTGGGGACCATGGCGGCAGGTCCGGTCTTGTGGTGGACCAGCCGGGTCCAGATCTGCGTGATGATCACCAGGCTGGCGAACAGGCTGATGCCGAACATGGCGTAGCAGCCGAGGAGCAGGGTGAGCCTGCCCTGTCCGGGAGGGAGATGCGGGATGAGCAGAGCTCCTGTGGCCGCTGAGACCATGGGCGGGACGACGGGCATAAGCCAGCCGCCGAAGGCGGCGTCGTCGGCCACGTCGTGGCTTGTCATGACGCGGTGCGGGATCCAGACCGCCGTGACCAGTCCGAGCGCGGTGCCCATGGACCACAGGACGGTGTCCGCGTCGACGGCGGCGTGCGGCCCGATCCAGTCCTTCCCCAGCAGCAGGGTTCCCGCGCCCACCGTGAGCAGCGCCATGGCGGGCGCGCCCCAGAAGTGGGCCATGACCGGATGGGCGGCATGGGCGGTGGCCTGATCGCGGTGACGGGTCCAGTGCACGGCCCACGCCGCGGTGAGAGCCACGAGCACGAAGGCCGCCAGTGCCCAGACGACGGTCGCGGCGGTGCGCAGGCCCGTGACATGGATCGGGAGGGTGGCCGCCGCGTTTGCCACGATGCCGGTGCCCATCACGGAGGCGTACCAGTTGGGTCCCAGGTGGCGGAACATGTCGCCGGGGTGTTCGAGGTCCCGCAGGAGTCCGCCGGGAAGCCGGTGTCCGGTCTGCGGTGCCGTGTGATGCGGTGGTACGGCGAGCGAGGTCATGGTTCCACCCTCGCCGCGGTGGGATGGGGTCGGTAGGGACCAGTCCGGCATGGCGCCATAGACTCGGCTTATGCCCCTGTCCAGCCGGGTGACCGACCTCGGCCCCTTCGAGCTTCTGCTGTCTGTCGCGCGGCTGGGCAGTCTCGGTGCCGCCGCGCGGGAGCACGGCATCAGTCAGCCGGCCGCCAGTTCCCGTATCAAGTATCTGGAACGGCGTCTGGGTGTGACCTTGCTGGAGCGCTCGCCGCAAGGGTCCCGGCTCACCGGGCAGGGCGCCCTGGTGGCCGACTGGGCGCGTACCGCTCTGGACGGGGCGGCTGCCCTGGAGGCGGGCATCGCCTCCCTGCACAACTCCGCCGAGGCCCGGCTGCCGGTGGCCGCGAGTCTCACGATCGCGGAGTATCTGCTGCCGCACTGGCTTGTCCGCTTCCACCGGGCCCGGTCCGGAACGGCGGTCTCCTTGACGACGGGAAACTCCGAGGAGGTGGCGGTGGCTGTGCTGGACGGAACCGTGGCGATCGGTTTCGTGGAGGGTCCCACGGTCCCGCCGGGCCTCGCCGCTCAGTGCGTCGGGCATGACGAGCTCACGGTGATCGTCTTCCCAGGCCACCCGTGGACACGTCCCGGCCGCAGGCGCGTCTCGGCGGAGGAACTGGCCGGCACCCCCCTTGTCAGCCGTGAGGCCGGCTCCGGCACCCGGCTTTTTCTCGAACGGGCTCTGCGGGCCGGTACTGATGCTCCACTGGCCGCGCCCGTGGTGGAGGTCTCCTCGACCACGGCCATCAAGACAGCGGTGGCCGAGGGGGTCGCACCGGCCGTGCTCAGTTCTCTCGCCGTATCGCGGGACGTTGCTGCCGGCATCGTCGTTGCCGTACCGGTCGAGGGCCTGGACCTGTCACGCACACTCCGGATGATCCACCGAGCGGGCCACAGTCTCAGCGGTCCCGCCCGCACGCTCGCCGACATCGCGTCCAACGCGGGCAAGACTCGTTGAGGTCAGGCTTCGGCGACGCCACGCAGACCGTTTTCAAGGGCCTCGTCCTGGCCGACGGCCGCAGCGTCACCACAGCCGCCGGCCGCACACCGGTCTGCGACGGGACCGCTCGACCTGGTGCCTCATCCCGAACTCACTCCCTGGCACCGGGAGATGGCCGGGCACTTGGCCGACGTGGCCTCAGACTTGGATTGAACCGTACGCCGACCGGGAACAGGACTGTGTTCCGATCGCTTGGGTTCGGTGAATGGTCCATTGCGGATTGTCCCGAGAGCAGGGGGGGTGCTGATGGATCCGGTGTCACTGGGGTTACTGGCCGCGCTCGCCGGCGGAGCCGGTGGGGAACTCGGACGCGACGTGTGGGCCGGGCTGGCGGCGCTCGTGAGGCGTCCGTTCCGGCGTAGCGAGGATGCCGGGGCCGCACCGGCGGTCAGTACGGGGGAAGAGGAGCTGGCGCGGCTCGCGCGGGATCCCGACGACCAGCACAGCGCGCAGGCGCTGAGCACGGCGTTGGCAGTGCGGGCCGCACTGGACTCGGACTTTCACACAGCCCTCATGGCCTGGCTCCGGCGAGCGGAGGCGGTGCGCACCGACGAGAGAGCAGTGAACAACACGATCAGCGGTGGCACTCAGTACGGGCCGGTACTGCAGGGGCGGGACTTCTCAGGTCTGACCTTCACCACCGCGCCCGCGAGGCCGCCTCGTCCGGCCGGGGATGCGGGCGGTCGGGGCGACGCTTCTCAGTGATCGTCGGTGAGCTGCCGTACCTGGTCGACGAGCCGGTTCCGCAGTCTCTCGAACAACTCCTCCCTCGTGTACGGGGGCGAGGCCGCCGCGTGGACCAGCAGCGCGAGGGTGCCCCAGACGTGGATCCAGCTGGTCGACGGTAGCTGTGCCCAGGCCCGGGGAATGACTAGGCCGAACGGGTGACGCGTCGGCGTGGCCCTTGTCACTTTACGTAGTCGATGCGTTACTGGGAGTACCAACCGGTGGGTCGCCCACCCCGCCCCGGGAGTTCGGCAGTCGACCTACACGTCCCGCTCTTTCTGCAGGCAGAGCGGCGTTGGGGGCTGCCTCGCGGCGAGCATCTGCGACATGCGGAGGCCCCTCTGGTCTCTTCCGGCATCGGCCGGCGCCGACTCCCCTCCGTGACCGGGCGATCCGTACGCACCTGTTGGCCGCGCCACGGCCGGCAGGAGGCACCCCGCAGCACAAGGGTGATGCCCACTCCCTACGGCCGGTACCACCCGGCCGGACGCGAACCGGGGACAGCTTCAGTCCACCACCAACGCGTAGGAGACACACCATGTCCACACCCACGTTCCCCTTCCCGCCGTTCCCGACGCAGTCCCAGGCGGGTCCGGTGCTCATCGTTGCGGTGCCCGGCTTCGGGCCGGCCGCGGGCGGCAATCTGGTCCTGCTGGTGGGCCTCGGCCTCAGCGGTGTCACGAGCGTCACCTTCGGTGGCGTACCGGCCACCATCGTCTCGCAGGACCCCGCGGGCCTGACCCTCCTGGTCCTCGCCCCGCCGCACGTCGCGGGTTCGGTACCGGTCCTGGCGACCGGACCGTCCGGGACCAGCAACGCCGCCAACTACACCTACGTGGGCACGGTGGTGCCGCCGACCGCCACGGCCATCACCCCGGCCACCGGCCCGGTCGCCGGCGGCACCCCGTTCACCATCACCGGCACCAACCTCACCGGGGCCACCGTGCTCTTCGGTGCCCTTCCCGCCACGGGTGTGACGGTCAACCCGGCCGGCACCTCGCTGACCGGAATCACACCCGCCGGCGCGGCCGGTAACGTCCCGGTCACCGTCGTCACCCCCACCGGCAGCACCGTGGTGCCCGGCGGGTTCACCTACGGTGCCGGAGCGGCTCCCACCGTCACCGCGCTGGTTCCGGCCACGGGTCCGGTGACCGGTGGTACGCCGATCGTCATCACGGGGACGAACCTGACCGGGGCGACGGTCACCGTCGGCGGCGTCGCAGCGACCGGCGTGACCGTCAACGCGGGCGGGACCGTGCTGTTCGCGGTGACTCCCGCCGGCACGGCCGGCAACCAGCCGGTTGTCGTCACGACTCCGGCGGGCAGTGTCACCGTGCCCGGCGGGTTCACCTACGGCGCGGCAGCGGCTCCGACCGTCACCGCGCTGGTTCCGGCCACGGGTCCGGTGCTCGGCGGTACGCCGATCGTCATCACGGGGACGAACCTGACCGGGGCGACGGTCACCGTCGGCGGCGTCGCGGCCACCGGTGTCACCGTCAACGCGGGCGGGACGGTGCTGACGGCCGTGACCCCGGCCGGTGTGCTCGGCAACCAGCCGGTCGTCGTCACGACTCCGGCCGGCAGTGTCACCGTGCCCGGCGGATTCACCTACGCCGCGGCAGCGGCTCCGACCGTGAGCGTAGTGGTTCCGGCCACGGGTCCGGTGCTCGGCGGCACAGCGATCGTCATCACGGGGACGAACCTGATCGGAGCGACGGTCACCGTCGGCGGCGTCCTGGCGACCGGCATCACGGTCGATCCGACCGGGACCGTGCTGTTCGCGGTGACTCCGGCCGGGTTGCTCGGCAACCAGGCGGTGGTCGTCACGACTGCGGGCGGAAGCGCCACCGTGCCCGGCGGGTTCATCTACGTCTGACCGATCCCGTCAGTACCTGCCGGCCCGGGGGCTTCCCCCGGGCCGGCAGGCCGCGCCGCGGTACGTCGGCGGGGGCTCACCATGTGCGAGGCCGGTGGTCACCTCCGGCCTCGGCCGCGCCGTCCCCGGCAAGTCGCCGCGGCGGCGCGGCAGATGCCGGAGGAGACCACCTGGTGGCAGGCGTCCCGCGCGCCACCGGGCTAGCGGGTGCCGGCCTCGGCGCGCGCGTAGAAGGCGGCGAGTTCGTGGGGGTTCTTGGTGTAGACGTCGATCTTCCGTACCGTGCCGGACTCCACCTGGTGGATCTCGACCATGGTCAGCGGGTACTGCTCGCCGGTGGTGTGGGCGGTGAGCGTTCCGGTGAGTGTTCCGACGACGCCGGCCGGGCCCTCGAAGACCTCGGCGGCGGTGATGGCGACGTCGGCGTACCCCATCATTGCGCCCAGGACCGACCGCACGAACACCTCGCGGCCCTGGTGCACGCCGCCGTACGGAAGGTGGACCGGCTCGTCGACGATCACCTCGGGGTCGAGCCGGGCCAGGACACCCGGTACGTCGCCCGTGCTCAGTGCCGCGTACAGCCCGCGCACCACATCGGCGGGGGTCCGCGCCGCCGTCTCGTTGTAGTTCGCGCCGTCGTTGTCGTTCTGGTTGCTCATGGTCTGGGTCCCTTCCCCTGCGGGCCCCGGAGGATCGGGGCACGCACCATGCAACGGCAGACGGCGGGGACGGGGGAGTCTTTGCTGTGAGGGGTAACGGCAGAGTCCCCCACCCGCGGCGCGGCCTGTCTACGCTGGGCCCATGGACAACCGGGACGCAGTGAGCGCATTTCTCCGCTCCCGACGGGAGAGGATCGCTCCCGGGCAGGCGGGGCTGCCGGTGTACGGTCAGCGCCGGGTGCCGGGACTGCGCAGGGGTGAGGTCGCGGTGCTCGCCGGGGTGAGCGTCGAGTACTACACGCGCCTGGAACGCGGCAACCTCAGGGGTGTCTCGGACAGCGTGCTGGACGCCCTCGCCCAGGCCCTGCGGCTGGACGAGACCGAGCGCATGTACCTCTACGACCTCGCCCGCGCCGCCGGACCGGCGCCCGGGGCGGCGCGGGCCCGGCCGCGGGCGGCCCGGCCGGCGGTGCGGCCGAGCGTGGCGCGGATCGTCGAAGGGATGCCGGGCTTGCCGGCGTACGTGATGAACAACCGCCTCGACACGCTTGCCGCCAACTCCCTCGGCCGGGCGCTGTACGCGGAGATGTACGCCGACCCGACCTGCGGGGGGAACGTCGCCCGGTTCGCGTTCCTCAACCCCGCGGCCGGGCGGTTCTACACCGACTGGGACCGTATGGCCCGCTTCGCCGTGGGCGCGCTGCGCGTCGAGGCGGGGAGGAGCCCCTACGACCGGGAACTGTCCAACCTGATCGGGGAGTTGTCCACCCGCAGCGACGCCTTCCGGGTGATGTGGGGAGCCCAGGACGTGCATGTCTTCCGTGACAGCACCAAACGCCTCAACCATCCGCTCGTCGGCGACCTGGAACTCGATCAGGAGACCATGAGCCTGCCGGACGAGAGCGGGCTGAGCGTGGTCGTCTACAGCGCGCCACCCGGAACCGCCACCGAGGACGCCCTGAAGCTGCTGGCCGGCCGGCCCACGACCCCCGGACAGGACCGCCGGCCCGCCACCCCCGGACAGGACCGGGCCCCCGCCTCCCCGGCCGGACCCTCAGCCCCGCAACCCTGACGGCCCGGGTCGGGGCGCGGCTGCCGGCCGGGTGGCCGCCGGCCTGGTGGCCGCCGGACGGGTCACCCGGCAGGCGCGCGGCGGACCGAAGCGTGACAATCGGGGCATGACCGCCGCACCCGGTTCCCCCAGCGCCCAGCGCCGGCCCGCTCTCGCCGATCAGACGGTCGTGGTGATCGGTGCCAGCGCGGGTATCGGACTCGAGACCGCCCGCCAGGTACGTGCGGACGGCGGCCGGGTGATCCTGGTCGCCCGCAACCCCGAGCGGCTCCAGCAGGCCGCGCTCGAACTCGACCCGGTGAGCACAGCGGCGTTCGACGCCACCGACACCGACCGCCTGGAGCGGTTCTTCCAGGAGCTGCCCGGCCCGGTCGACCATGTGATGGTCACCGCCGGCAGCCCCTCGTACATGCCGCTGGCGGACATGGACATCGATGCCGCCCGCCGTGACTTCGGGCGGCGCATCGCCATGACCCTCGCGGTCGGTCTCTACAGCCGTGACACGGTCCGGCCCGGCGGCACACTGCTCTTCATCGGCGGCACCGGCGGCCGGCGCCCCGGCATCGGCCTGTCCGTCATGGCCTCGCTCACCGCGGCGCTGCCCGCCCTCACCGCCAACCTGGCGCTCGAACTGGCCCCGGTCCGGGTGAACCTCATCGCCGCCGGATTCGTCGACACACCCCTGTCGGCCTCGCTCCTCGGCGACGGGCTCGAAGCCCGGCGTGAGGAGCTGCGCACCACGCTCCCCATCCGACGGGTCGTCGGGCCGGCCGACGTCGCCGCGCTGGCCCTGCACATCATGGCCAACGACGCGCTCACCGGCGCGACGTACGACATCGACGGCGGCCAGCAGCTCCTCTCCCACTGACGGGCGCGAAGGGTTCCGGCCCCGGACAGGCCCCGCCCCGGCTAGACCGTGTCGAGCCAGATGACGATCCCGGTCAGGTCGTTGAGGACCGCCGCCACGCCCGCCCTGATGGAGGCGGCCGAGCGCACGGGGGTGAAAGAGGCCGGGTCGTACGTGGAGGACGCGCCGAGTCCTTCGCCGCGGAAGGACGCACCGGACCAGTCGACCGCCGTGACGTTGTGGGTCGGCTCGGCCAACTCCGCGCCCACGACGAGGAACTGCTGTGACAGGTGGCTCGGCGTGACCGTCGCCAGCGGGTCGATCAGGTCGTTGCCCGCGCTGACGATGAGGTCCGGGCCCATCTCCAGCGCCTTGGTGATGCTGGGCAGCAGGTCGGACGGGCCGTCGGCGACCACCTTCCTGAGGTCGACGTGCTCTGCCCCGGCCCACTCCTCGACCGCCTTCACCAGGGTCCTGGTCGGGCGGTCGCTCCCCGCGGTGAGCAGCGCCACGCGGTAGCCCTTCGACGGGTGGACCCCGTCCCAGGAGCCCGGCCGCGGTGTGGCGGTCGCCTCCGGGGCGGGCGGGGCGGCGGGGTCGATGAACCCCGGGCCGAGGTTGCCGACGGCGCTGGGCTTGGGGTGCGGCTGTGACCAGTCGTCGCCGGAGCCGCATCCGGTGACCAGCGCGGCGGCCGCGGCCAGGGTGGCGGCGACCCGTAGCGAGGGGCGCAAGGTGATCGTCCTCCGAGGAGTGGCGGATAGTGCGCCCACATCCTCCTATCCCCGTGCCTGCCGTCTTTGTCCGCGGGCGCCGTTCTCGCGTTTGTTTTTCCACGGTTCGCCGACCGGCCGGTATCCGTTCACCCGTGACCTGCAACGTGCAGCTTCAACCATAAGGAGTCAAAGGAGTCACATGTCGCAACGGGTCCGCCGCACCATCGTCGCTGTCGCCGCGGTGGTGATCGCCCTCCTCAGCGCCGGGCAGCAGCCGGCGGCTGCCCACGGCTTCTCGTCGGTCGTCTACGTCCATGTCTCCGACGGTGACGAGGGGCACCTGCGCACAAAGCTGGAGCTGGAGTACGACCTCTTCGTGGTGTCCGCCGCCGACTTCGAGCACGACGACCCCCTCTTCAAGACGGGCAACGCCGCCTTCGACGCGGGTGACACCACGGCGCAGGCCGCGGCGCTCAACGCCCATGCCACGTCGGCCGTCGGCTACGTCACCCGGCGCTTCTCGGTCACCCTGGACGGCAGGGTCTGCACGCCCACCCGGGTCGGCGGCTTCACCATGGGCCGGCAGGAAGGCGTGCCGTACGCCGATCTGCTGCTCGACTGGAGCTGTGCCGGGCGGGGCGACGACCACCAGGTGACGAGCAAGCTCTTCCCCGACGCCGAGAAGTACGTCTCCGGTACCAAGACGATCGTCACCTACGACGTCGACGGCCGGTCGGGCAGCGCCGCGCTCGACGCCGCTCATCCGTCCTTCTCGATGAGTCAGGCGTGGTACGAGCGGTTCTGGGAGTTCTTCCGGCTGGGCGCCGAGCACCTGCTGACCGGGATCGACCACATCCTCTTCCTGCTGGCGCTCATCGCCGGCTCGCGGCGCCTGCGCGAGATCGTGCTCGCCGCCACGAGCTTCACCCTCGCGCACTCGGTGACGTTCATGCTCGCCGCCCTCGGGCTGGTCGACGTGCCGTCGCGGGTGGTGGAGCCGGTCATCGCGCTGTCGATCGCGGTGGTCGCCGGCTGGTACCTGTGGCGGATCTGGCGGCGCGGCGGCGACGCCACCGAGCTGGAGCTCGCGGGGCACGGCCACTTCAGCCTGGACCGCGCGGGCTGGACCCGTCTCGCGGTGGTGTTCTGCTTCGGTCTCGTGCACGGCCTCGGCTTCGCGGGCGCGCTGGGGATCGACAAGGCGTTCTCGTGGACGCTGCTGTGGTCCCTGCTGGTCTTCAACGTCGGTATCGAAGGCGTGCAGTTGACGATCATCGCGCTGGTCTTCCCGCTTCTGACGGTGCTTCGGCACCGGGCACCGACCGCGGGCCTCTGGGCGACCGGCGCCATCTCCGCGGGAGTGGCCGCCATGGGACTCCTGTGGTTCGTGCAACGGGTGTTCATTTTGTGATTCCCGGCAAATTTTTTTCGCACGGGGAAAGTTTAGATATCACCAAGACCGTGTTTAGCGTTGGTTAACCGGCTGCTGAGAGCTTGACGATCTCCATTCCATGCACCTCTGTGGGCAGAAGGAACAGAAACTGATGAAATTGAGACCCCCGACGCAGGCCCCCGGGCCTGTGCGGCGCCGCGTGGCAACCGGGGCCACCGCAGCGCTCCTGGGCTTGGCCGTGGCACTCGGCAGCGGCCTGGCGACCCCCGCCGGGGCCGCCGAACCGACCACGATCACCGGCATCATCCTCGGTGTGGGCGCCAACGAGTCGCAGCGCACCGTGACCTGGTACTCATCGGCGGACACCGCGCAGCAGCTCCAGGTCGCCCCGACCGCGGAGCTGGCGGGCGGCGAGTTCCCGGCCGGCGCCGCCACCTTCGACGCCGCGGGCGCCGCGAACATAGCCACCAGTGGCGGCTTCAACCGCCACGCCACGGCCACCAACCTCAAGGAGCACACGCAGTACTCCTACCGGGTCGGCAGCGAGGGCAACTGGTCCTCGACGTACTCCTTCAAGACGCAGGATTTCGAAGGCAACTACGACTTCCTGTTCTTCGGCGACCCGCAGATCGGCTCGTCCGGCGATCTGGCACAGGACCAGGCCGGCTGGCAGGACACCGTGGACGTGGCGCTCGCCGCGAACCCGGACTCCGAACTGCTGGTGTCGGGCGGTGACCAGGTCGAGACGGCCAACACCGAGTCCCAGTGGAACGCCTTCCTGGCGCCCGACAAGCTGCGCCAGTACCCGTGGGCGGCCACCATCGGCAACCACGACGTCGGCGGCAAGGCGTACGAGCAGCACTTCTACACCCCGAACACCGACCGGTCGGCCGCGCTGTACTCCAACGGCGACCCGGCCTCCAACACCTCCGGCGGTGACTACTGGTACATCTACAAGGATGTGCTGTTCATCGACCTCAACAGCAACAGCTACGCCACCTCCCAGGGCGGCGGCGGTGACGCGGCGCACATCGACTACGTCAGCAAGGTCATCAAGGAGCACGGCGCCGAGGCGAAGTGGAAGGTGCTCACGTACCACCACTCGATCTACTCCCCGGCCGACCACGCGAAGGACGGCGACAACAAGGTCCGTCGTGTGGCCTTCCCGACCACCTTCTCCAAGCTCGGTGTCGACCTGGTGCTCCAGGGCCACGACCACAGCTACTCCCGCAGCTACCTGATCAAGAACGGGGAGAAGGCGGACGCGGCCGAGCAGCCCGGTGCCGCCGACGTGTACCCGGGTCCCGGCGGCGTCCTCTACGTGACGGCCAACTCCGCCTCGGGCTCTAAGTACTACGACATCACGGCCCCGGACAACAGCGGTACGAGCGGTGCCGGCAACGGCGCCGACCCGCTGGACCCGAAGAAGTACTGGTACAACTCGGTCCAGAACCAGGAGCACGTCCGCACCTACGTCAAGGTGCAGGTGCGCAACGACAAGCTCGTGGTCGAGAACGTCCGCAGCGGCACCTGCGCGGCGCCGAACTCCTCGGTGCAGCACGGCAACTGGTGCGAGAACACCACGGCCGACCAGCCGGTGGGCTCGCTCGTCGACAAGGTCACCGTGCACCCGTACCACGGCACCGGCCAGGACCTCCAGGTCAACGTGCCGACCGCCGCTCCGGGTGAGTTCGGCTGGACGATCGACGGTTACAACGGTTTGGTCGACCTCGGCACCGCCCAGGAGGTCAACGGTGACCACTTCACCGCGACCGGCAAGATCAACCCGATCGCCGTGTCGGACAGCCGCCGCTCGCTGGCTCCCTGGTCGATCTCGGCCAGTGTGAGCGACTTCCAGGACGCCGGCAAGACGTTCTCCGGCTCCTACCTGGGCTGGAAGCCGCGCGTTCTGCAGGACGGCGCGGGCGCCAAGGCCAGCGACTCGGTGGCCTCCGGCTACGACGACAAGGGCAAGGGTCTGTCCGTCTCGCGCGGTCTGGGTTCGGCCGATCAGGGCCACCCCCGGGGTACCGCCAAGCTCGGCGCCGACCTGGATCTGAAGATCCCGGACAGCGTTGAAAAGGGCGGTTACAGCGCCACTCTCACGATCACCGCGCTCAGCAGCTGATCGGACCTGTTCCACCCGGGCGGGGCAGGCCCCTCGCGTGGCCTGCCCCGCCTCTGTCCCCAGGAGAATCCCCCGATGCACGCGTTCGCAACGCGCCGGAAGACCACCGGCGCCGCCCTGCTCCGTACCGTCGCCCTGGCCCTGCTCGCCGCCTTCGCGATCGCCGGTCTGAACGCCGGCCCCGCGGCGGCCGACGACGGCGACGTCACCTGGACGGTCAGGACGGCCGCGAACGGGTACGGCGCCGACCGGTCCAGCTTCAGCTACTCCGTCAACCCCGGCGCGCAGGTCAAGGACACCATGACCGTCGCCAACCGCGGCGCGGTGCCCGTCACACTCGCCGTCTACGCCGCCGACGGATTCACCACCGGCACCGGCCAGCTCGACCTGCTCCCCAAGGGCAAGAAGTCGGTCGGGATCGGGGCCTGGGTCCACGCGGGCCACGACAGCGTCGTGATCAAGCCCGGGCAGTCCGCCGACGTGCCCTTCACCGTCACCGTGCCGAAGAACGCCACGCCCGGCGACTACGTGGGCGGCATCCTCACCTCGCTGACGCAGCGCGACGACGCCGAGGGCATCAATGTGGACCGGCGGCTCGGGATCCGGGTCAAGCTGCGGGTCAGCGGCGAACTCAAGCCGGGCCTCGCCGTCGAGGACCTGCACGTGGGGTTCGCCGGCACGGCCAATCCGTTCGGCACGGGTGACGCGACCGTCACCTACACGATCCACAACACCGGCAACGCGATCCTGTCGGCGCAGCAGACGGTCTCGGTCTCCGGACCGTTCGGCCGGCTGCGCACCGCGTCGGGCGCCATCGCCGCGCCGCCGCAGCTGCTGCCCGGCGAGAGCTGGAAGGTGAAGGTGCCGGTGCACGGTGTGGCGCCGGGGGTACGGGTGGCGGCGACCGCCACGCTCACGCCGCTGCTCACCGACGCGTCGGGCTCGACCAGTCCCCTGGGGGCGGTCCGGGCCACGGCACACGGCTGGGCGGTGCCGTGGACGCTGCTGGTGCTGGTCATCCTCCTGATCGCGGTGATCGTCGCGGTGATCGTCCTCGCCCGCCGCAGCCGCGTCCAGCGCAAGCTGCGCGAGGACGCGCGCGTACGGGAGGCCGTCGAACAGCGGCTCCGCGAGCGGACCACGCAGGAGCAGCAGCAGACCTGACCCACGGCCCCGCCCCGCGACCACGCCCCTCCCCGCGGCAGAGGCGGGCCGGCCGCGGTGGCGGACGCCCCCTGGCGGAGGACGGAACGGCGGCTGACGCGCGCCCAGTTCGCACGGAAACCACCGGCCCCGCGGAGCCACCGCGTCGCCCGGGCGGGGCAGCCGGGAACGGGCGGCCGGTTCTGCGGGGGTTCGGCCCCGGGGGCGGGTTACGGAGCCGGGTGGGAGTGGGTCAGCCGGATGTGCGGGCTACGGCGCCGTAGAAGCCGATCTCGCGGGACTTGGGCGGGGGCGGGGTGTCGGGGCGCCAGAACGGCACTTGGGCCAGGCCCGGTTCGACGAGGTCGAAGCCGTCGAAGAAGCGCTCGACCTCGGCGCGGGAGCGCAGGTTGAGCGTGGCGGTGGCGTTGTTGTAGACGGCCTGGGCCTCACTGCGGTCGGCGAAGTCACCGGTGGCGTGGGAGAGCACCAGGAAGCTGCCGGCCGGCAGCGCGTCGCGCAGCGTCGCGACGATCCGCTCGGGCTGCTCCGCGTCGGTGAGGAAGTGCAGGATCGCCACCAGGAGCAGCGCGACCGGCCGGTCGAAGTCGATGACCTTCCGGACCTCGGGGTGCTCCACGATGGCCCGCGGGTCACGCAGATCGGCGAGCACGACGCTGGTCGCCCCGGAGCGGCTGAGCAGCGCGTTGGCGTACGTGTTCACGATCGGGTCGTTGTCGACGTACGCGATGCGCACGTCGGGCGCCACTTCCTGGGCGATCTCATGGACGTTCGGCGAGGTGGGCAGCCCGGTGCCGATGTCGAGGATCTGCCGGACCCCGCTGCCGACCACGTACCGGACCGCGCGCTGCAGGAACGCGCGGTTCGCCCGTACGCCGATCCGCACCTCGGGCGCCGCGAAGGCGATCTGGTTGCCCGCCTCGCGGTCCACCTCGTAGTTGTCCTTGCCGCCCAGCAGGTAGTCGTAGATCCGCGCAGGGTGCGGTCTGCTGGTGTCGATCTCTTCGGCGCGGAAACCATTCTGCGTCACGCTGCACTCCCCTCGACGGCCGCCGCGGCCACCCCCGGACCGCGAACCGGCTGATCAGAGTTTCCCACACCGACTCCCACACCGACTCCCACTCCAACTCCCGCCCCGGCTCCCGCACTTCCGCCCGGCGACGGTCCGATAAGGAGCTGATCGGGAGGAAATCCCCGTGCTCGGTGAGGTCGTCCCAGAAGTTGACGGGGACGTGGCCGACCGCCCGGCCCAGCTCGTCCAGCAGCCGCCCCATGCGCTTGACGGTACGCAGCACGATGAGGCGGTCGACCACCTGGACCTGGGGGAGTTTCGCGGCCATCGCCAGCTCCAGCCGGTGGACCTCCTCCACCGTGCGCAGCCAGGTGCCGAGCACCAGGCTGGACTCGGCCGCGACGGTCGCGCACAGGCGGGCCTGGCGCAGCCGGCTGAGCGCCTGGGCGCTGTCGGCGCGGGCGTCGACCGGGGCGTTCGCCCACAGATACGCCTGCACCGGCCATCCGCAGACCGCCGCGGCGACATCGGTACGGGGCAGGATGACGCCGGAGGCCAGCAGGTATTCCACCTGGCGGCGGGCGGTGGTGGGGCTGACGCCGGCCCGTTCGGCGAGTTCTGCGTACGAGGCGCGCCCGTCGTGCGAGAGGTGGGTCAGCATCGTCTTGAGGGTGTCGGTGAGGGCGAGCGGCGCGTCGCCGGGCCGCTGCGCGGGCCGGTCGTCACGCCGCTGGTCGAGCAGCGCCGCCGCGCGGGGCGCGAGATCCCCGAGCCGCCACACCGAGCCCTCGGCGTACAGCCGGGTGGCGAACCAGGCCCGGGTGGTCAGCACGTGTTCCACCTGGCCGAGGTGTTCCAGCAGGTAGTGGGACATCGTGGTGAGGTCGGCCGCCGCGACGGTGACCAGGATGTCCGCGCGGCCCGAGGTCAGCTCCACATTGAGGGCCGGCGGATGGGTGGCCAGTTCCTGGGCGACCCGCATCCGGTGCGCGGGATGGCAGGTGATCTCCACATAGGCCAGGCACTGGGCGTTGCGGTAGGTCATGCCGGGGCCGACGGTGACCCAGGCGACGCCGTTCTCGGTGAGGTGGCGCCACCTCCGCGCCGCGGTCACGGGGGTGATGCCCAGCGCCGCACCCAGCGCCGACCAGGAGATGCGGGGTGCTATCTGCAGGGCATCGATCAACAGTCGCTCACCATCGGTGAGAGTGATTGATTTCGACAATTTCACCACCCAAAAAAGTGATTTCTGCACATGTAACATCCCGGTGATTATTCGGATCCTAGCCTCATCCGCACCCCGTCAGCCCTACAGACAGGTACGGACATGGCTTCTCAGCAGGCCCTTCGCACGGCTGCGGCAGAGCTTTCGCCGCAGCTCACGGCCTTGCGGCAGCGGTTGCACCGACATCCGGAAATCGGTCTGGAGCTTCCCTGGACCCAGGAGACGCTGCTCGGCGAGCTCGACGGCCTGGGTCTGGAGATCTCCACCGGCAAGGCGCTGAGTTCGGTCACCGCGGTCCTGCGCGGACCGCGATCCGCGCGGGCCACCGTACTGCTGCGGGCCGACATGGACGCGCTGCCGGTGACGGAGGCGAGCGGGGCCGCCTTCGCCAGCGAGATCGACGGTGCGATGCACGCCTGCGGCCACGATCTGCACATGGCCATGCTGGTGGGGGCGGCACGGCTGCTGTCGGAGCACCGGGAGGCGCTCCGCGGTGATGTGGTCTTCATGTTCCAGCCCGGCGAGGAGGGCTGGGACGGCGCCGGCCTGATGATCGACGAGGGGGTGCTCGACGCCTCCGGCCGGCGGGCCGACGCGGCGTACGGCATGCACGTGATGGCGGCGAAGTACCCGCGGCGGACCTTCGGGACCCGGCCCGGCACGCTGATGGCCGCCAGCGACTGGCTCCGGGTCACCGTGCACGGCCAGGGCGGCCACGGCTCCGCGCCGCACAACGGGCGCGACCCGGTGACCGCGGCGGCGGCCATGGTCACCGCGCTCCAGACGATGGTCACCCGGCGCTTCGACATCTTCGACCCGGTGGTGGTGACCGTCGGCGCTTTCCACGCCGGCACCCGGCGCAACATCATCCCGGACACCGCGCACTTCGACGCGACGGTACGGACCTTCTCCGATCGGGCCAGGGACCGTATCCGCGCGGAGGCGCCGCGGGTCTGCGCGGAGATCGCCGCGGCCCACGGGGTGGAGGCGGCGGTCGAGTACCGCGACGAGTACCCGGCGACCGTCAACGACGCGGTGCACGCGGAGTTCGCCCGGCAGGTGGTCACCGAGGTCTTCGGCGAGGACGGCTACCGGGGCATGGCGCACCCGGAGGCCGGGGCGGAGGACTTCTCCCGGGTGCTGGCCGCGGTGCCCGGCTGCTATCTGATGCTCGGCGCGGCCACCGGCGACCCGGCACGGAGCCCGGACAACCACAGCCCCCGGGCCACCTTCGACGACGCCGTGCTGCCCATCGGGGCGCTGCTGCACGCCGAGTTGGCGATCAGGTCGCTCGCGCGCGACGACGCGGCGGCGGCCGGCGCACCGGCCGGAGCGGCGGAAGGCGGCCGCTCATGACCGCCGCGTCCGCGAACCGGCCGGCTCCCCGCCGTACCGTCCTGCACGGCGGCTCCCTCTTCGACGGCACCGGCGCCGCCCCCGCCGCCGCGGACGTCGTGCTGGCCGGCGGCCGGATCGTCGAGGTCGGCACCGGGCTCGACGGCGACGACGGCGTGGACGTCAGCGGGCAGACGATCCTGCCCGGCTTCTTCGACTGCCATGTCCACGTCACCATGGCCGGCGTCGACGTCATGCGCCGGATCAACCAGCCGTTCAGCTACGAGTTCTTCCAGGCCGGCCGGCACCTCAAGGCGACCCTGGACGCCGGTGTCACCACGGTGCGGGACGCCGGGGGAGCGGACGCGGGGCTGCGCGAGGCGGTGCGCGACGGGCTGATCGAGGGCCCGCGCACGCTGATCGCGATCACCATCATCGGCCAGACCGGCGGCCACAGCGACGGGCTGCTGCGCTCGGGGTACGACCTGCGGCTGTCGCATCCGCACCCGGGCCGCCCCAGCGGCCTGGCCGACGGGCCCGACGAGATGCGCCGGGTGGTCCGGCAGGTGATCAGGGCCGGCGCCGACGTGATCAAGGTCTGCTCGACCGGCGGTGTGCTCTCCCCCGACGACAACCCGCGGCACGCCCAGTTCGGCCGGGACGAACTGACCGTGGCGGTGGCCGAGGCGGAGGCGGCGGGGCTGTCGGTGATGAGCCACGCCCAGGGGCCGGTGGGGATCAAGAACGCGCTGCTGGCCGGCGCCCGGTCCATCGAGCACGGCATCTACCTCGACGACCAGGCCATCGAGCTGATGCTGGAGTCCGGTGCCTGGCTGGTGCCCACCCTGGTCGCCCCGCTGGCCGTCATCGAAGCCGCGGCCGGCGGCGTACAGCTCGCCCCCTCGGTGGTGCGCAAGGCCGTCGAGGTCGCCGAGGCGCACCAGGACTCGGTACGCAGGGCGGCGCTCGCCGGGGTGCGGATCGCGATGGGCACCGACAGCGGGGTCGGCCCGCACGGCGACAATCTGCGCGAACTGGGCCTGATGGCCGAGTGCGGCATGCGGCCGGCCGACGTGCTCTACGCGGCGACCGGCAGCGCCGCCGAACTGTGCGGCCTCGCCGAGGTGGCCGGCCGGGTGGCGCCGGGCCTCGCCGCCGATCTGGTGGTCGTCGACGGCGACCCGTACGAGCTGACCGGTATCGCGGACCGCATCGCCCAGGTCTGGCAGGGCGGACGGCGCGTGGTCAGGACCACCCGCACCCCCTCCGCACCGACCGCGACCGAGCACACCGAGAACGAGGAGCCCGCCCATGCCCGGTGACCTGCTGCTGGCCAACGCCACGGTCATCCCCCTCGACCCCGGCGTCCCGCCCACCGCCAACGCCATCGGCGTCCGGCGCGGCCGGATCGCCTGGGTCGGCGACATCAAGGACGCGCCGTACGCCTTCGGCGGCAACCCCCGGGAGGTCGACCTCGGCGGCGCCACCGTGGTGCCCGGGTTCATCGACGCGCACCAGCACGTGATCACCCTCGGGTACTGGATGTCCCAGATCGACTGCCGCTACCCCGCGGTCCGTTCCATCACCGAGATCACCCGCGCGGTCGCGGAGCGCGCGGCCGGCACCGAGCCGGGGCAGTGGATCCTCGGCCGGGGCTACGACGACAACAACCTGCACGAGCACCGGCACCCCACCCGCCAGGACCTCGACGCGGTCAGCCCGCACCACCCGGTGATGATCCGCAACGTCAGCGGCCACATGAGCGTGGCCAACTCCGTCGCGCTGCGGCAGGCCGGCATCACCCGGAACACCCCGAGCCCGTTCGGCGGCCACATCGCCACCGACGCCGACGGGGAGCCGACCGGGCTGCTCCAGGAGAAGGCACAGGACCTGCTCGGGGTGCCCTTCCTGCCGCAGGACAGGTCACAGCTGCGCGAGTACCTGCGCACCGGGGGCCAGGCGTGCCTCGCGGCCGGCATCACCAGCGGCCACGAGGCGGGGATCTTCAGCCCGCCGGAGTTCTCGGTCTTCCAGGAGGCGTGGGCGGACGGGACGCTCGCGCTGCGGACGTACATGATGATCCGCACCCCCTTCCTCGAAGCGCTGGAAGGGCTCGGCCTCTACACCGGCTTCGGCGACGACCGGCTGCGGGTCGGTTCGATCAAGGCGATCTCCGACGGGTCGCTGATCGGCAGGACCGCGGCGGTCTGCCACCCGTACGAGGACGCGCTGCGGGAGTCGTCGGCGGACGGCGCGGCCCCGGCAGGCAACGAACTGGGCCTGGCCATGTTCACCCAGGACGAGCTGGACGACATCGTCTGGCGCGGGCACAGCGCCGGCTGGCAGCTGGCGATCCACGCCATCGGCGACCGCGCGATCGACATGTGCCTGGACGCGTACGAGAGCGCGCTGCGGCGGGCGCCGCGGGCCGACCACCGGCACCGCATCGAGCACTGCGGGGTGATGCGCCAGGACATCATCGAGCGGATGGCCCGCATGGGCGTGATCCCGGTGGGCCAGCCGCCGTTCATCGCCGAGTTCGGCGACGGCTTCCTGCGGCACCTGGGGCCCGAGCGCTGCCGGCTGACCTATCCGCTCGGCTCGCTGCTGCGGGCCGGCATCCCGGTGGCCGGCAGCAGCGACTCGCCGGTCTCCTCGTACCAGCCGCTGATCGGGATCCAGGCCGCGGTCACCGAACTCACCGCGAACGGCAGGCCGTTCGCGCCCGACGAAGCGCTGACCGTCGAGGAAGCGCTCACCGTCTACACCCGCAACGCCGCCCACGCCGCCTTCGACGAGCGGAAGAAGGGCTCGATCACCGTCGGCAAGTACGCCGACCTGACGGTGCTGGACAGCGACCCGCGAACGGTCCCGGCCACGACGATCTCGCAGATCGGCGTCGCGGCCACGATTCTCGGAGGTGAGATCGTCCATGAGGCAACGACCACAGTGCCCCGCTGACTCCGCACGGTGTCACGGAGCCGCGCGATGAACGCCCGGCTGGCCTACGCGGTCCGCAGAGTGCTGCTCACCGTGCCCGTGCTCTTCGCGACGAGCGTCTTCGTCTTCCTGCTGATCCGGCTGGTGCCCGGCGACCCGGTCCGCACCATGCTCGGCATCCGGGCCACCCCCGGCACCATCGCCACCGTCCGCGACCAGCTCGGTCTCGACCGCCCGCTGCCCGAGCAGTACTGGATGTGGCTCACCGGGATCTTCCACGGCGACCTGGGCACCGACTTCGTCAGCCACGAGCCCATCACCCAGCTCCTGGGCGTGGCGCTGCCGGTCACCCTCGAACTGACCGTGCTGTCCATGCTGCTGGCACTGCTGGCCGGGGTGCCGCTGGGGGTGCTCGCGGCCACCCGCGGCGGCTGGACCCGCAAGCTGACCGGCGGCTTCGTGATCGGCGCCATCAGCATCCCGGACTTCTGGCTCGGCCTGATGCTGGTCCTGGTCTTCACCGGGGTCTTCAACCTGCTGCCGCCCACCGGTTATGTGGCGCTGACCACCGATCCCGTGCAGAACATCCAGTACATGATCCTGCCGGTGCTGACCCTGGCGACCGGGCAGAGCGCGTACATCCTGCGCACCACCAGGGCCGCCATGCTCGGCACGCTGGGCGAACCGTTCGTCGCCTTCCTGCGGGCCAAGGGGCTGCGGGAGCGCTCGGTGGTCGCGGTGCACGCGCTGCGCAACTCCTCCGGGCCGATCGTGACGGTCACCGGCATCCAGTTCGGCGTGCTGCTCGGCGGCGCCATCGTCATCGAGACCCTGTTCGCGCTGCCCGGCGTCGGACGGCTCGTGGTCACCGCCATCAGCCAGCGCGACTACGTGGTGGTGCAGGGCGGCGTGCTGGTGGTCGCCTGCCTGTTCATCGTGGTCAACCTGCTCACCGACCTGGTGCACGGACTGCTCGACCCCCGGGTGGAAGAGGCGGTGGCGCGATGACCGCCCTGGACCAGGGACGGACGGAACCGGTCCCCGCCCGCAGGCTGCGCGGTGGCGGCTCGCTGCTGAGCCGGCGGCTCGGCGGCCGGGAAGGAGTGATCGGCTGGTCGCTCCTGGCCCTGCTGGTGCTGATCGCCCTCCTCGCCCCGCTGCTCGCCCCGCACAGCGCCGAAGCCATCGACGACACCCGGGTGTTCGGGTCGCCCAGCCTCGCGCACCCGCTCGGCTCCGACGACCTCGGACGGGACGTGCTCAGCCGCATCCTGTTCGCCTACCGGGTCTCGCTCGGCATCGCGGTCGGCTCCGTCGTGCTGGCGATGCTCATCGGCATCCCGCTCGGTGTGCTGGCCGGATACGCCGGCGGCTGGATCGACCTGCTGCTGATGCGCGGTGTCGACCTGCTGCTGGCCTTCCCGGCGCTGCTGCTCGCCATCTCGCTGATCGCGATCCTCGGCCCCGGCAGCGGGGTCGCGCTGCTGGCGATCGCGGTGATCTACGTACCGATCATGGCCCGGGTGGTACGCGGCTCGGTGCTGGTGGTGCGGAACCAGCCGTACGTCACAGGCGCCAGGACCCGCGGTGTCTCGCACCTGAGGATCGTGTGGGGCCATGTGCTGCCCAACGCGATCGGGCCGGCCCTGGTGCAGGCCAGCGTCCTGACCGCGTTCGCGATCGTCATCGAGGCGTCGCTCTCCTTCCTGGGCCTCGGTGCCCAGCCGCCCACCCCGGAACTCGGCCTGATGCTCGCCGAGGGCAACAACTACCTGACCCAGGCGCCGTGGGTGGAGATCTTCCCCGGCCTGGCGATCTCGCTGACCGTCTTCGCCTTCAACATGATCGGCGACGGACTGCGGCGCGGCTTCGACCCCTACGGGATGGCGCGATGAACGAGCCCCTGGTGCAGTTCCGTTCCGTCGGTGTCCGCTACGGGGCAGGCTCCGGCTCCGGCGGCTCCGGCGGCTCCGGCGGCTCCGGTGGCTCCGGTGTCTCGGCCGTCGAGGATGTCTCCCTCGACCTCCACAGCGGCGAGACCTTCGGCCTGGTGGGGGAGTCCGGCTGCGGCAAGACCACGCTGGCCATGGCCTTGATGGGGCTGCTGCCGCCGGCCGCACGGGTGGAGGGCGAGATCGTCTTCCAGGGCCGCGACCTGGGGTCCCTGCCCGAGTCCGGCCGCCGGGCGCTGCGCGGCGACCGGATGAGCATGGTCTTCCAGGACCCCGCCACCTCCCTCGACCCCGCCTTCGGCATCGGCGGCCAGATCGCCGAGACGATCCGCGCCCACCGCGGCATCGGGCGCAAGGAGAGCAAGGCCCGGGCGCTGGACCTGCTGCGGCAGGTCGGCATCCCGGCCGCCGAGCAGCGGTACTTCGACCCGCCGCACCGGCTCAGCGGCGGTATGCGGCAGCGGGTGGTGATCGCCGCCGCGCTGGCGAACGACCCGGCGCTGCTGCTCGCCGACGAGCCCACCACCGCGCTGGACGTCACCATCCAGGCGCAGATCCTCGACCTGCTGCGGGACCTCCAGCAGCAGCACGGCACCACGATCCTGCTGATCGCGCACGACCTCGGGGTGGTGGCGCAGGTCTGCGACCGGGTGGGCGTGATGTACGCCGGGCAGCTGGTCGAAGTGGCCCCGGTCGCCGAGCTGTTCGCGCGCCCCGAGCACCCGTACACCCGGGCCCTGCTGGACGCGCTGCCCGGCGCGACCCGTACGGCGGGCCCGCTGCGGGTGGTGGCGGGCGAGGTGCCCGATCTCGCCGACCCGCCGTCCGGCTGCCGGTTCAAGGACCGCTGCCCGCAGCGCACCGGCGACTGCGACCGGACCCCGCCGCTGGCCGACGCCGGCTCCGGCCGGCGGATCGCCTGCTGGCTCTCCCCCGCGACCCGGGCGGCAGCTGCCCGGCCCGCGTCCGGAAAGTCCACGACCTCGGTAGGTGAGCTGAGTTGACCGGTGAGATGACGGAGCAGAAGGCGTTCCGCCCGCTGCTGGAGGTGGACGGCGTCGTCAAGCGCTTCCCGGTGCGCCGCGGACTGTTCGGAGCCGGCGCCTGGGTGCACGCGGTCGAAGGCGTGGACCTCACCGTGGGACACGGCGAAGTCGTCTCCCTGGTGGGGGAGTCGGGCTCCGGCAAGAGCACCCTCGGCCGCTGCGTGACGGGGATGTCCGCGCCGACCTCGGGCCGGATCCGGTTCGACGGCGAGGACATCACCGGCGCGGACGCGGCCGGCGGGCGCCGGGCGGCCCGGGCGGCCCGGCAGTCCTTCCGGCGCCGGGTGCAGCCGGTCTTCCAGGACCCGCGCGGTTCCCTGGACCCGCGCTGGAGCGTCGAGCGCACCATCCGCGAGCCGCTGAACGCGTACCGGGTCGGCACCCCGGCCGAACGGACCGCGCGGGTCGCCGAGCTGATGGCCCTGGTGGGCCTCGGCCGGCATCTCGCGGAGCGCCGCCCGCGGGAGCTGTCCGGCGGGCAGCAGCAGCGGGTCGCCATCGCGGCGGCGCTCGCGCTGGGGCCCGATCTGATCGTCGCCGACGAACCGGTCTCCGCGCTGGACGTGTCGGTGCAGGCCCAGATCCTCAATCTCCTCGCCGAGCTGCGCTCCGAACTGGGCGTCGCGCTGCTCTTCATTGCGCACGACCTGTCGGTGGTCGAGCACATCTCGGACCGGGTCGCCGTGATGTACCTCGGGCGGATCGTCGAGACCGGCACGGTCGCGGAGATCTTCGGCCGGCCGCGGCACCCCTACACCCAGGCGCTGATCGACTCGATCCCGCGCCCCGACCCGGCCCAGCGGATGTCCGCGGTCCGCCTCTCGGGGGAGATCCCGAGCCCGGTCGACCCGCCGTCCGGCTGCCGCTTCCACCCCCGCTGCCCGGTCGCCGTCGACCGGTGCGCCACGCAGGAACCGCCCACCGTCACCCTCGGCCCCGGCCACCGGGCCGACTGCCTCGTCCTCGCCGAGGAGATCGCCGCCGAGACCCCGGCCGAGACCGCCGCCGATCCCGCCGCCGGAACCGCCGGAACCGCCGGCACCGACAGCGCCGACAGCGCCGGCGCGCACCCCGCCGCCCACCGTGCCGCCCCCAGCAAGGAGATGTCATGACCGACCAGTCCGTTCCCAGCACGGCCGACCTCAGTGCGGTCCCGCCCGGGCCCGCCGCCGCACGGTCCGGAGCCGACGGCCGCCGTGTCGCGGTCTCCCTCACCTTCGACTTCGACGCCGAGTCGGCGTGGCTCGGCTCCTTCAAGACCGACACCCCCTCCGCCCTCTCCCGCGGCGCCTACGGCGCCAACGAGGGGGTGGGCCGGATCCTCACCCTGCTGGAGAAGTACCAGCTGCCCGCGACCTTCTTCATCCCCGGCGACACCGCGGACCGCCACCCGCAGGAGACCAAGGCGATAGCCGCCGCGGGCCACGAGATCGGCCACCACGGCTACCTCCACGAGCCGCCGCCCGGACTCACCGAGAGCCAGGAGCGGGAGATGATCGAGCGCGGCATCGACGCGCTGGAACGCCAAGTGGGACAGCGTCCGCGCGGCTACCGCTCCCCGGCCTGGGAGCTGTCCCACAACACCTATCCGCTGCTGGCCGAGTACGGCATCGAGTACGACGCCAGCCAGCTCGGCGCCGACCGCCCGTACTGGGTGCACGACAAGGGCGTGCGGACCGGCATCGTCGAAGTGCCGGGCGCCTGGGAGCTCTGCGACTCCTCCCTGTTCATGTTCGCCTTCTCCCCGCACTACCTGGCCGGCATGTCGTCACCGCACAAGGTCCAGGAGATGTGGTGCGGCGACTTCGACGGCATGTACGCGGAGAACAGCGACGCCTGCTTCGTGCTCACCATGCATCCGCAGATCATCGGCCGCCACTACCGCATGCAGATGCTGGAACGGGTCATCCGGCACATCTCCCGGTTCGAGGGCGTGTGGTTCGCCCAGATGGGAGAGATCGCCGACGACTTCCGGGCCCGGCAGGCGGCCGGCCCCGCGAGCTGACCGGCCGCTCCTCTCCCGTACCCCCGTCACCCCCTCGGTTCCGCCCCTCGCCCTCAACAGGAGCTGTCATGACCCCTGAGAAGAACGACAACGACCGTGCCGCATCACTCGCCAACGGCTTTCTGTCCGGCCGGATCAGCAGACGCGACCTGTTCCGGCGGTCCGCGGCGCTCGGCGGCGGCGCGGTCGCCGCGACGACGCTCGGCTCGCTGCTCGCCGCCTGCGGTCCCAACGACTCGGCGGGCGCGAAGAGTTCGGCCGCCCCGACCGGCAAGCCCGTCACCGGCGGCACGCTGACCGCGGCGCTGACCGGCAACCCGTCGAGCATGGACCCGGCCGCGGCCGGGATCTACACCAGCCTCCAGGTGATCGACAACATCTTCAGCAAGCTGATCGTCTTCGACGACAAGGGCGGCTTCGTGGGGGACCTGGCCACCTCCTGGAAGCAGGACGACCCGGTCACGTACACCTTCGACCTGGTGGACAACGCCACCTTCCACAACGGCGAGAAGTTCACCGCGGACGACGTCAAGTACACCTTCGAGCGCATCGCGGACCCGAAGACCGCGTCCTCGTACGCGTCGGCCTACACCTCGATCAAGAGCATCGAGGTCGTCTCGCCGACCCGGGTGGTCTTCCACCTCAGCGAGCCGTTCGCGCCGCTGCTCACCAACATCGCCCAGAACGGCGAGATCGTGAACCGCAAGGCCGTGGAGTCGGCCGACCCCACCCGCAAGCCGGTCGGCACCGGCCCGTTCAGCTTCGTCGAGTGGGTGCAGAGCGACCACATCACGCTCAAGCGCAACCCCACGTACTTCCGGGCCGGCCAGCCCTACCTCGACACGATCGTCTTCAAGTTCCTCGCCGTCGACAAGAGCCGGGTCGAGGCGCTCCAGTCGGGTCAGCTGGACTGGGCGGACGCGGTGCCGCTGGACGAACTGCGGGCGCTGAAGGCCAACCGCAGCTACCGGTACGTCACGTCGGCCCGGGCCGGCATCCCGGACTTCGTCGCGATGAACACCGCGAAGGCGCCGTTCGACAACAAGGCGCTGCGGCAGGCGGTGGCCGCTGCGATCGACCGCAAGCAGATCCTGGACGTCGCCTACTTCGGGGCGGGCGAGGCCGGCACGATGGAGGTGCCCTCCGGGTCCTCGTGGTACGGCGGCACGCCGCCCTACGCCTCCGGCCCCGACCTGGACACCGCCCGCAAGAAGATGGCCGAGGCGGGGCTCTCCAAGGGCCTGAGCATCACCTATCTGACGCTCCCTCAGTACCCGGAACTGCAGAAGACCGCGGTGCTGGTACGCGACCAGCTCGGCAAGATCGGCATCGACGTCAAGCTCCAGCAGACCGAGGTCACGGTGTGGTTCGACCACTACGCCAAGGGCGACTACCAGATGACCTCCGCGTACTGGTCGGGGACGGTCGACCCGGACAACTTCTACTCCACCCAGCTCGCCACCGGATCGCCCAACAACAGCACCAAGTACTCCAATCCGGCCGTCGACAAGCTGATCAAGCAGGCCAGGGCGGCGTCGAGCGAGAGCGAACGCAAGCCGCTGTACGAGCAGATCCGGCAGATCATCTGGGACGACGCGCCCCTGGTCTTCGTGCACTACGAGACGATCAACTACCTCATGCGCTCCGGCGTCTTCGGGTCCACCATCAACCCGTCGCTGGAACTGGGCTTCGGCCACGTCTGGAAGCAGAGGTGACCCCCTGACCGGCGGCCCCACCCGCCCGGAGCGGGCGGGGCCGCGGGGGCGGCTCAGGCGCTGAGCACCTTGAGGTCGACGCCGAGCTGCTGGGCGGCCGCGTCGACGGTCTGCTCGATCAGCGTGGCGATGGTCATCGGGCCCACCCCGCCGGGGACCGGGGTGATGAGGCTCGCCCGGTCCTTGACCGTCTCGAAGTCCACATCGCCGATGTTCCCCGCGCTGTAGCCGGCGTCGACCACCACGGCGCCGGGCTTGATGTCCTCGCCCGTGATGAAGCGGGGCTTGCCCACGGCGGCTATCAGCACGTCCGCCCGCCGCAGGTGCGAGGAGAGCTCGGAGGCCGGGGTGTAGCGGTGGCAGTACGTCACGGTGGCGTCCCGCGCCAGCAGCATCATGCCCGCCGGGCGGCCCAGGATGGCGCTGCGGCCGACGACCACCGCGTGCTTGCCGGTCAGCTCGACGCCGTACTCGTCGAGCAGCCGCATGATGCCGCCCGGCGTGCAGGACGCGAATCCGGGCAGGCCGAAGCCCATGGCCGCGAAGGACCGCATGGTCACGCCGTCGACGTCCTTCTCCGGGGCGATCGTCTCGAACGCGGCCCGCTCGTCGATGTGCGGGCCGGCCGGGTGCTGGAGCAGGATGCCGTGCACCGACGGGTCGAGCGAGAGCCCCCTGATGGTGGCGACGAGTTCGGCGGTGGTGGTGCCGGCCGGGAGCTGGACGAGCCGCGACTCGACGCCGGCCGCCTCGCAGCGGCGGCGCTTCATACGGACATAGGTCACCGACGACGGGTCCTCGCCGACCAGCACGGCGGCCAGGCACGGGGTGACGCCGGTGCGGCGCCGCAGCTCGGCGGCGGTCGCGGCGGAGTTCTCGATGATGCGCTGGGCGAGTTTGGTGCCGTCCATCAGACGGGCCTGCTGGGTCACTGACAGCTCCGGGTGAGCGTGATGAGGGGCCCAGGCGCGCGGCACACGACACGGTCTGTCAGGCCGCTCCCCGGTGGTACTCCACCCAAGCGCCAGTCACGGCCCACAGACAGCGTAAACGATCCGTGGTGCGGCCACCGATCCGTTGCCCGCGGGCGGCGGCTACTCGCCGGTGGCGCCGTCCACCGACTCCCGGATGAGGTCGGCGTGACCGTTGTGCCGGGCGTACTCCTCGATCATGTGGCACAGGATCCAGCGCAGGCTGGGCGACCAGCCCCGGGGGCCGGTGCGCCGCGCCAGTTGGCCGAGGCCGTCGGCGGCGAGTGCCTCCGCCACCGCGGCGCGGGAGCGGGCCACCGCTTCCTGCCAGAGCGTACGCAGCTGCTCGGGGCTGTCCGCGGCGGCGGAGTGCCAGTCCCAGTCGGCGTCGGCGGACCAGTCGACGGTGTCCCACGGCGGCTGCGCGTCCCGCCCGTGCAGCCACTGCGAGAACCACCAGTCCTCGACGAAGGACAGGTGCTTGAGCATCCCGCCCAGGGTCATCGGGGAGGAGGCCACCGTCGCCCGCAGCCCGGCCGCGTCGAGACCGGAGCACTTCCACTCCAGCGTCGCGCGCTGGAACTCCAGGAACCCCAGCAGCGTGCCGGATTCATCGGCCGCGCCGGGCGGTTCCGGCCGTCCTTGCTCGTCCAGTTCGGTCATGCGGCGTGACTCTACCGATCCCCGCCCCTGCCGGGCCACGGAATTCAGCGGCGGCCGGCCCGTACCGGCGGCAGGGGTTCCCGCTGCTCAGGGCGGTCGGGCGGTCAGCCGCCCGCGTGCGCCGGATCGGGTTCCGTCGGCTCGGCGGGCGCGGCCGGTTCGGCCGGCTCGGCCGGCGGCGGAGCGGGGGCCCGGGCGGGGAGGAAGGAGCCGAGGATGCGCGCGAACGGCTCGGTGAAGCGGGCGGTCAGCGGGCCGACGATCACCAGGATGAGCACATAGGCGGTGGCGAGCGGACCTATCCGTGGTTCGGTGCCGACCGCGAGGCCGGCGATCACGATGGAGAACTCGCCGCGGGCCACCAGGGTGCCGCCGGCCCGCCATCGGCCGGGCGGTTTGATGCCGGCCCGGCGGGCCGCGTACCAGCCGGTGCCGACCTTGGTGAGCGAGGTGACCGCGGCGAGCGCGAGCGCGGGCAGCAGCACCGGGGGGATGTCCGCGGGGTTGGTGGACAGGCCGAAGAAGACGAAGAAGACGGCTGCGAACAGGTCCCGCAGCGGCGTGAGCAGATTGCTCGCGCCCTCGGCGACCTCGCCGGAGAGCGCGATGCCGACCAGGAACGCGCCGACGGCGGCGGACACCTGGAGCTTCTCGGCGACACCGGCCACCAGCAGGGTGAGGCCCAGGACCACGAGCAGCAGCATCTCGGCGTTGTCCGAGGAGACCGCCCGGCTGATCAACCGCCCGTGGCGCAGCGCCAGATAGAGCACCGCGCCGACCGTACCGAGCGAGATCAGCAAGGTGAGCGTGCCGCCGGCCAGACTCAGGCCGGCCAGCAGGGCGGTGAGGATCGGCAGGTAGAGCGCCATGGCGAGGTCTTCGATGACCAGGATGCCGAGGATGACCGGGGTCTCCCGGTTGCCCAGCCGGCGCAGGTCGCGCATCACCTTGGCGATCACCCCGGAGGAGGAGATCCAGGTGACACCGGCCAGCGCGACGGCGGCCACCGGGCCCCAGCCGAGCAGCAGGGCGGCGATCGCGCCGGGTACCGCGTTCAGTACGAAGTCGACGGCGCCGGACGGGTACTGCGTCTTGAGGCTGGTGACGAGTTCGGAGGCGCTGTACTCCAGGCCGAGCAGGAGCAGCAGCAGGATCACACCGATCTCGGCGCCGGTGGCGATGAACTCCTCGCTGGCGTTGAGCGGCAGGATCCCGCCGTGCCCGAACGCCAGGCCGGCCAGCAGGTAGAGGGGGATCGGGGAGAAGCCGACCCGGCCGGCGAGCCGCCCGAGCAGGCCGAGCGCGAAGATGACCGAGCCGAGTTCGATGAGCATGGATGTGGTGTCCTGCACAGGTTTCTACCCTCCGGCGATCAGTTCGGCGACGGCGTCGACCCCCTCGCGGGTCCCCACGACGACAAGCGTGTCGCCGGTGGCGAACCGGAAGTCCGGGGTCGGTGAGGGGAAGGCCGCGGTACGGCGCAGCACCGCGACGATCGAGGCGCCGGTGCGGGTACGGGCCTGGGTCGCGCCCAGCGTGCGCCCGGTGTAGGGGGAGCGGCCGGTGATCTCGATGTGTTCGGTGACCAGGTCGATCTCCAGGTGCTGGTGGAGATAGGCGACCGGGTCGCGGGCGAGCAGTTGCGCCACCCGGGCCGCCTCGTCGGAGTCGAGCGGGATGGTGTCCTTGCAGCTGTCGTCGTCCTGCGGATCGCGCAGCGCCAGCACGCGCCGGCCGTCTTCCTGGACGATCACCGACAGGTGCTGGCCTGCTTCCGTCTCCAGGTCGTAGCGGACACCGATGCCTGGCAGTGGTGTCTGGCGGATTCGGGCGGTGAGCCCCATGGCAAGCTCCAGATGGGCAGGGTGGGAAGCGGCACGTTGCTGGTGGGGGACGGCGGGCGGCCACGGCCCACCGCGAGGTGACGGCGGGACCGGCCGCCGGGGCGCGCCGGTGCGCGGCGCCAGCGCGGCTTTCGGGAGCTGGCCGGAAGCCGGTCAGCGGGGAAGGCGGCGCCCGTGGGTATCGGGCACGTGGTCGCGGGGCGCGATGTCGATCCGCGCGGCGCGGCCACCGCAGGCGGCGCGGAGCAGTGGGGCGGCACCCGGCACGAGGAGGGTGAGGGGAGAGTTCACTCGGTCCATGTCCGGGCCCTCCTCCGGGCCGACGGCCCGCTCGGTCCTGCGGGAGCGGAGGCGGCACCGGCCGGCCTCAGCTCCTGGTAATGATTCGGTAAAGAATCCTATCAGACTGAAGATCCGACACGGAGAGTGACGGCCGCCGGCCGGCAGCGGGCAGCCGGTAGTGGGCGTGAAGGCACGCCGCCGCGGAAGGGAGCTGTCGCGCCGGGCGGGTGCGGACACGGGACCGCCGGGTCAGACGGTCAGGTCCGCCAGCGGCTCCGTGCCGTTGACGAAGGAGCGGGCCAGGTCGGACAGGCGCAGGCTGTGCGAGCGGGCGTAGCCGCGCAGGGCGGTGAAGGCCTGTTCCATGTCGATGTCGTGGCGTTCGGCCAGCTTGCCCTTCGCCTGCTCGATGAGGACCCGGCTGTTCAGCGCCGTCTGCAACTGCTCGTTGAGGACGCTGCTGCGCTGGGTCGAGCGCTGCTGGAGCAGGCTGATGGTGGCGACGTCCGCCAGCGCCTGGGCGATCGGGACGGCCACCGCGTCCAGCGAACCGGCGTCGGCGTGGAAGAGATTCAGCGCGCCGACCACCTCGTCCCGCAGCCGCATCGGCAGCGCCTGTACCGAGGAGTATCCGCTGAGCCTGGCCTGGGCGACGAAGCGCGGCCAGCGGTCCGCCTCGGCGGCGAGGTCGGGGACGGTGACCGGGACGCCGTGCTGGAAGCACTCCATGCACGGGCCCTCGCTGTTCTGCAGCTGGAAGAGCTCCAGCAGCCGTACGCGCTCGTCGGAGGCGGCCATCACCCGCAGTTCACCGTTGTGGTCGGCGAGCAGGACGCCGGCCGCGCCGGCGCCGAGCATGCCGACGCAGCGGTCGGTGAGCAGCCGGAGGAAGTCGATCAGATCGAAGTCCGCGACGAGGCTGTCGGCCAGCTCGACGAACGTCTTGGCCAGGAGGCGTTCATCCATGGCGTGCACCTTCTGTCGGGTTGTCGTTGTCGGGTCGGGTTCCGCCGGGGGCGGCGGGAGATTCCAGCGGGTACGGCGGGGGCGTCCGGCGGGCGCGCGTTCAGGTCCGGTCGTCGCCGCTCCGCCCGGCGCCCGGGTCCGTATCCGGGTCGGTGCCGCCGTCGGTGCCGGTGCCGGTACGGCTGTCGGGTGTGAAGAGCAGCCGGCGGTACACCACGTCGGCGGCCACGTCGGTCAGGCGCCGCCCCTGGGCATAGGCGTGGGCACGCAACCGCAGGAAGGCTTCCTCGATGCCCACCCCGAGCTGCTCGGTGAGCATCCCGGTGGCCTGGTCGATCTGGGCACGGTCCGCGCCGAGGTTCCACCGGAACCGCTCGGGTCCCTCGGCCCGGCCGCCCAGCAGCAGCAAGGTGGCGGTGTCCGCGAAAGCCATCGCGTCGGCGAGGTGTTCACCGTCCAGCGCGCCCGGCCGTTCACGGTACAGGTCGAGCACTCCGGGGCTGATCGCGCCGATCTGCAGCGGGAGGGCGAACACCGCGCCCGCGCCGCTGTCCACCGCGGCGGCGGTGAACGCCGGCCAGCGGGCCCGTACCTCGGGCGCCCGCAGGTCGGGGCTGAGCACCGCCTCGCCGAGGGCGAAGGCGTCCATGCAGGGCCCTTCGCCGAGGGTGAGCTGCAACTCCTCCAGTGACCTGCTGATGTCGTCGGTGCCGCACAGCGGATAGCTGCTGCCGGCGGCCGGCGACATCGCGGACACCCCGGCGCCGTCCACCGGCAGGGCGGCGACCATCGCGGCACACACATGCACCACGTCGACCCGCTCCCCGCGCCGGGCCGCTTCCTCGGCCACCAGCGCTTCTATCCGGTCGGAACGGCCGCCGCCGGTGGTCATGACGCGGCCCGGTGGTCCTGTTCGCCGGTCCGGCCGCCGTTCACGGTGCTGTCGAACGGCAGGGGCGCGGATATCCGGTCGCGCTGTGGCGGGAGCGCCGGGAACCGGTGCAGGAGGAAGCCGGAACCGGTGGCGGCGAAGAGGCGGGCGACCGCGGGACCGGGGCGGTGCAGCGTGAGCGACGCGCCTTCGACGACGCTCAGCATCGACGCCTCCAGGAAGGCGTTGAGGCCGCTGCAGTCGCAGAAGGTGACGGGGGCCAGGTCGACATCGATGGTGTGGATGCCGTCGCGCAGGCAGCCCGCCAGCGACGCGCGCACCAGCGGTGCGGTGAGCATGTCGATCTCGCCGGCGAGGGTGATGAGGGCACGCTGCTGTGTGTCCTCGCGGTGGACGTGGAGCGGACAGGAGAGCGGTGTCATGGTGCGCCTCGGTTCACGGACCGATCCGTTGCACGGATGCGGTCGTACGTCGTCAGGCAGGTGAGTAACCGGGCGGGCAGCCTGTGTTCGCTGGGCGTCAAGCTCGCAGGAATGGGTTCCGGCTCCCCTCGGGGATGCGCCGGGTAACCGGAAGTGCGGTCCGGATCGGCGGGCATTCATATGGTTCGGAGTGCCGCCGGGGTCTCGGGCGTCGCATGTGCAGCATAGCCCGGCCCGGCCCGGCGTGGGCGGTTGGGCGGACGCCGGTTGCGTGACATACCGAACGCTCCCGCCCCCCGGGTGATGGGCCGTCCGGCTCTTGCGGGAAACCCGTTCCTGCTGCCGCGTCAGCCGCGCGCCGTGCTCCGGCCCGCGCGCCCCCGGGTCCGTACGGGGTGGCGGCGGCACACTGGCCGGACAGCCACCGCACTGAACACCGCGAGGTCACCATGACATTCGGCCTGGCCCGTCGCGAACTGCGGCCGCGGGTACCGCTGCGGCCCGGGGAGGGCGACAAGAACCGGCTGACCGCGCTGGAGGGGCTCGCCGCCCTCTCCCTGGACGCGCTCAGCTCGGTCGCGTACGGGCCGGAGGCGATCGTCCTGGTGCTGGTGGCCGCGGGGAGCTCGGCGCTGACGGCGACGCTGCCGATCACCCTGGCCATCACCGCGCTGCTCGCGGTCCTGGTGATCTCCTACGGCCAGGTGATCGCCGCCCATCCGGACGGCGGCGGTGCGTACGCGGTCGCCAAGAAGGACCTCGGACCGCGCACCAGCCTGCTGGCCGCCGCGAGTCTGGTGGTCGACTACGTGCTGACGGTCGCGGTCAGCCTGGCGGCCGGCGCCGCCGCCCTGGCCTCGGCCTACCCCGCCCTCGGCGCGCACCTGCTGGCGATCTCCCTGATCGGCCTCGCCCTGCTCACGGCGGTGAACCTGCGGGGGGTGGCCGAGAGCGCCCGGGTACTGATGCTGCCCACCGCGCTCTTCATCGTCAGCATCCTCGGCATCATCGTCCTCGGCCTGGTGCGCAGTCACCCGGTGGCCGTCGTCGGTACCTCCCACCCGGTGCACGCCTCGGAGGGCCTGGGCTTCCTGCTGCTGCTCAAGGCGTTCTCGGCCGGCTGTTCCGCCCTCACCGGCGTCGAGGCGATCGCCAACGGCGTGCCGACCTTCCGTGAACCGCGCGTCAAGCGGGCCCAGCACACCGAGTTGATGCTCGGCGGACTGCTCGGGCTGATGCTGGTCGGGCTGTCGGTGCTCATCCGCCGCGACCATGTCGCCCCACGCGGCGGGGTGACCGTCCTGGCCCAGCTCACCGCCGGCTCCTACGGCACCGGCTGGGCCTACTACGGAACCAACCTCGTGGTCACCCTGGTCCTCGGGCTCGCCGCCAACACCAGTTTCGGCGGCCTGCCGGTCCTGATGAGCCTGCTGTCCCGGGACCACCGGCTGCCGCACCTGTTCGCACTGCGCGCCGAACGGCCGGTCTACCGCTACGGCGTCCTGGCGCTCGCCGGGCTCGCCGCCCTGCTGCTGATCGCGGTCGGCGCGAACACCCATGAACTGCTGCCGCTCTTCGCCATCGGCGTCTTCATCGGCTTCTCCATCAGCCAGATCGGCCTGGTCCGCCACTGGCGCACCGAACGGCCCCCCGGCTGGCTGCGCCGGGCGATGATCAACGGCCTGGGCGCGGTACTGACCACGCTGGCCGGCATCGTGCTGCTCGCCAACAAGTTCCTCGCCGGAGCGTGGGTGGTGGTCGTCGCGGTGCCGCTGCTGATGCTGCTCTTCGCTCGCATCCACCGCTACTACGCCGAGGTCGGCGCGGAGCTGGGGCTCGGCCGGATCCCGCCGGTGCCGCGCAGAAAGGCGCCCGGCCTGGTCATCGTGCCGATCGGCGAGGTCAGCAGGCTCTCGGAGTACGCGCTGTCCGCCGCGCTCTCCTTCGGTGACGAGGTGGTCGCGGTCGCGGTCCACGCCAGCGAGCACCGGGCGGCGATGCTGCGGGAGATGTGGGCCCGCTGGAACCCGGGGGTGCGGCTGGTGATCCTGGACAGCCCGCACCACTCGCTGGTGGAACCGGTGGTGGAGTACGTCCGGCAGGCGGCCGCCGAAGGCCGCCAGGTCGCCGTCCTCATCCCCGAAGTGGAGCCCAGGCACCGGCGCTACCAGATCCTGCAGAACCAGCGCGGCATCCTGCTGGCCACCGTGCTCCGCGCCCGTACCGATGTCGTGGTCTGCCTGCTGCCCTACCGGCTGCGGGTGTGAAACCGGCCGGCGCCCCCCGGGCCGCGGGGAGCGCCGGCCGGCCGCCGGGCACGCGGGTCAGGCGAGCACCCGGGTGTGCAGCGCGGTCACCGCCTTGCGCGCGGAGGCGAAGGCGCCGTGCTGCCAGGCGTCCATGTAGCTGAGCCAGTCACCGGCGAAGTACACATGCCCGGTGGGGTTGTTGAGGGAGTTGTAGCGGGGGTCGTCGGGACCGCCGGGCGTGCTGTGCCAGGCGGCTTCCTGGTACGGGAACTGGCGCCAGTGCTGCGAGAACGAATGGGCCAGCTCGGTGCGGTACTTGTCGCCGTAGATCTTCACGCCCGCGGCGACCGCCCGGGTCTCGCGGTCCTTGGGGGTGAGCGGCGCGTACGAGTCGGCGTTGGCACCGGTGTTGTAGTAGCCGATGATCACGCCGCGCTTGCCGTGGTAGCCGTACGACGGATGCCAGATGTGGGTGACGTCCAGATCGGTCTCGGTGATGCCGCCGTAGATGTTGTGGTCCAGCTCCCACCAGCGGGACGTGTACTCCAGGCCGATCTTGCCGGACGAGGACGGGGTGATGGCCTCCAGCGCGGACTGCACGTCGGAGCCGAGGTTGTGCGGGACCTTGGAGAGGATGTTGGGCGGCATCGCGGCGACGCAGTAGTCCGCGTCGATGGTCCGGGTCCTGCCGTCCTGGGTGTAGGTGATGGTGACGCCGTGTGCCGTGTCGGTGACCCGGGTGACCGCGCAGCCCGTCTTGATCTTCCGGGAGCCGACGGCGCCGGAGAGCGCGTGCGGGATCCGGTCCATGCCGCCGACCGGCTGGAACATCAGCATCGCCTGGTCGTAGCCGAATTCGAAGGAGAAGTAGCGGCCGACGCCGGTCGCGAAGACCTCGGAGGCGGTCGGCAGGCCGCCGTACTCCACCCCGGGGGTGCCGGCCGCGCCCGGCACGACGGAGTAGCCGCGGCGCTCGCTGCCGGTGTAGCTGAAGTCCCGGCCGAGATCGCCGTAACCGCGCAGGAAGGAGACCAGCGCTTCCTTGTCGGCGGCGGTGAGGTCCTGGTCGAGGGCGCCCTGGTTGCTGGCCTTGGCGAGGAGTTCGGAGACATAGCCGTAGACATCGGCCTTGGCGGTGCGGTAGCGCATCGGCGCGGTCATGCCGGCCTTCTCGTTGTACAGATACGCGTCCGCGTTCTCGTTGGTGAACACCTCGATGGGCACGCCGAGTTCGCGGCAGTAGTCGAGGGTGAGCATCCACTGGGCGATCCGCGCCGGGCCGGCGTTCATGTACTGGCCGTCGGAGAAGCGGGCGGTCTGCTTGTAGCCGTACAGGTCGGTGGTGGTGGTACCGCCGCGGACGGTGAAGTTGCGGCCGCCGGTACGGTTCTGCGCCTCCAGGATGGTGCAGTCGTAGCCGGCCTTGCCGAGTTCGTAGGCGGTGGTGAGCCCGGCGATGCCGCCGCCGAGGATCACCACCTTGGCGGCTGCCCGGTGGGTGAGGTGGAAGTCGCCCGGCGTCGGCGCCCGGAAGGGCGCCTCGTGGCCTGTTGCCGCGGCGGCGGTGGGCGCGAGGCCCAGCGCCCCCATGGTGGCGAACATCGCGCCGGCGCCTCCGGTGGCACCGACGGCGCGCAGGAAGGCACGGCGGTTGAGTGATGTCACGTGTCATGTCCCCTTTCACAACTGGCGCAGGGGACTCTGACAGCGCGTTGTTACACGCCGTCAGTCGGGAGATCACACGGACGTGTGCGAAGGCTCACCGGTCCTGGCCGGGGAGGCCGCACGGGGAGCGGCGGAGCGGCCCCGGACCGCTCCTGTCCTTCAGCGGTCCCCTCGTCCCGGGCCGCCGCCGGCCTACGCCTCCCGCACCCGCAGCGCGTTGTACGCCTCGGCCACCAGAGCCGGCCGTGCGGCGGGTTCATCCCCGCCCGCCGCCCAGCTGACGGTCACCTGCCGGGACTCGCCGGGCAGCAGCCAGAAGCAGTTGTCGTCCGCGACGGCCGGGCGCACCCGGTCCGCGGCGGGCGCGGCGGCGAGCGCCAGCCGGACCATCGCGGCCGGTGACGTACCGGTGTTGCGCACGGTGGCGGTGACGGCGAGCGGTCCGGCCGGCCGGGTGCGGAGCGAGAGCGGCACGCTGGGCAGGCCGTTGAGGGAGCGCATGTCGGTGGGGGTCCGGCAGCGGAGGTAGTCGTTGGCGGAGAGCACCCGTCCGGCGCCGTCGGTGAGCCGCAGCCGCAGCAGATGGGTGGCGGGCAGCGAGCGGTCGAAGGGTACGGCGAAGGCGTCCGCGGTCCCGTGCGGGGCGAGGTCCAGCTGCCGGGACACCGGCGCGCCGATCGGCCGGCCGCCGAGGTCGTGGAGCCGCGCGGTGACGGTGGCGCGGTGGACGGCGGCAGCCGTGCCGTTGGCGGCGAGCACCTGCCAGCCGTCGGTGGCGGCGGCCTGGACGTGCAGCGGTTCTGCCCCCTTGCGGGCGCCGTAGTGGGCGCCGCCCGCCGCCAGGCCGTGATCGCGGCGGTGCGCGCCGGGATGCGCCACCCACAGCGGCAGCGTCTCCCCGCCCAGCGGCCGTCCGGCGCGCCACGCCTCGAACGCCGCCCGCGCCTGCTCGTAGTTGACGAGCTGCGCCTTGCGGCAGAAGTCGGCGGGCGAACTGGAAGGACCCAGGCGGTCGTTGACCGCGGTGAGGTAGGCGTCCGACCACTGGCCGGTACCGGGCCGGTCGTACGGGGACCAGGGGACGTCGTCGCCGACCGGGTGGCCGCCGGGCGGCTGGGCGACCGCGATGCCGATGCCGGCGGGGGCGCCGGAGGCGGTCAGCTCGTGGAGGGCACGTCTCAGCCCGGTGCCGGCGGCGTAGGACCAGTCGCCGCCCGGCCGCGTCGCGGACAGCCCGAGGCCCGCGAGCAGGGAGCCGCCGGGGGAGACGGGTACGCGTCTCGACAGGCGGAGGCGGGGAGGGTTCTTCGGCATGGACACCGCTCCGTTCGGGGGCCGCTGGGGGAATCGGGTGCGTCGGACCAGGGTTCCGACCACGTACTCTGACAACGTTGTCAGACTTCTGTGAGGCAGTTTCTCCCCATTGGGCGGCTACTTCAAGCAGCAGGCGGACACAATCTGTGGATCAGCCGCGGCCGATGTACGGCATGGTGGTCGCCATCACCGTGGCGAACTGCACGTTCGCGGTCAGCGGCAGCTCCGCCATCTGGTGGACGGTGCGGGCGACGTCCGCGACGTCCATCACCGGCTCGACGGCGGTGGTGCCGTTCGGCTGCAGGATGCCGGTACGCATCCGGCTGGTCATGTCGGTGGCCGCGTTGCCGATGTCGATCTGGCCGCAGGCGATCCGGTAGGGGCGGCCGTCGAGTGAGAGCGACTTGGTCAGACCGGTCATGGCGTGCTTGGTGGCGGTGTAGGCGATGCTCTGCGGGCGCGGGACGTGCGCGGAGATCGAACCGTTGTTGACGATCCGGCCGCCCTGCGGGTCCTGCTCCTTCATCTGCCGGAAGGCGGCTTGGGCGCAGAGGAAGGCGCCGTGCAGATTGACGTCGACCACGGCCCGCCACTGGTCGAACGCCAGGTCCTCCAGCGGGACCGCGGGGCCGAAGGCACCGGCGTTGTTGAAGAGCAGGTCGAGCCGGCCGCAGCGCTTGCGGACCGCGGAGAACAGGGCGGTCACGTCGGACGGCCGGGTGACGTCGCAGGGCACCGGGAAGGAGCCGGGTGCCAGCGTCGCGGTCTCCTCCAGCGGGTCCGGGCGCCGGCCGGCCAGCGCGACCGTCCAGCCGCCGGCGGCCAGCTCGACCGCGACGGCCCGCCCGACGCCGGAACCGGCGCCGGTGACCACGGCGATCCGCGCGGGGCCTTCGGGGTGCGGGCTGTTCTGGTTCTCGTCGTCGCTCATAGCACCGCAGCGTAGGCGGTCCGGCTCCGCCGTACCCGGCACGACGTGCGGTGGAGTGCGCGGGGCGGTGCCCTCGGCCGGCCGGGGCGCGCCGCAGCGAGGGCCCGGTCGTCCCGCCCCAGCCGGCGGCGAGGCCGGACGACCGCTGCGGATCGTGCCGGGTCATTCCCCCGGCTCGGCGGGCAGTTCCGCGTCCAGTGCCGCGCAGTGACGGTGACCCGGGTGCCGGAACGGGGCCGGGCGGCGACGGGATGCCGGGCGCCGCGCGTGGCGGTGAAGGGTACGAAGGCCGGCATGGACGGGGCCGCGGGGGCGGATCGGCGCCGGGGGTCAGGAGGAGAGCGTCGTGACGGGCGACCGGAGGTCGTCGGGCGGGCCGATCCCGCTGCGGCCGGCCCCGCGGCCGGGGAGGAGCAGGAGCGGCGTGGCCAGCATCAGGGCGCCGGCGCAGGCGATGGCGGGGCGGGGGCCGGTGAGGGTGCTGAGGAGGCCCCAGCAGCCCGTGAGGGCCGCGATCGCGGCTTTGGCGGTGATGGACCAGGCCGTGAGGGTGCGGGCGACGCGGTCGGTGGGGGTGTGTTCGAGGCGGTAGGCGGCGAAGACCGGGTTGAAGACGCCCATGCAGGTGATCAGGCCGAACTCGGTGGCCATGACGGCGACCAGGCCGCCCGGGCCGGGGCCGACGAAGGCCAGGCCGGCGGACCAGCAGGCACGCAGCACCCCGCTGGTCCGCATCACCCGGTGCTGCCCGAAGCGGGTCACCAGTGGCCGGGCCAGACGCGAACCGAGGAGGCCGCCGAGGCACGGCACACCGAAGGCCAGGCCGTACTGCCAGGGCGCGAAGCCCAGATCGCGCAGGAGGAGCACCGCCAGCAGCGGGGCGGTCGCCATGACCAGGCCGTTGACCAGCACGGTGTTGAAGAAGAGCGGGCGCAGCCGCGGGTGGCGCAGGATGTACCGCCACCCCTCGGCGATGTCACCGGCGCCGAACCGCTGGGCGGACCTGCCGGCCGGCGCCTCCTCACGGCCGCCGATCGCCCGGATGCCGAGCGCCGAGAGCAGGTAGCTGCCCGCGTTGAGCGACACCGTCGTCATCGGCCCGAACCAGCCGATCGCGGCGCCGCCCAGCGGCGGACCCAGCGCGGTCGCGGTCCAGGTCGTCGTCTCGAACCGGGCGCCGGCCGCCAGCAGACCGGCCGCCGGCACCAGGGCCTTCATGCACGCGCCGCTCGCCGCGGTGAAGACGATGTCGGCCGCCGCCACGATCACCGACACCACGACGAGCTGCCCGAAGTCCAGCCACCCGAGGGCGTACGCGGCCGGTACGGACAGCAGGCTCAGCAGCCGGACCAGATCCATCGCGATCATGACCGGGCGTTTGCGGCGGAACTCCACCCACGGCCCGAGCGGCACCGCGATCAGCGCGCCCGCCGCCAGCCCGGCCGCGGACAGCGCGGACACCTGGGCGGCACTGCTGTGCAGTACCAGCACGGCGATGAGCGGAAAGGCGTCGAGTGCGAGCCAGGTGCCCGCCGTACTCGCTGCGAACGCCGCCCACAGCCACCCGAACTCCCGGCCCAGCGACTGCCGTTGCCCCACCACTGCCTCCCGGCCGGTCCGCCCCGCGCCACCGCGCCCCGATCGGGAGATCCAACCGCCGCAGGCGGGTGGCGGCCAAATCACCGCCGCCTCCGCGTGGCGCCACCGGCCGGGGCGGGCCGTGCCGGGGAATGGGCCGCCGTCCGGCCGGTGGTGCCACGCAGGGGTGGCGACCCCGGTCAGTCCAGGTCCACCCCGGCGTACCGCACGCCGATCCGCTCCCGGATCCGGTCCAGCGTCCGCATTACCGCAAGCGACCCGTCCAGCGGGACCAGCGGCGACTCGGTCTCACCGGCCCGCAGGCAGCGCATGACCTCGATGGCCTCGTGCCGCATGGTGGCACGCTCGGTGTCGGAGTGGACGTCGGCCAGGCGTACGGTCCGCGGGGTCTGCTCGCCGCGGCCGTGGACGGTGAAGGAATCCGGGCAGAAGAAGTTCCCGGCGATCTCGATCCGGCCCTGGGTGCCGCTGATCATGGCGGGCGCGCCGGTCTCCGCGGTGAAGGTGCAGCTGAGCGCGGCCACCGCGCCGCTCTGCCAGCCGAGCACGATGGCGGTGTTGTCGTCCACCGCCTCCGGGGTGAGATGCGCCACCGCCTGCACCGTGTCGGGCTCGCCGAGCACCAACTGGGCGAAGGAGACCGGGTAGACGCCGAGGTCGAGCACCGCGCCGCCGCCCTGCCGCGGGTCGCGCATCCGGTGCTCGGGCCCGAAGTCGCCGACGAAGCCGAAGTGCGCCGAGACGTGGAGCACGTCACCTATCGCGCCGTCGGCGATCAGCCCGGTCATGTGCCGGATCAGCGGGTTGCAGTACGTCCACATGGCTTCCATCAGGAACAGCCCGCGGGACCTGGCCAGTTCCACCAGTTCGGTTGCCTCACGGGTGTTGATGGTGAACGCCTTCTCGCAGAGCACCGCCCGTCCGGCCTCCAGACAGAGCGCAGCCGCCTCCCGGTGCGCGGAGTGCGGGGTGGCCACGTAGACCACGTCCACCTCGTCGTCCGCCGCCAGTTCGGCCCAACTGCCGTACGCGCGCGGGATGCCGTACCGCTCGGCGAACGCCTTGGCACCCGCCTCGGTCCGCGAGCCGACCGCCACCACCTCGGCGTCCGGCAGCGATTGCAGCGCCTCGGTGAAGGTCGCCGCGATCCCGCCGGTCGCCAGGATGCCCCAGCGGATCTTCCGCGTGCCCGTGCCCGTGCCTGTGCCTGTACCGCTCACAGCGTCCACCTGTCTCGCCTCTCGATATGCCCGTCCGACGATCTCTCCCGGCTGAAAGAATAAGGAACGATTCAACTACTTCCCATGGAGAGTGCCGCCGTGCCGGACGCCGGGCCGTCGATCCCTGCGCAGACCACCGCAACACCCACCACTTCCGCTTCCCCCTCCTCCGCCTCCTCCGCCTCCTCCCCGTCCTCCCCGTCCTCCCCGTCCTCCGCTTCCACCTCCCTCACCCCTCCCGCCCCAGCAGCTCAGCGCCACGTCAGCCTGCTCGTCACCCTCGTCCTCGGCGGCCTCACCGCACTGCCGCCGCTGTCGATGGACATGTATCTGCCCGCGCTGCCGCAGGTCACCGACGCCCTGCACGCACCCGCGGCCACCGTGCAGCTCACCCTCACCGCCTGTCTGGCCGGGATGGCCCTCGGACAGCTGGTGGTCGGCCCGCTCAGCGACCGCTGGGGCCGCCGCCGCCCGCTGCTGGCCGGCATGGTGGTCTACGTCCTGGCCACCGTCGTCTGCGCCTTCGCCCCCTCGGTCGAGCTGCTGACCGGCTTCCGGCTGCTGCAGGGCCTGGCCGGCTCGGCGGGGATCGTCATCTCCCGCGCGGTGGCCCGCGATCTCTACGACGGCGTGGAGATGGCCCGCTTCTACTCGACGCTGCTGCTGATCTCCGGGGTCGCCCCGATCATCGCGCCGACGATCGGCGGCCAGATCCTCCGCTTCACCGACTGGCACGGCATCTTCTGGGTCTGCGCCACCGTCGGGACCCTGCTCACCGTCGTCGTCTGGCGCCGGCTGCACGAGACGCTGCCGCCGGAGCGGCGGCACACCGGGGAGCTGAGGGACACCTTCGGCTCGATGCGCCGGCTGATCGCCGACCGGGTCTTCACCGGTTACGTGCTCACCGGCAGCTTCTGCTTCGCGGCGCTGTTCACCTATGTCTCGGCGTCGCCGTTCGTGGTCCAGGACATCTACGGCGCCTCCCCGCAGACCTTCAGCCTGCTCTTCGGCCTCAACTCGGTGGGCATCGTCGGCGTCGGCCAGCTCAACGGCAAGGTGCTGGTCGGCCGGGTGGACATGGACAAGGTGCTGGCCGTCGGCCTGGTGCTGGTCACCTCCGCGTCGGCGGCGCTGGTACTGCTCACCACCGGGGTCTTCGGCCCGCCCGGGCTGCCGGCCATCGCCGCCGGGCTCTTCGTCCTGATGGCGTCGCTGGGCCTGGTGCTGCCCACCAGCAACACCCGGGCGCTGCTGCGGACCAAGCGCGCCGCCGGTTCCGCCTCGGCGCTGCTGGGCACCTCGTCCTTCCTCTTCGGCGCGGCACTGTCGCCGCTGGCCGGGATCGCCGGGGACGGGACCGCGGTGCCGATGGCCGTGGTCCAGCTGTCCTGCACGCTGATCGCCTGCGCGGCCTTCGCCGGGCTCTGCGTCCGCGGGCGGCGTACGGTGGAAGGACCGTAGGGCGCACCCGACGGGGTGGGCGCCGACACCCTCTTCAGGAGGACGCGATGTCCGACGTTCCGGACGAAAGCAAGTGGGCCTTCAAGTCGCCCGACAGCGTGCTGCACACTGGGTCGGAACACGAGGTGGACCCGGAGGACCTGGTGATGGCCTCCGGCCGGGAACCCACCCCGGAGCTGATCGAGAAGGCCCGTCAAGCACTGGAGAAGAATGGCGCCGCCGCTGTCGAAAGGTCCCTCCCCTGACGCGGCGGGTCTCGACCCGGGACAACTGAACCGGATCGTCCCCGAGCTGGCCCGGTACCTGCGGCCGGCGCCCGCACACCCCTGGTGTGCGGGCGCCGTGGTCCTGGCCGGACGCGGGCGTACGGTCGCGCTGCACGAGGCGATCGGCTGGGCGGTGCGCTACTCCGGTTACGACGAGCACACCGACCGCGGGGTCGGGCTGCCGCTCGACGCGTGGGTGCCGATGCGGCCGGACACGGTCTTCGACCTGGCGTCGCTCACCAAGCTCTTCACCGCGGTCGTCGCGGTGCAGCAGATGGGGCACGGGAATCTGGACCTGGACGCCCCCGTCGGCGCGTACGTGCCGGTCGCCGAGAAGCGGATCACCGTGCGGCACCTGCTCACCCACACCTCGGGCCTCCGCCCGGAGCTGCCGCTGTACGACCTGCCGGACGCCGCCGCCCGGGCCGCGGCACTGGCAGCGGAGGAGCCGCTGACCGCGCCCGGCGCCACCCGGGTCTACTCCGACCTCAACCTGCTGCTGCTCCAGGCGGTCCTGGAACGGATCACCGGCCGCCCGGTGGACCGGCTGATCGACGACGGGATCACCGGACCGCTCGGTATGACCGACACCCGCTTCAACCCGCCGGCCTCCTGGCTGCCCCGGATCGCCGCCACCGAGGACCAGCGCAGGCCCTGGGGCAAGCTCGACCGGGGCATGGTGCACGGCAGTGTGCACGACGAGAACGCGTACGCGATGGGCGGCGTCGCCGGGCACGCGGGTCTCTTCTCCACCGCCTGGGACCTGGCGCTCTTCGCCCGGGCGCTGCTCGACGGCGGCGGGGCGATACTGCGCACCGACTCCGTACGGCTGCTGCTGGGCGGGCTCACGGCGCCCGACGGGAGCCGCCGCCCGCTGGGCTTCGAGGCCGACCAGCCGTGGTTCATGGGCGAGTTGGCGGGCCGGGGCGCGGTCGGCCACACCGGGTTCACCGGTACGAGCCTGGTCCTCGACCCGGCCACCGACACCTTCCTGGTGCTGCTCACCAACGCCGTCCACCCGGTGCGCACCTGGCGTGACGGCAACGCTCCGCGGGCCGCCGCCGCGACCAGGCTGGCCCGGGCGGTGCGGAAGAGGGACTGAGAAGAGGGACTGAGAAGAGGGACTGAGAAGAGGGACTGAGAAGAGGGACCGAGCGGCCGGGGGACCGGGGTCTAGCGGAAGATCCCGGTGTGGCCGAGCGAATAGCGGCCCGGCTGCGGGTAGACGGCCAGGCCGTGCGGGCCCGCGCCGACCGGGATCTTGGCGAGCGTCCTGCCGGTGGCGGTGTCGAGCGCGTACACCTCGCCGTCGTACCGGCCGGAGAGCCACAGCACCTTGCCGTCGGCGGAGACACCGCCCATGTCGGGGCTGCCGCCGCCCTTGATGTGCCACTTCTTGACCAGCTTGCCGGTGGCGAACTCCAGCAGCGAGACCGAGCCCTCCTCGCGGTTGGAGATGTACATGTACTTCGAGTCGCGCGAGACGTACAGGCCGTGCGCGCCCGCGCCGGTGTGCATCAGCACCGGCTTGGAGAAGGTGTCGCCGTTCATCGTCCACACCCCGTCGGCCACCATGTCGGCGATGTACCAGGTCCTGCCGTCCGGGGAGATCTTCACGTCCTGCGGCATCGCGTCGGCCAGCGGCAGCCGCTGCCGGCCGATCACCTTCATCTTCTCGGTGTCCACCTTCAGCAGTTCACCGCTGAACTCGCAGGAGACGATGAAGTACGTGCCGTCCGGCGAGAAGTCGGCGTGGTTGACGCCGTAACAGCTCACCGGGACGGTCTTCTTCACCGCCATGGTGTGCGCGTCCCGGAACACCAGTTGCCGGTCGAGCGAGGCCATCACCACCGCGTACTTGCCGTCCGGGGTGAAGTAGAGGTTGTACGGGTCGTGCACGGCGACCGGCTTGCCGGTCTTGCCGGTGGCCGGGTCCAGCGGGGTCAGCGAGTTGCCGACGTCGTTGTTGATCCACAGCGTCTTGAGGTCCCAGGACGGCACCACGTGCTGCGGCTGCTGCCCCACCGCGATGGTCTCGATCACCTTGTACGTCTTCGGGTCGATGACGGAGACCGTGTTGGACTCGGTGTTGGGCACGTAGACCCGCGACGGGAAGTTCCGCACCACCGGGGAGAGGGCGTTCGGCCGGTCGGCGGCGTAGACGTCCTTCTGGTCGAGCAGCGGGGGCATCCCGGGCAGACCGGGGGGCAGCGCGGGGCGGACCACCGCCTCGGGGGCGGCCTTGGCCTTCACCGGGGCCGGGGCGTGCGACTGCGTTCCGGAGTCGCCGCAGCCCGCGGCGGCCACGGTGACGGCGGCGAGCAGGGCGGCGGCGAGGGTGCGGCGGGTACGGCGGGTACGGCGCATCAGGCAAGCAGCTCCGAGGTCGTGACCGCGCGGATGCCCCGGCGGTGCAGGTCGTCGAGGATTCCGGGCAGCGCCGCCACGGTGCCGGCGTGCCCGAAGTGCAGGGAGACCACCGAGCCGTTGCGGGTCAGCCGGGCGGTCTCGGACCGCACCGCGTCGGCGCCCGGGTCGGAGTAGTCACGCGGGTCCACGTCGTAGGACAGCAGGTGCGGATAGCCGGCCTGCCGGGCGAGCCGGACCACCAGGGGGGTGGCGAGCCGGCCCTGCGAGGGCCGGAACCAGCGGCCCGGCGAACCGGTGAGCCTGCGCAGCCGCTCGGCGCAGCCGGCGATCTCGGCGGCGGCCGTGGCCCGCTCCATCGCGTCGATGTTCCCGTGCGTCTGGGTGTGGTTGCCCAGTTCATGGCCGCCGTCCAGGATCCGGCGGGCGAGTTGGGGATACGCGTCCAGCCAGCTGCCCACGGCGAGCACGGTGAGCCGCGCGCCGGCCCGCTCCGCCTCGGCCAGCAGGGCGGTGGCCAGCGCGGGTTCGCCCTGGCCGTGGAAGGTGAGCGCGACCTGGGGGCGGTCACGGGGGCCGTGCTCGACCTGGTCGGGCAGCGGGGGAGCCGGTACGGCGGTGGGGGACGCGGGCGGGGTCCCGGTCGCGGGCGGGGCGGCGGACGTCCGGGACGCCGGCGGTACGGGTGACGAGCCGTCAGCGGGCGCGGCGGGCGGGTGCGCGCACCCGGCAAGCAGCGCTCCCGAGGCGGTCACCTGGAGAAGGTTTCGGCGCGAGATGGACATCGCGCATCACTGTAGGGCGGATGGTCTGTTATACCCTCGTATGCCGCGGGTGACCGGGCCCGCGTCGCGCGGATGGCCCTGACCGCGGCGGAGCCCAGCGGTGACGGTGGGCCAGGTCGTAGGGTGGGCTTGGCTTCGTTTCCGGGGGAAGGAAGAATCCGTGGCCGTTTCCGGCGCACGCCGCCGACTGCTGCTGGTCTCCACCAACTACGCGCCGGAGCAGGCCGGTACGAGCCGCTACGCGACCCAGATCGCCGAACAGTGGGCGGCCGGCGGCGCCGAGGTGCACGTCCTGGCCGGTATGCCGCACTACCCCGCGTGGCGGCTCGACCCGGCGTACGCGGGGGTGAAGCAGGCCGAGGAGGAGCGCGGCGGCGTGCTGGTGCACCGCCGCAGCCATACGGTGCCGGCCCGGCAGACCGCGCTCGGCCGGGTCCGGTTCGAGGTGTCGGTACTGCGCGGCGGCCTCAAGGCGGCGCCCGCGATCGAACGGCCCGACGCGGTGGTGGCCCAACTGCCGACGCTCGCCGCCGGGGTGCTCGGCGCCCGGCTCGCCCGGCAGTACGGGGTGCCCTATGTGCCGGTGGTACGGAATCTGCTGGGCTCGCGCGGCACCAGGGGCCGGGCTCTGTCGGTGCCGGCCGGGTGGGTGGAGCGGTACGCGCTGCGCAGGGCCGCGCTGGTCGGGGTGGTGCACGAGTCGATCGTGGCGGAGGTCGCCGCGCTCGGGGTGCCCGCGGAACGGATCCGGCTGATACCCAACTGGTCGCATCTGCCCCGCCCTTCACGTCCCCGCGAGGAGATGCGGGCCCGGCTGGGCTGGCGGCCGGGGCAGACCGTGGTGCTCTACTCCGGCGCGCTCGGCGCGGAGCAGGACCTGGACACGCTGGTGGCGCTGGCCCGGCTCGACCCCGGGCTGCGGGTGGTGCTGATGGGCGAGGGTGAGCGCCGCGAGGAGCTGCGGGCGCTGGCCGGCGGGCTGCCCAACCTCGACTTCGCGCCGACCCCGGAGGACGCCGAGTATCCGGATGTGCTGGGCGCGGCGGACGCGCTGCTGATCACCCAGCGGGCGGGGCTCGGCGGTACGGGCATCCCGCCGGAGCTGGCGGCCTGTCTCGCCGCCGGGCGGCCGGTGGTCGCCGCGGTGCCGCCGCGGGGTGCGACCGCCCAGGAACTCGGCCGCTCGGGAGCGGGGGTGCTCGTCGCACCGGAGGACCCGCGGGCACTCCTGGCGGCGGTGCACGCGCTCGTCGCCAACCCGGCGCGGGCCGCCACCCTGGCCGCGAACGGCCCCGCCTACGCCGCCGCCCACCTCAGCCGCGAGGCCGGCCTCACCCGCATCGACGCGCTCCTCGCCGAGGCCCTCTCCACCACCCCCACGGTGCGGGGTGCCCCCGCGGAACCGCCCGTCCCGCCCCGTCCGAGCGCCCCCCCGGCCGCCCCGGGTGACGGGGTGCCCGCCGGGGCGGACACGAGCGGGACGCCGGTTGCTCCGCCGCTGCCGCCCGTCCCGCCGCAGGTCGCCGCGCAACCGTCCGTCTCTGCGGTGCCTCCCGTCCCGCCCCGGCCGAGTGAGCCCCCGGCCGCCCCGGGTGATGGGGCGCGCGCCCGGGTGGAGGCGGGTGAGGCGCCGCCCGTTCCGGGGGTGCCGCCCACCCCGGCCCAGCCCGGTGAGGCGCCGCCCGTTCCGGCGAAGCCGCCCGTTCCGCCGGGCGGCGGAGGGGTGGACACGCCGTCGCGTGGGGGTTTGTGAACGGCCCGCCGGCGGACGCGGGTTGGGCGTCCGGGGGCGGGCCGTCGCCGGTCGACCGGCGGAGCCGTCAGTACGCGCCGCGTCCGTCCACGACGGCCCGCAGGGTGCGGGCCATCACATCGACGTCCGCGGTGAACGACCAGTTGTCGACGTACCGCAGGTCCAGCGTGATCGTCTCGTCCCACGACAGGTCACTGCGCCCGCTGACCTGCCACAGTCCGGTGATGCCGGGCCTGACGGCGAGCCGCCGCACCTCGACCTTGTCGTAGCGCGCCACCTCCTCCGGCAGCGGCGGACGCGGGCCGACCAGCGACATCTCGCCGCGCAGCACATTGACCAGCTGCGGGAGTTCGTCCAGCGAGTAGCGGCGCAGCACCCGGCCGACCGGAGTCACCCGGGGGTCGCGCCGCATCTTGAACATCAGACCGTCGTTCTCGTTGGCGCCCGTGCGCTCAAGGTCGGCCTTGCGGGCATCCGCGTCAGCGACCATCGTGCGGAACTTCCACATCAGGAACGGCGTGCAGTTCTGGCCGTACCGGGTCTGCTTGTAGAACACCGGCCCCGGCGAAGTGCACCGGATGGCCACCGCCACCATCGCGAAGAGCGGCGAGAGCAGCAGCAGCCCGAAGGCGGCCCCGGCCCGGTCCACCAGCGACTTCAGCGCGATCTGCAGACCGTGCCGCAGCGGCGGCGCGATGTGCAGCATGGTGAGCCCGGCGGGCGCGTCCATCTGCACCCTGCGGGGCGCCACATCGATCAGCCCCGGCACGATCGCCACCGGGGTCCTCGCGTCGTGCAGCGTCCAGCACAGCCGCCGCAGCCGTTCCGCTGACAGCCGCGGGCCGGGTGCGACCAGCACCAGTTCCGCGTGGTGCTCGCGGGCGGCGCCCAGCACGATGGCACCGTCCTCACTGTGGCTGTCCGGTTCGACCGAGCCGAGCCGCGCGGTCACCGGGGCCCCGCACTCCAGCTTGGCGTTGCCGACCGGGACCACCCCGACCACCACGTACGCGTGCTCGGTCCTGGCCGCCAGATGTCCCACCACATGGTCGGCGGTGCCGGGTTCGCCGATCACCAGGACCCGGCGGACCGCCTGCGCGGACTTGCGGTCCGAGATCAGGTGGCGCTGGGTCAGATTGCCGCCGACCATCGTCAGCAGCGGCGCGAGCGCCACTCCCACGAAGGCCACCACCGGGCGGACGACTTCGCCGCACGCGGTGCGGAGCACGGCAAGTACCCCGAGCAGCACCATCCAGTCGCCGAGGGCCGCGAGGATGCCCCGGGTCTCCCCGAGGGCAGCCGCCGCGTATCTCCGGCGGATCGCGCGGATGAACGGCCACAGGGCGGCCGCGATCAGCGCGCAGACCAGCGGATGCGGCTGGCCGGTGTGGCGCAGGATCAACAGGACGGGGACACCGGACCCGAGGGTGTCCACCGCCAGGGCCAGCGGCAGGTACCAGGCCGCCTTGTCCCCGTAGGTGCTGTGCGCGGAGTGCACACTGTGCTTGCCGTGCCGGCGCCGCTTGAGACAGGGCCCGGGCACGCCAAGGGCATCGGCGGAACCCGATGCCCTGGTGTCGAAGGGTTGCGGAGCGGAACTCCGCACGTGTCTGGGCTCGCTTTCCACCGATGTGGACATGCCCGGTATGACCGGGTTTGCTCCGATACGCCGCATGGACCCCCCATGGCACATCGCGACTGCTGAGCGTTCCAGCACTTCCCCAAGCACTGGACGCGCCCTGACAACTGCGAACGCTAGGCCAACCGGGTGGTGCTCCGCTGCGGATTGCACAGATTCGAGCCGATGTTATGACCGAGTTCACGCGGCTATGGCGCTTCTGGGGGCACTCGCGGTAAGGGGGACGATACCGGTGTGACCGGCCCTTACAGTTGGGGCTTGTGCCCACAGTTCCCCTGCCGGACGATCTCCGCCACGCACTCGCCGACCAGCTGCACGCCACCGCGCCGAGCCACGCCTCCGCGCAGGTCGAGCGGCTGATCGAGAACTACCGCGGTACGACGCCGACCGCCGCCCCGATCCTGCGCGAAGCGGCGGACGCCGCCGCCTATGCCGCGTACCGGATGCCCGCCACCTACGCCGCGGTGCGGACCGCGCTGGGCGCCCTGCGGGAGCGGGCGGGCGGCTGGGCGCCGGCCACGCACCTGGACCTGGGCGGCGGGACAGGCGCGGCCACCTGGGCCGCGGCCGACGCGTGGGACCCCGCGCGGCACGCCAGTACGGTGCTGGACTGGTCGCAGGCCGCGCTCGACCTCGGCCGCCGGCTGGCCCGGCAGGCCGAGGAACCCGCCGTCCGCGACGCCGAGTGGACCAGGGCGCCGCTCGGCGCCTCCGCCCAGCTGCCCGCGGCCGACCTGATCACCGTCTCCTATGTGATCGGCGAACTCACCCGCGCCGACCGGACCTCGCTCGTCGACGCCGCCGCGACCGCCGCCCGGGGCGCCGTCGTGGTCGTCGAACCCGGCACCCCCGACGGCTACGCCCGGGTCATCGAGGCCCGCGACCGGCTGATCGGCGCCGGCCTGACCGTACTGGCTCCCTGCCCGCACGACGCGGCCTGCCCGGTCACCGGCAACGACTGGTGCCACTTCGCCGCCCGCGTCCCCCGTACGTCCCTCCACCGCCAGATCAAGGGCGGCACGCTGCCCTACGAGGACGAGAAGTTCTCCTATGTGGCCGCGGTCCGCCCCGCCGCCGTCACCGCGGGCCCGGCCGCCAACCGTGTGGTGCGCCACCCCCAGATCCGCAAGGGCCTGGTCCTCCTCGACCTGTGCACCACCGCCGACGGCCTCACCCGCACCCCGGTCTCCAAACGGCAGGGCCCCCTCTACCGCACCGCCCGCACCGTCGACTGGGGAGACTCCTGGCCGCCGGAGCCGGCCGGCTAGAGCCAGCCGTACCGGCGGAACGCGCGGTAGCACAGGGCCGACAGCGCCGCCGTCACGCCCAGCATCAGCGGATATCCGAAGGTCCAGCGGAGCTCGGGCATGTGGTCGAAGTTCATGCCGTAGAAGCCGGCGATCATGGTGGGGATGGCCAGGATCGCGGCTGAGGCACTGATCCGGCGCATGTCCACGTTCTGCTGCACCGCCAGTTGGCTGAGATTCGCCGCCAGCAGCCCGTCCACCAGCTCGCTGTAACCCGCCAACCGCTCCCGCACCTGCGACAGATGGTCCGCGACATCCCGGAAGTAGCGCCCCATCTCCGCGTTGATCAGCGCGTCGGACTCCTCGCTGAGCCGCTGCAGCGGCCGGGCCATCGGGTGCACCGCCCGTTTGAACTCGATCAGCTCCCGCTTGAGCTGGTAGATCCGCTCGGCGTCGTCCCCGTGGGTCGCCGAGAAGACGTCCGACTCCAGTTCCTCCACGTCGAGTTCGACCTCGTCGGCGACGTCCAGGTAGTCGTCGACCACCTGGTCGGTGATGGCGTGCAGCACCGCGGCCGGCCCGTGCCCCAGCATCTCCGGGTGCTGCTCCAGCGCCCGCCGCACCCGGGTGAGGCCGGGCGCGCTGCCGTGCCGTACCACCACCACGAAGTCGGTGCCCAGGAAGATCATCAGCTCGCCGGTGTCGACCACCTCGCTCGTCGCGGTGAGCTTCTCGTGCTCCACGAAGACGATCGTCTTCAGCACCAGGAAGAGCGTGTCGCCGTACCGCTCCAGCTTCGGCCGCTGGTGGGCCTGCACCGCGTCCTCCACCGCGAGCGGGTGCAGCCCGAACACCTCGGCGATCTCGGCCAGGTGCTCCTGCTCCGGCTGGTGCAGCCCTATCCACGCGAACCCGCCCGGCCGCTTCCGCGCCGCCGCCAGCGCCTCGCCCGGCGGCAGCGACGCCACCCGGCAGCCGTCCTCGTACACCGCGCAGTCCACCACCACGTCGGCGGTGCGGCGCCGCTGCCGCGGCAGGCCGCCGTCCTCGCCGAGGGTGTGCCACTTGCTGCCACCGCGCAGCCACTGGCGGCCGATGGAGCGACGGGTGCCGTTCTTGTGGTGAATGATCCTTGGCCTGTGGGTCATCATGCCTTCTCCAGTACCGCCATGGCCGCGTTGTGCCCCGGGACACCGCTGACTCCGCCGCCGCGGACCGCGCCCGCGCCGCAGAGATAGACGTTCGCATACCCCGTGCCGACTCCCCACCGCCCGGTGGTGCTCGTCACGTCCTCCGCGCCGTGCACGCCGTCCGTTCCGTCGGCGTACGGCCAGGACAGGTCCTTGTGGAAGATGTGACCGCCCGGCAGCCCCACCTCGCGCTCCAGGTCCAGTGGCGACTTCGCCTCCAGGCAGGGCCGGCCGTCCGCGTCCAGCGCCAGGCAGTCCGCGAGCGGCTCGGCCAGCACCGCGTCCAGTTGCGCCAGTGTCGCCGCCAGCAGCGCTTCCTTGGCGCCCCGCGGGTCGTCCTCGAAGAGCCGGGCGGGCGCGTGCAGACCGAAGAGGGTCAGCGTGTGCGTGCCCCGCGCGGCCAGTTCGGGGGAGAGGACCGAGGGGTCGGTGAGGCTGTGGCAGTAGATCTCCGACGGCGGCGCGTCCGGCAGCCGGCCCGCCGCGGCCTGTTCGTACGCGGTCTGCAACTGCCGGTAGGACTCGGCGATGTGGAAGGTGCCGGCGAACGCCTCCCGGGGGTCCACCGCGGTGTCCCGCAGGGCCGGCAGCCGGCGCAGCAGCATGTTGACCTTCAGCTGGGCGCCCTCGGGCCGGGGCGGCGGCTCCTGGCCGAGCAGCCCGGCCAGGGCGTACGGCGAGGCGTTGACCAGGACGTGCCGGGTGCCGACGGTCAGGCCCTCTCCGTACGTCACCTCCGCGTGTACGCCGTCGGTGGCGATCGAGGTCACCTCGGCGCCGGTGACGATCTCCGCGCCGGCCGCGCGGGCCGCCGCCGCCAGCGCGTCGGTGAAGGCGCCCATGCCGCCGATGGGCACGTCCCAGTCGCCGGTGCCGCCGCCGATCACGTGGTAGAGGAAGCAGCGGTTCTGCCGCAGTGAGGGGTCGTGGGCGTGGGTGAAGGTGCCGATCAGCGCGTCGGTGAGGACCACCCCGCGGATCAGGTCGTCGCTGAACTCCCGCTCCACCGTCACGCCCAGCGGCTCCTCGAAGAGCGCGCCCCAGGCGGCCGGGTCGCCGATCCGGCGTTCGAGTTCGGCGCGGCCGGGCAGCGGCTCGGTGAGCGTCGGGAAGACGGCTTCCGCGACCCGGCGGGTCATCGCGTAGAACCGCTGCCAAGCCTCGAAGTCCCGGTCGGAGCCGGTGAGTTCCCGGAACTGCTGCCGGGTGCGGCCGTCGTCCTCGGCGTCCACGAGCAGTCCGGTGTCACCGGCCGGGGTGTAGGAGGAGATCCGGCGGCGGCGGACCGCGAAGCGCAGGCCGAGCTCGTCGGTGATCTTCCGGGGCAGCAGGCTCACCAGATAGGAGTAGCGCGACAGCCGCGCGTCCACCCCGGTGAACGCCCGGGTGGACACCGCGGCCCCGCCGGTGCCGGGCAGCCGCTCCAGCAGCAGCACCCGGCGTCCGGCGCGGGCCAGATAGGCGGCGGCGACCAGTCCGTTGTGGCCGCCGCCGACGATCACGGCGTCGTACGAGGCGTGGGTCGTAGTGGGCATGGCGGCACCTTACGGGGGCAAGCCGCAGGCAGGGCAGGTGCCGCGGCGCCGCGCCGCGTCCGACGTGTCCTGCCGGTCCCGCGGGCGGACGCCGCTGTGTGTCAGACCCGGCCCGGCCTGAGTTCCTGGGTGCAGCACTTCACGCTGCCGCCCGCCTTGTGCAGCTCCGACATGTCGACCGGGACGGGTTCGAAGCCCCGGGCCCGCAGGGGTTCCCGCAGTCCGGTGGCGGCCCGGGGCAGCAGGACGTTGCGGCCGTCGCTGACCGCGTTGAGCCCGAGCACGGCGGCGTCCTCCTCAGTGGCCTGCAGGGCGTCGGGGAAGAGCCGGGCCAGTACCGTGCGGCTGTCCGCGGAGAAGGCGCCCGGGTAGTACATGATCTCGTCCCGGGCGTCGTCCAGTACCGCGAGGGCGGTGTCCAGGTGGTAGTAGCGCGGGTCGGTGAGTTCCAGGCTGACCACCGGCCGCCCGAAGAACTCCTGCGCCTCGTCGTGCGCGAGCGGGCTGCTCCGGAAGCCCTGCCCGGCCAGCAGCCAGGAGGCGGTGACCGCGAAGTCGCCCTCCCCTTCGTTGACGTGCTCGGGCTCGCGGACCTCGGCGAAGCCGGCGGCCCGGAACCAGGCGAGGTGCGCGGGCGCCTCGGCGGTCCGCTCCGGATTGGCGAACCGCGCGCCCAGTACCCGGCCGCCGACCACGGTGGCGCCGTTGGCCGCGAAGACCATGTCGGGCAGGCCGGGCAGCGGGTCCATCACCTCGACGGTGTGGCCGAGGGCCCGGTACCGGTCCCGCAGGTCCTCCCACTGGAACAGGGCCAGCGCCGGGTCGACCGGCTTGGTCGGGTCCATCCACGGGTTGATCGAGTACGTCACGCGGAAGTGCGCCGGCGGGCACATCAGATACCGGCGGGGCGTCGCACTGCGCAATGGGGGCTCCTCGGAGGGTGGTTGAGTGCCTGACCTGCACGGAATCGTCCCCCCGGGCGGACGGTCGGCCCGCCGGGAGGACGCAGAGCCTATGGCTGCATTGTGCGGCCGGATCTGTCTGTGCGCACCGGGGGCGGTCGCGTTCCTGCCCCGCGGGAGGTGTTCCCCGAACCGGTCGGTGGGTTAGGTTAGCCTTACCTTGCCTGGCAGTCCGGAGGAGTCCCCGTGCCGTTCTTCCGCCGTACCCGGATCCGCCCCGGCTGACCTCCCGAACCCGCGGCCGACACCGCGAGCCCCGGGTGGGGACCCCGCGCGGGTCCCCGCCCGGCGGAACCCCGCCCGCCCCGGTGTCTCAGGCGCTCAGCGGGAAGGCCGCCCCGAGTTCCGCGAAGACGTCCGTGTTCAGCGTGAAGGCGTTCCCGCACTCCTCCACCACCCGCAGCCGCTCCAGCTCGTCCACCGCCAGGGCGTCCAGCAGCTCCCGGTACTCCCGCTTGAAGGCGGCGGGGTTGGGGATGCCCTCGAAGACGTAGAAGCGCACGCCGTCGCCCCTGTGCTCGAAGCCCCAGCTCTTCTCGGCGATGCCCCGGATCACCTGGCCGCCGGAGAGGTCGCCGAGGTAGCGGGTGTAGTGGTGGGCGACATAACCGGCCGGCCAGTCGCGGGCGACCTCCGTGACCCGGGCGGCGTAGCGGGCGGTGGCCGGAAGCGGCTGGGCGCGGTCCTGCCAGCCGGGGCCGAGCAGATGGTCGAGGTCCCGCTCCAGGGACGCCACCCGGAGGAGTTCGGGTCTGAGGAAGGGCCCCGCCACCGGATCGTCCGCCAGCCGCACGGCACCGTCCTCCAGCGCCCGGTAGACGTACCAGAGCTGCTCGGTGTACCGGGCGTACGCGGCCACCCCGAGCCGGCCTCCCAGCAGGTCCGACATGAAAGCCGAGTTCTCCGCCTCGGTGTGCTGCTGCCGGCTCGCGGTACGGATGACAGTGGAGAAAGGCGTCGGCGTCAACGGGACCTCCCGGGTCGCAGGCGGTGGACCGGCCGGTGCCACCGGCTCGATCCTGGCAACTTAGGTATACCTAAGTCAATGATTTCCCGACAACTTGTCGGGAAGAGTCGGAAGGAAGCTTTCCACCCCGGGTGGGTGTTCATTCCAGCCAAGGGGGAGGATGGCCCCAACCGTCCGCGTACCGTGTACCGCGATGGACGGGGGCCGGACCGGGGACGGGCCGGAGCGAGGGAAGGAGCTCGATGGCAGGCAAGAACAGGTTGTCCGGCTGGCTGCGACGCGGTGCGGACAGTGCTTCAGGTTCTGCCCGGGGCTTCGACCAGAGTTCCGTCCGCGGCTTCGACCGGGACTTCGCCCGCCCGGCCAAGGAGACCCGCGCCTCCCGCTCCCGTGACGCCCGCCAGGCGCTCGTCACCGCCCACCGTGACGAACTGATCACCGCGGCCGCCGGCGCCGGCCTGCCGCTCGCCCCCGCCGCGTATCCGGACGGCTACGGCTGCTCGTGCGACCGCATCGGATGTCCCATCCCCGGGCTCCACCCGGTCTCGCTCGCCTGGCAGACGCAGGCGAGCACCGAAGCGGAGCAGGTCGGCCAGTGGTTGCGCACGCAGCCGCTGGCCAATTTCGTCACCGCCACCGGCATCACCCACGACGTGCTCGACGTCCCCGCCGAGGCGGGCCGCCTCGCGCTGGAACGGCTCACCGCCGACTCCGCCACCCTCGGCCCGGTCGCCGCCCAGGGCGAGGGCCGGCTGCTCTTCTTCACCGCGACCCGCGGCACCCCGGCGGACGAGGACGAGTGGTGGCCGTGCCAGCTGGACTGCCACCCCGAGACCGCCGACGAGCACCCCGGCATCCGCTGGCACTGCCGCGGCAGCTACGTCCTGCTCCCCCCGGCCCGGCTGCCCTCCGGTGAGACGGTGAGCTGGCTGGAGGGCCACGGCCCCGATCTGCCGCTGCCCGACCCGCTGCCGGTGCTCGCCATCCTCAGTGACGCGTGCGCCCAGTTCGGTTACGAGACCGAGTCCGAATCGATGGCCTGGGGACGCTGAGCCCCCGGGCCGTACCGGCCGCGCCTACTGGCCGGTCGCCGCGACCAGCCCGGTCACCCGGCTGAGGAACGTCACCTTCGCGGAACCGCCGCTCTCCGGCACCGCCACCAGTTGCTGGCCCACGGTGGAGAGCGTCACCGAGGTCTTCGGGGTGCCCGTCATGAGCGCTTTGGTGTCCGGGTCCACCGTCAGCCGGTAACCGGCACGGTAGGTCGCCCGCGACTGGTGCCGGGTGCCGAAGAAGACCAGCGCGCCGCCGTCCTTCGTCCGCAGCGCCACCGGCTCGAAGTCACCGCCCCGCGCCGGCTGGTCGGCGTACTGCGTCACCGAGTTGGCGGTCCGCGCCCGGCTCGCCCGGTTGGCCCGCAGCTGCGAGGTCGCGTTCCCGCTCGCGAACTGCCCGCCGGTGCCCTGCTGGAGGTAGGCGGTGTACGCCGTCGCCACCTGCCCCGGCTGCACCAGCAGGTCGGTGCCCGCCGCCGGTACGGCCACCGCGTTGCCGTGCTCGTCGGTGGCCGTCGCGGGCACCTGCCCGGCGGCCGGGGCGGCCAGGAAGTCCGCCTTCCACGGCAGATCGGCCGCGGCCCGCCGGAAGACCAGCAGCCAGCGGCTGCCGGCGCCGCGGTTGACGGCCGCGTCGGCCACGAAGAACTTCGGCCAGCCGACCTGGCGGGGTATCAGGAAGTGGGCGTCGGAGAAGGCCAGCGGCCGGAAGGACGGGTTGCCCGCCGGGTGGTTGGCGTGCTTCGCCCGCAGCCCCGCCTGGTCGATCGCGCCCAGCGGACCGGCCTCGACGGTGCCGATCAGCGCCGGGTCGTACGCCTTGGTGGCCGCGTTGTTGACCGCCGCGAAGTGCGTCAACACCTCGGCGGCCCTGGCGGGTTGGACGGAGGGGACGTTCTCCCGCTCGCCGTGCACGGTCATACAGCCGGTCAGTGGCGCGGCCAGCGCGAGGAGCGCCGCCCCCCAGCGCAGCCTGCGGCGGATCATGACGTGCCTGCCCCCTCGTATCCCCTGGGGCCCCTGGAATGTCATGGTGGCCCCCGCTGTCCCGCGCGGTCCGTCGCGCGGGCCGCCCCGCCTCCCCGGCGGAAACGCGGCCACCCTACCGGGCGCCGCCGCTCAGGGCAGCGTCAGGACCTCGGCCCCGTCCGCGGTGACGACCAGCGTGTGCTCGAACTGGGCGGTCCGCTTACGGTCCTTGGTGACGACCGTCCAGCCGTCGTCCCAGATGTCGTACTCGTGGGTGCCCAGCGTCAGCATCGGCTCGATGGTGAAGGTCATCCCGGGCCGCATCACGGTGGTGGCCCGCGGGTCGTCGTAGTGCGGGATGATCAGCCCGGAGTGGAACGAGGTGTTGATCCCGTGGCCGGTGAAGTCCCGGACCACCCCGTACCCGAAGCGCCGGGCGTACGACTCGATGACCCGGCCGATCACATTGATCTGCCGCCCCGGCCGTACCGCCTTGATCGCCCGGTCCAGCGACTCCCGGGTCCGCTCCACCAGCAGCCGCGACTCCTCGTCCACGTCGCCGACGAAGTAGGTGGCGTTGCAGTCGCCGTGCACCCCGTGGATGTACGCGGTCACGTCCAGGTTCACGATGTCGCCGTCCCGCAGCACCGTGGAGTCCGGGATGCCGTGGCAGATCACCTCATTGAGCGAGGTGCACAGCGACTTGGGGAAGCCCCGGTACCCCAGGTCCGAGGGATACGCCTGGTGGCCGACCATGTACTCGTGCGCGATCCGGTCCAGCTCGTCGGTGGTCACCCCGGGCGCGATGGCCTTCGCCGCCTCCTCCATCGCCCGGGCGGCGATCCGGGAGGCGATCCGCATCTTCGCGACGGTCTCCTCGTCCTGCACCTCCGGCCCGGTGTACGGGGTGGGGCCCGGCTTCCCGACGTACTCGGGGCGCGGAATCGAGGCGGGGACATGCCGGGTGGGCGACAGTTTCCCGGGGACGAGCAGTGACTGACCAGACATGCCGACGAGTGTATCGGCGCTCCTTGGGGCAAGCTGGCGGCAGGGACACCAGCCCGGACACCTCGGAGGACGACCATGGCGCTGTTCAAGGCCCGCAAGCCGGCCGGCAAGCCGGGCGAGTGGTTCTACTGCCTGGAGCACAAGACCGTCGAGGAGGGTCCCAACTGCCCGGCCAAGGACCGCTTCGGCCCCTATCCGTCCCGCGAGGAGGCGCAGCGCGCGATGGACGCGGCGGCGGAACGGAACCTGGAGTGGGACACCGACCCGCGCTGGCACGACAAGGGCGACGACCCGGAGGGCGACAAGTAGCCCGCCCCGCCGCGGCCGGCCCCCCGGATCAGCCGGCCTCCAGGCCCACAGGCACCACCGCCACCAGGCCCACCGCGGCGCGCGCGTCGTACCGCGTCAGCGCGGGCAGCGCCACCGCCACCAGGCCCACCGCGGCGACGCAGGCCAGGCCGCCGGACCAGACCGAGGCCCGGGCGGAGCTGATCGCGGCCACCCCGCCGGAGCGGACCTGGCCCAGCTGCGGGCCGACCGAGTAGGAGAGCAGCTCGATGCCGGCCAGCCGGCCGCGCAGTTCGTCGGGGATGGTCTGGTTCCACATGGTGCTGCGGCCGATGCCGCTGATCATGTCGAGCCCGCCGGCCGCGGTCAGGAAGAGCAGCACCAGCCAGATCTCCCCGGCCCACCCGGCGCAGGCCATCGCGGCGCCCCAGCCGGCCGCCGCGAGCACCACCATCCGCCCGTGCCGGTGCACCCGCGTCGACCAGCCGCTGGTCAGACTCACCAGCAGCGAGCCCACCGAACCCGCCGCGTACATCAGCCCCAGCGACCAGGGCGCGTGCAGGTCGTCGGCGAGGAACGGGTAGACCGCCACCGGGTAGGCGAAGAACATCGCGGCCAGGTCGATCGCGTAGGTGCCGAGGAGTTCCTTGCGGCTCCAGGCGTAGCGGGCGCCCGCCGCGATGCCGCGCAGCGACGGCGGTACGGCGTCGTGGGCCGCGGGGGAGCGGCGCAGGCCGAGGCCCAGGCAGACCGAGACCGCGAAGGTGGCCGCGTCGGCGGCGTACGCCCAGCTCAGCCCGGCCCAGGCGATCACCAGACCGGCGACGGAGGGGCCGGCGATGGCGCCCACCTGCCAGCGCAGGGCGTTGAGCGAGGCCGCCGCGGCCAGCTGCTCGCGCGGCACGATCCGCTGCACGATCGCGTCCAGCGCGGGGCGCTGCAGGCCGGTCAGGGCGCTCGACAGCGCGGCCATCACATAGAGCAGCCACACCATGGGGTGCGGCAGCAGCGTGTTCACCAGCAGGCCCAGTGCCAGCAGCCCCTGCGCCGCCTCGGTGGCGTTGATCAGCACCTTGCGGTCCATCGCGTCGGCCAGCGCCCCGCCGTACAGGCCGAAGACGATCAGCGGCACCAGCTCCACCGCGCCGATCGCGCCGACCGCGGCGGCCGACCCGGTCAGGTCCTTCAGCTGCACCGGCAGCGCCACCACGGTCAGGAAACTCCCGAACGTGGTGATGGCTCCGGCCATCCACATCAGCCGGAAGTCCTTCGAGTCCCGCCACGGCGCCAGATCCGGCAGCAGCGCGGTGCGTTTGGCGCCGGGGCGCGAACCGGTTTCATCATCCACCGACCGCACCATGCCTGCTCAGGCGGACCGGAGCAAAGCCTTTTCCTGACACCCCCCGCCGGCCCCGTCCGCGACAAGGCGAGCGGCAGCACCACCGCCCCCGCCGGACCCGGGCCCTGCAGACCACCGGTCCTGTCGGTCACGGACCTGCCGGTCCTGCGGTCCCGTCGGGCCTGGCGGGACCGGGCGGAGTCGCCGACTCGCCGGAGGCGTCGGACCTGTCGGTCCGCTGGACGCGGACCCGCCGGTCCTGCCGGTCCTGCCGGACCCGTCCGTCCGCCAGACGCGGGTCTGCCGGACCCGCCGGATCGGCCGGCGCACCGGGGCCTGCGGATCGCCGCGGACCCGGTCTTCCAGCTCGTGGAGCTGCGCAGGTGCGGCTCCGAGTACCGATGGGAGGTACTGGAAAGTCTTCCGCTCACGGTGCCAGAGTCCATCGGGGACTGTCCAGGGGCATGACTACCGTTACCGCCTTCCCACGCTCAGCAGGCGGCGACCAACGCGCCGACCAGGCGGTGTGCTCGCTCCGCAGAGGTCACTTCTGAAGGAGTGGACGGCTCAGCAGATGCGCCGCGCGCGAGCGGAGGGCCGCGAGGAGGTCTAAGTCGCGGCCGGTGTGAAGGAGTTGAGTTATGACGACGAGTTCGGCGTGGCGGCCCGCAGGGGTGTCGAGGATGTGGGCCAGCTCGTGGCGGACGCGGGCGGCGACGGCTGGAGCGAGGAGGCTGTGGCTGTGGAGGACTGCCGCGTCGTAGCTTGTCGGGGCGAGGCCCCAGCCTTCCCAGTCGAGGATGCGGAGGGTGGGGGCGCAGAGGTTGGCGAAGTGGAGGTCGCCGTGGGCGGTGGACCAGGACGGCGCCTCAGTGGTGATGGGAGTACCGAGGTAGCGGGGCATCGCGCGGTCGAGGAACGGCTGGTGGACGGAGAGGCGGTCCGTGGGGACCGTGGTGATGTCGGTGAGAGCGGTGGCGAGGTTCGTCCACCACGCGGGCGGGAGGTCGGGCGCCGTCGTCAGGGTGGGGGTGGCGGAGACGAGACGTTCGGGCTCGTAGTCATACAGCTCGGCGCGGTAGCTCCACGAGCCCTCGGTCCAGTCGTGGACGTCGCGTAGGCGAGGGCGTGGTATCGACGGCGGGAGGGACTTCTCGGCCTCAAGGGAGCCGTTCCAGAAGGTGGCGTTGATCTGGTCGGTCAGGGATCCAGCGAGGCGGAGCCAGGCTCGGCCGTCGGAAGCGGTGACTGGTCGGCCGTACGTACGGCCCTGCCAGCCCCACGCCTCCGCAGGGCCTGGAACCAGGTCGGGACGGACACCCAAGGCGGAGCAGGCCCGGCGTTGGGCAGTGCGCATGCGCTCGATCACGGCCGGGTCGTCGGGCTGTGGGTACATCAGGAAGCCGGGAGGCTGCCGCCGGGCGGCACGCTGACCGGATTCATCACGGTGTCGTGGGCGGCTCGCGCCAGGATGGCCTGAGTACGGCCAGGGAGACCGAGGCGGTTCCAGTGGAAGATCACGTGGTGGGCGAGGATGTCCCGTAAGCCGCGTTCCACGGTGCCGTCGTGTGCGGCACGGCCCAGGGACCGGCCCGCTGTGGTGAAGGCGGTTGCCCAGGGTGCCGCGAAGGCCAGGGGCCGGTCGGCGGCGAAGAGTGGGCTGTCGGGGCCGGTGTCCACGGTCATCAGGCGGCGGAGGCTTGCGGTCAGGTCATGCAGTCGGTGGGTGGGCGTATCCGCAGGCAGGGAGCGCATACTGGCCACCCGGTGCCAGATGTCGCCTTGTTCGTGCCACTCCTGTCCGGCTCCGTGGAACAGCGCGCTGCACAGCAGGACGGACAGCTCGCGGCGGCCGAGGGTGCGACCGGCCTCGCCCGTGTCGCCGCGACGACGGATGTAGTCGAGGATGGCGCTGCTGTCGGCGGAGAAGAGGTCGTGGGCGGCCTCCATGCCCTGGGGACCGCCGAACGCCAGGACTTCCGGCTCGTAAATCGTTTCCCACCACCGGCGCACCGGGCCCGCAGCGGTGAGGCTGTCCAGGACCGCGTTGACGCTCGCCCGTGTATCGGCGAGAGCACCCCCGGGACCAGGACGACAACGGAGCCGCCAGTACGGGGCCTTGCGGATGAACCACCAGGATCCGACCGCGGGGGTGAGCTGTTGCAGACGTGGGCCGAGGTGGTGGGCGCTTGTCTGTTCGGCGCCGTCCCAGGCGGGGAACTCGATGTGCACCTGGTACCAACGGCCCTCCGCAGGTTGCGCGTCGAGGGCCGCCTCTCCGGCTGCTTGGTACACCTCGACGGCGTCGGACAGGTCGGCGGGTTCCATGGCGAGACGTCCGGCGGCCTGGTCGAGCGGGATGCCGGCCAGCACGGCGAGTACGCCGTCCACCGTCCGGTGCGGCGCGGCGGGTGTTGTCACGGTGACGGCCCCTCGTTCGGTCGGGAAGCGGGTCAGTTGATCAGGAGAAACGCGTCCCACGCCGAGATCGGGGATCCGGCATCAGCGACTGTCTGGAGGGCGAGGGCGAGGCCGGCGGCTCCCTCCAGCAGTCCGTCGGAGTCTGTGGTTCCGGGGTTGTGGCGTTCCTGCTCGCCTTCCTCCTGGGGTCCCGCTCGCACTGATCGGACAAGGCGGCCCGTTATGTACGGGAGGCACTTCCGGATCTCGGGCGTACGAGCGTCTTGGGCGGCACGCCAGGCCGTCTGATGGAGGCCGGCCCAGCCGTGGCAGAGGCTGCCGTCGGTGATCCGGGCGAGCTGCGCGGGGTCGGACAGGCACCAGGCGAGGGCGGATTCGGCGATCTGCTGTCGAGCCGTGTCGTGTGTCGCGACAGCGGCGAGCTGTTGGGCGCGGGCGAGGCCGGGGGTGCCATAGCACCAGCTCGGCCGTAGTGGGCCGCGCTGTTTCGGGCGCCCGGTACGCAGTTCCTCACGGGTGATCCACTGCGGCCACCACACGCCGAGGTCGGCGTTCTGCCGCCAGGTGTCCAGCCAGGTGCAGATGGTGTCGATGGCCTCGTGCTGTCCGTCAACGGTGACGCCCCGCCGCAGGGCTTGGGCGAACAGCGCGAGCGGTCCGGTGATGCCGTGCGCGATGCCGAGGTTAGCGTGGCCGCCGGGGAAGTCCGGCGAGCGCCGTAGGCGCGGGTCGTGCGGGACCCACCAGCCCGGCAGCACGGTCCCTTCGAAACGCATGGGCGCGGTGAGGCTCACCAAGTACCCAAGAACGCGCCCCAAGGCATCTGCTCCCGGGGCGTGTTGCAGCAGATGCGCGCCGATGCCGGTCAGACCGTGCAGCAGGTCGTACTCGGCGAAGTCGGGGAGCGCGCCGCTGTCGATACGGGCCAGGGCGGCGTCTACACGGCGGTGGGTGAGTGCGGTGACGTGTTGGTCGAGGTTGGCGAGGGCACTCCCGTAGCGGGTGATCCCATCGGCCCCCGCCGTATGAAGGACGTAGGCGAGTGCTGGGGCGCCGAAGTGGAGACCGCTGTCGTCGGCCGCGCTGACTCCGGCGCGAGCTGCCGCGGTTACCCAGCCATGCGCCGACTGCCAGCTGCCTTTGCCGTTGTGTGCACGCTCGATGTGCACGAGCGCGATCCCGGCAGCGCCCTGGTAGAGGGATTGGGCAAGCCGTGGCGAGTCAGCCGGCAGCGCCGGGGGTGTAGCCAGGCGACGGGCGAGGGCTCCCGCAGCGGCGGCGGCAGAAAGCCTCGGGGCGTTCACGAGGAAGTCCGGGAGCCGCGGGCGATCAGGCGTAAGGCCGCGGCGCGGGCCAAGCGGTTGGTGATGCGTTCTCGTTCCGGGTCGACGGCCAAGGCCCGGACATGGTGCTGGTGGAGGAGGGACCGCAGGGCGGAGAGCGGACCGTTCCGCTGGAGAGCGAGCTGTTCTCGATACGCGGCCAGCTCCGTCTTCCGCCGCTCCCAGGCCAACAGGATTCGGTCGCCGCCGGGTTGGCTGCGCAGGGCGGCCCAACCGTCTCCCGGATCCGCGAGCCGAAACGTCGTGTCGCGCAGGGCGGTATCCAGGCGGCCGTGCTCCTGCGGCAGTTCGGTGGTGAGCCGGTGCAGGCCCTCCTCTGCCTTTGCGGCGTACGAGCAGACGAGGTCGATGAAGCTCGCAGCGGTAACCGCCTCCGCGGGTATGCCCGTGCGTAGGGCCAGCTCGATCTGGGCGAGAGCAGCGGCCGAGTCGGCGGCGAACACCTTCTCGGCGGCGGCCATCGCCGGACCGTGGCCGTAGCGCCCGGTCTCAGGGCGGTAGCCGGCGAACTCGATACCGGGGACCAGCCCGACGGAGCGCAGGTCGCCAGCCCGGGCGCTCACCCGGCTGGCGGCGGCGCCATAATGGCCGGCTGAGGGGAGCCGCGCGTACAAGGCGAGGTACTGCTCGCTGTCGGGGCGGGTGGTGTCACGGTGCCGGGTGAACCACCAAAGCAGCGGGTCGTCCCATCCAGCGAAAAGTCGGGGTAGGTAGCCGGTCAACATGTCGTCCTGGCGGTCCGGATGCCCGTGGACACGCACGTGCAGCCGCGAAGAATCACCCGGCAGATGATCAGCCTCGCGCCGGACCGGGGTGGGTTGAATCAAGGGCCGATCGACAATGCTCCGGGGACGGACGAGGCGCAACGGTAAGAGAAACTCGTGTGCCCGGCCGACCCACGCGAGATCGGCGGACGACGGGGCTTCGCGTAGCTCGACGTTCCCGGTGCGGTCGAGACGGGAACGCAGCAGCGCCCGGTGCAGGGGCCGATCGAGGGCAAGGGGCAGGCGTAGGTCGACCTCGCACAGCACGACGGCGGTCGGGACGCGTAACCGGCTACGCCACGCGGTCAGGGCGGCGTCCCAGGCAAACTTCGCCGCGGTACGCGGAGCGAGGTCGGCGGCGTTCAGGAGCCACCGGGCCGGAGCCAGCACGGTCCGGCCGTGGCGCAGACGCGGCAGGTAGGGCAGACGTGCCGCGGCGCCCCAGTCGAACGCCTGGTAGTGGGCGCAGCGCGCCGTGGTGATCTCGGCCAGGAAGCGGGCCAGGGGCGGCATAACCGTTCCGGCCTCCAGCGCGTGCAGGACGCGCGGCTCGACGTACCGGCCGGTTGAGAGCTGGAGCAGGTGGAACTGGCGGGCATCCGCAGTGACCGCGAGGTCGCCCAACTCGATGAGGTTGCCGTGGTCGGGGTCGCGGTGTTCCGCCAGCGGGATCGTCAGCGGCAGCAACTGCCGTGTACGGGTGACGTTCTCACTGCGTCGCCGCCTCGGGGCGAACGCCAGTTGGGCCACGAGCGTCTCGGGGTCGTCGGTGCTCACCGCGGCGTAGGCGCGGCTCACGCGCTGGCGGTCGACCTCCGGCAGCAGTTCGGCGAAGCGTCCCGCCATACTGCTCGCGACCCGGGGGACCCCGGTCACAATCAGGCGGAACGCTCCGCGCCGCAGGGCCTCGCTCGACACGGTGTGAAGCTGGAAAGCCAGCTCGGCGCGCGGTGGCGGAAGCATCTCGACCGGGTCTCCGACTGCCAGCGCCTGGATCGTCGCCTCGGTCAGCACGATCTCCTCGGCACCGTCGAGCGCTGCTTGCTGGACCAGGGACAGCACCGTCTCGTCGCGCCTGGTGAGTGGACGCGGAGGCGTCTTCTGCGCCGAGCCGAGGTAGTCGGCGGGCAGCCCGAGTCCGGCGTCGGCAACCAGATCGCGTACGGGGACAACCGCACCAACGCCGTAGCGCTGCCGGAAGCGGAGGTGGAAGTCCTTCCACCGGGGATGACCGAACGGGTACGGCGTCAAGCGCAGGAGTACGGAGGCTGCCGTCTCCGCCTCGCGGATCACCGCTTCGGGCACGGTGATGTCGCAGTCCAGACGGGTTTCTACGACCAGCGGCTGAGCCGCCCTATCGCAGATGGCCGCCATGTGGTCGGCCGCCGCGGCGCGGAGCGATTGGGCGTCGGCTGGCGATGCCACCTGATCGTGGCGGGTCAACTCGACCTGGAGAAAGCGAAGTTCATGCGCCGTGGGTGCCAGGCTCGGCAGTTCGTCGGCCCCGGCGACCGTGAGCTGGGCGCACACATGTCCCAAGGCGTCGGGAACGGTCATCGGAGTGCGGAGGCTCGTGAGCAGAAAACGCTCCTTGACGAGTCCAGTGAGCAACGCCTCAATCTGGACGAGCGATGCCTGCGGGTAATTGGCTGCCAGCGCTTTCGCCAAATGGGCATAGGGAAGGGGCCTACGAGCGAGTTCCATGGCGCCACGGACCGGCCCGGTGAAGCGGACCGACACCTGCAACGGGGCCGATTCTCCCGGTCGGCTATCGGCGGCCTGGCCAGGGATGACGAGCCGATCTCCGCGTACGAAAGCAGAGTCGTTCCCCACTACCGGCAGTCGCTGCAGGAGCTCAGGAATTCGCTCCAGCCGATCGACGACTCCGCCCATCCACTCCGCGTCGGCCCGGATCACCGCGCGGTGATGGTTCCCCCACCGGACGCTTGCTTCGCCGCCTATCCGGGCCGCTGCCACGCCCGCGAAGAAACCGAATGGCGTCGCCCGGCCCTGCCAGCGCAAGAGGTACGAGGCCACGGAGTGGACGAGACGGCGGGCCTGACGGGCATCTGTCAAAGGTCCGGCGATCGCCTCGCGAACGGCCTCCGAGAGGACGGGGCTGGCGACCTCGACCGCACGGCGAAAGTCGTCCAGCCGCCACACCTGCTCCAGAAACTCCGAAGTCCGCTCCAGCACCGTCTCGGGCGCACCGTACAGGTCGGGGTCCTCCGGAAACGCCAACCTTTCGGGAGCGGTCGTCGCCCGAATGAGGAGTACGTCGGCATGCCGGTACAGCAGCCTGTCCGTTCTTCCCACGATGACCCCTCCGTCGAATGTCTGGCTCGCTTCACCCGTGCCGCTCGATGCGGGACGGGGTGCTGCCGTAGCGCCGGCGTCAGATACGTCCGGCGCGACGGCAGCGGCTGCCCGGGTCAGGCCGGGTCGCCCACGTACGAGCTACAGGCGGTACCCGAGCACGTCGAGCCGCAGTTGTCGCTGGTGTCGCGCAGCAGATCGCGGACCGGCAGACCGGCCTCGATCACGCGCACGTCGAGCTCGAACTCCATGTCGAACGCCGTGGCGCCCCTGAGAGCTTCTGCCATGGGGATCACTCCTTCTCATCGAGGTGTTGCTGACTGGCCTGGCCAGCGGCCGGGAGGGCCGCCGATGGCCAGGAAATGACCACGCGGACGTGCCGCTTGGTGATGACTCGTCCCTCCGGCAGCTGCTCGTCGGCAGTGGCAGCGGGGTGGACGGTGATGAGCGGTCCAGGCCCGGCCCGGTGGTCGCGGTCCCAGACGCGGATCTGCCCGGCCATCGTCTCGGCGAGGGCGGCGGCCTCCGGTCCGAAGCCGTGCGCGCCGAACTCGAAGGTCGTCCGGTCCGGCTCGTCCGGGTCGTCGTTGAGTTTCCGCAGCGCGAGGTAGGCGAAGGAACCACCCTCGACGACCGCCGGGCAGGCCATGCGGTTCTGCGGCGCGACCAGTCCCGTGTCGAGTTTCGGGTCGACGGACATGAGGCAGAAGCCGTCGAGCGCTGTCGCCAACCACATCTGGAGTGTGTCGAACGGCACGGCGCGGCCGATCGTCACGCCCGTCCACAGCTCGGTCCTCGCGGTGTCGAGCGCGCCGTTCAAGGCATCCGGATCGGCCGACAACTCCTCATCGAACCGCAGTCCGATCTCCTCACCGCGCAGGAGCAGCAGGCGTTCCCGGTGAGCGCCGGCGCCCTGCATCGTCACGAAGCCGCAGATCTTCGCCGAGCGGCTGACCAGATGGTCGGCTTCGCGGGCGAAGGTGATCGAGCGGGTCAGGCCGCGCATCCGCAGCGGGACGGTCAAAGTGCCGTCTTCGGTGAGCTGGTCAGTCCAGGCCGGCGGGATGTCCCAGGCCCCGACGGTCACGATCGTCCGGTCGTAGGGGGCGTGTTCGGGGCAGCCCTCTTCGCCATCGGCCAGGACGACATTCACCCGGTCGTCGTATCCGGTCTCCGTGAGGAAGGTTCGGGCGCGGTCGGTGATGTCCGGGTCGATGTCGAGGGTCGTGACCTCACCATCCGTACCGACCAGCTCCGCCATCAGCGCGGCGTTGTAGCCGCCGGATCCGATCTCCAGGCAGCGCATGCCCGGTCGGAGGCCGGCCTGCTCCAGCATCACGGCCTGGACCGAGGGTGCGGACACCGAGCTGATCGTGGTCCCGTGCTCGTCCCGTTTGGCGACCACAACGTTGAAGGGGGCGTACGCCTCTTCCGGCGTCGCTCCGGGCGCGAAGAGATGCCGGGGCACGGTGAGGAACGCCGCCTCGACCTCCTTCGACACGATCGAGCCGGCGGTCATCAACTCCGCTACGAGCTTGCCCCGCAGTTCGGCGGCGTGGGCTGACTCGGCGGTTGTTTCGGTCACGAGCGATGTTCCCTTCTCAGGCCGGGTGGGGCGTTCTTGCGCTGCGGCAGTTGCGGACCGCTGGTGAACGACCTCGCTCGGATCAGTTCCCAGTCGCGATCGGGTAACAGAACGTATCGGCCCGATCGCCATGAGGTGTTCACCGTCGTGAACATAGCCCTGGCCATCCGCGGAGGGGACGAGGACAGGCCACCACCCAGCGCCCCAGCTCTAGTTGGAATGATGAGAAGTCGCAGGCAGGCGGACTGGAGGCATCGAGGTAAGCGGGTGCTGGCCCGTGGAGCGTCGGCGTGATTACTGTGTCCCGCCAAGGGCAGGAGCGCGCCACGTGGGGAGGGCGAACGCGGGTCCCTGTGTCGCTGGAATTCATCGTAGGGACGGCGCCGAACGGAGGTGGGCAGACCGGTGGAAGGCTCGGGACATCGGGAGTACGGCTCTCCGGCCGCCGGACCGATCGGAGCGGCGTTGGCGGTATGGCGTGCGCGCCGCGGGCTGAGCCAAGAGGAGTTGTCCGCTCGCGCCGGACTGGATGTCCCATGGGTGGAGGCACTTGAGGCAGGGCACGAGTGGGTGGATCGGCGTCGGACGTTGATGGCCCTGGCCTCCGCGCTCGGGCTGGACGCCGGTGAACTGACCGGCCAGCCGTATCCGCCGCTGAGCCTTGAGCACGCGGAAGTGCGAGCGGTCGCCTATCGGGTGAGACGGATACTGGCCGGCTCCCACTCGGGTACGGGGCACACATCCCCAGAGCGAAACGAGTTGGAGCACCTTCTCGTGGTGGCGGAGGCGGCGGAGGGTGCCGGTGACGAGCACGGTCTGGCCCTGGCCGTGCCTCCTCTGATCTCGGCCGGCGGTTCACCACGTGCCGACCAGGACGATGCGGCCGAACTTCGCTCGCGGGGGCACGCGGTGGCGGCAGGGCTGCTGCGTCGTCTTGGCTACCGGGACCTGGCCTGGCTGCTTCTTCACCGGGCGGTGCGGACGGGCGGAGCCGACGCCGGTGCGGTTCAGGCCGAACAAGTGCGCCTGCTGCTTGACCTGGGACTGCCGGAGCAAGCGTTGGTCCGCGTTCATCACGCTGAGGGTGCCCAACTCCGTCTACTGGAAGCCGTCGCGCATGCGCTGGCCGGCCGCCTCGAGAAGGCCACCTCCCTCTTGGACGCCGTGGCGGAGCGGGCTGAGAGCGACGATGCGCACGCCGTAGTGGCCGCCGTCCGCGTGGCCGTAGCAGTCGAGGCCGGTGACTTCGGCGCGGCAGCCGAATACGCCCTGGTCGCCCAGCCGCAGCAACTGTTGCCCGCAGCCCGTACCGCGCTGCTCGTCCATCTCGCCGCCGCGGCGGCCCACGCCGGTCGAACGGAGGAGGCGGCTGAGCATCTTGAGCAGGCCGAGGCGACCGCTCCGCTGCGGTTTCTGCTCGACCCGTTCGCCCGGGAGCTGATGGCCGCACTGTCCGCGCGCGTCACGGACCCCGACGTGGCCGTACGACTCAGGGACGCCGCCCAGCGAGCGGGGCTGCCGTAATCCACCGCTGAGAGCGGGGGCACGTCGACGCGTCGTCACAGGGCGCCTACGCTGAGATCAAGCGATCCTGGGACAACGGATGACGGCGTGATGAGCGAAGACCAGCCCCACCACATCGGGCAGCAGCTGCGGTCGGCCCGGCGGCAAAGAGGCATGTCTCTGCGTACGTTGGCGGGCCTCTCCGGGCTGTCGATTGGTTTCCTGTCGATGGTCGAGAACGGGCAGCGGAACCTTGACCGCACGGGATACATCACTGCCTTGGCGACTGCGCTACGGATCGCCCCGACGGAGCTGACCGGTCAGCCATTCGCTTCGACGGGTCTCACCACCGCGTCGGCCCACGAGGCCGTTCCAGCACTCCGGTTGGCATTGATGGGCCTGAACCTTGGCTTGTCGCCGGGCCAGGCCCCGCCGGCCGGTCAGCCCATGGCGCTCAGCGCCCGCGTTACGGAGGCCAACCAGCTCTATCACGGCTGCGATTACGGCATCCTGGCGCGGAAGTTGCCGAACCTGCTTGCAGACCTGCACGCTGCGGTCGAACACGCCTCCCCGTCCGAACGGCCGGAGTTACTAAGGCTCCTCGCTGATGCCTACCACCCGGCGTGCACGATGCTGCTCAAGTACCTCGGCTACCCGGACCTGGCGTTCATCGCCGTCACGCGCGCCGCCGAGGCGAGTGCCGAACTGGACGACCCCCTGCGTAATGCCCTGTCCGGCTTCTTCCACGCCCACGTGCTGATGTCCGCCGGCAGCCCAGACCTCGCCCTGAGCCGAGCGGAACAGGCCGCCAACGAAGTCGAAGGGCACCTGGCGGACCCCGACGCGTACGCCCTCCTGGGCGAGCTGCACCTGATCCGGGCGACCTGCCTCACCCAGGACGTCCACCGGTCTGGAGCCCGTCGCACCGGCGACATCAACGAGCACTTGGCCGAAGCCGCGAAACTCGCGCAACGAACTGGCGAGACCAAGGCATGGCACCTCAACTTCGGCCCCACCAACGTCGGCATCCATCACGTCAGCCTGAACACCGAGCTCGGGCGCCACGGTCACGCGGCCGCAGCCTCAGCGGGCGTTCGCCCGCGAACTCTCGCCGCCCCGGGCCGCACGGCTGCTTTCCACGCCGACCTCGGACGCTCGCTGGCCCACCTGCGGGGGCGGGACACCGACGCAGTGACCGAACTCCTCACCGCCGAACGCACCGCTCCACAGCGCATCCACGCCAACTCGGCGGTCCGCGACACGGTCTCCGCCCTCCTGGACCGGCAGTTGCCTTCCCGCACGACCCGCGAACTCCGGGCGCTGGCACATCGGATGGGCCTTCAGGGCTGAACTCCCCCTGCCGGCGCCTCGTACGTCGCCCTCGCCCCGTTGCCGGTGTGTGCTCCCCCCTGCACGGTTCACCGCTGTGAACACTGTGGTGCCGTCGCGCTCGTAGCGTCCTTCCTCACGCTCGGACGACCTGTCCGGCAGGGAGGAGACGCCCGTTCATGCCTGATACGACCTGGGAGCGCGGCTTCCGTACCGAAGCAGCGGTCCCCCACGAACCGATGGGACGCCATAATTCCGCCCCCGGCCCCCCGAAAGGAGCAGGGAATGGCCAGGTGAGCGCCTCGGGGGTCCCTCGGAAGGGCGGGCGCGGGGTGGAGGCCCCGGTTGTGAGGAGGTGGAGACGTACTGCCCGATGCGTTTCCTTGGCCCGGCACGAGTTGCGGCTCGTGCTGATCGGCTGGGAGTTGGCCGGTCTGACGGATGCGGCGGAGCTGGTGCTGTCGGAACTGTTCACCAATGCGGTGCGGCATGCGCGTGTACCTCGGGACCGGTTGGTCGAGACGCGATACGAGCGTCTATCGAGTGGGGTGCGGATCGAGGTGCATGACGCCGATGAGACGAGGCCGGTGGTCCGGGCGGCGTCGATGGACGCGGAGTCCGGGCGGGGTCTGGCGCTGGTCGACGCTCTGACGGGCGGATGCTGGGGAGTGAGCGTGCGCGAGGGTGCCGGCAAGCTGTTGTGGGCGGTTGTTGCTGACGACGGAGTTGAGCATCGGCCGGGCCGCGACGGGTGCGGGGAGCAGGGGCTGTGACCGCGGCCGCGACGCACCCTCGCCATTTGGGTTCTGCCGCTCTTGTCGCTGGGCTGCCCGCTGCCCCTGCCGAGCCTGCTGTCGGCCGGACGTGGACGATCACCACCACGGCAGGTTTCACCGTTGAGGGCTACCTGCCCGCGTGGGCGGAGGAGGATCCCAGCGCGACCGGTGTGCCGCTCGACCGGCTTCCGGTCCGGTTGGCGGACATCGGGCACTGGACCCACTTCGGGGGTCAGCCGATGCGCGTGCGCTCCCCGGCCTTCGAGAGCGAAGGCAGCAGCGAGAGGGAGGAGCAGGTGTTCTGGGGCAGCATCGACTGCCACCCGTTCGCCGAGGACCCCGACCCGCGCGAACCTGTGGTCAGCCTCGCGGTGATCGGGGACTTCTGGATCAATGACCTCGACCCGGACGGACTCGCCGAAGTCGCGGCCCAGTTACGTGCCCAGGCTGACCGCCTGGACCACGAGAACACGTCCGCAGTTGGTGGCCGTGCGAGCTGACTGGGCCGACCATCGGATGACTCGGGCGTCTCCCGCTCTGGGCCTGCTCCGCGCATCGGACCGAGGCATGTCGGAGGACCAACCTGTCCCGGACTTCCCATGACACCAGCTCCTCCGGTCCCGCCCGGCCTCCTGGCTGGGCGGGGCCGCCGTCTGTCCGCACCCCCAGGTCAGCGGCGCGGGCGAGGTGCCGGGCTGATGGAAGCGGGGTTCGACGGCGGAGGAGCGGCCGTCGGACGGTCGGGGCGTTGTGTTCCTGATGCGAGGACAGTGCTGCGGGCTTGGGCTGCGCGGGCGCGGGGGCTGGGAGCCGGGCGTTGGGTGAGGCATTGGAGTCGCCAGGTGAGGACGTGGGCGGGGGATCGGGAATCGGTGAGGGCACGCTGGTCGGCTGCTTGGTAGGACAGGTCGGGCGCGAGGGTGGAGCCGGAGGACCAGACGGGCTGGCCCTCAGCGTTGGTGTCCCCTTCGAGCGCGACCGTGCCGGGAGTCGAGCAGGCCGCGCACGGTGCCGGCACTCCACGCCTTGCCGCCAGCCGTCTGGGTGCCTCGGCGATGAAGGTCCTTCGCGAGCGGGGCCGCGCCCTCGCCTTTGAGGTAGCGGTCGAAGACCTTGCGGACGATCTCGGCCTCCTCCTCGACGATCGTCATCCCGCCTTTCGCGTAACCGAAGCGCCGGACGCCGCCCTGCGGCTTGCCCTCCCGGGCGCGGTCCTGCATCGCGGACTTCAGCCGGCGGGAGGTGTCGTCGGACGACCGGCAGGCGTGCGCGACCTCGATCCGCAGGATGAAGCGATCATCGGGGTCAGAGAGGTCGCGCCGGTTCGCCTCTCCGTGGAGAGTGATCGCGTGGTCGTCGGAGACCTGGAGCAGCTCCTCCAAGTCGCGAGGCTGCCGCATGAGCCGGTCGGGGTGGTAGGCGATGATGTGTCGGAAGCCGCGCTCCCGGGCCTCCTCCAGCAGGCGGTCCCAGCCGGGACGCTTCCGCTTGCGGCTCCAGGCCGAGCGGCTGTTGTCCATGAAGACGTGGGCCGGGTTGATGACGAACCCGCGGGCTCGGCGATCTCCCGGCAGATCCGCTCCTGCCGGTCGACGCCCGTCTGATCGTCGTCTTCGGCCTGGGATATGCGGCAGTAGATCGCCGCCGGCTCACCGGCGACCGTGGTGCTGGGGGCGCCCTTGGTGGGCCTGTTGTACGGCATGCGAATGAGTGTATGAAAACGGAGTGGCCTGGGGTGGTGGGTGGGGGGTGAGCTGGGAGGATCACGGTATGACTAACGCTGACGACGGTAAGACGGCCGCACCCGCGAAAGCGCCGGCCAAGGACCCGTGGGAGTTGCCCGATGTGTCGGGGCTCGTGGTGGGCGTGCTCGGTGGCACCGGGGACCAGGGGCGCGGGCTGGCGTACCGGCTGGCGCGGGCCAGGCAGCAGGTGATCATCGGGTCACGGGCCGCCGACCGGGCGCGGAGCGCCGCCGCGGAGCTCGGACACGGGGTCGAGGGCGCGGACAACGCCGAGTGCGCGCGGCGCAGCGACATCGCGATCGTCGCGGTGCCGTGGGAGGGCCACGCCAAGATCCTGGAGTCGCTGCGCGACGAACTCGCCGGGAAGCTGGTCGTGGACTGCGTCAACCCGCTCGGCTTCGACAAGCAGGGCGCGTACCCGCTCACCGTCGAGGAGGGCAGCGCCGCCCAGCAGGCCGCCGCACTGCTCCCGGACTCCCGGGTCACCGCCGCCTTCCACCACCTCTCGGCGGTGCTGCTGCAGAACCCGGAGATCGAGGAGATCGACACCGACGTGATGGTGCTCGGCGAGGTCCGCGCCGACACCGACATCGTGCAGGCACTGGCCGCCCGCATCCCCGGGATGCGCGGTGTCTTCGCCGGCCGGCTGCGCAACGCCCACCAGGTCGAGTCGCTGGTCGCCAACCTGATCTCGGTCAACCGGCGCTACAAGGCACACGCCGGCCTGCGGGTCACCGACGTCTGAGGCCGTCTGAGCGGACTGAGCGGGCTGAGCGAGCCGTGCCGGCTGCGGGGCCGACGGGCCGCACAGCCGGCACGGCCGCCCGCGGGGCATGGGGGACAATGGCCGTACGACTTGCCGTACGCGCCGCCCGACAGGAGCCACCCGCCCATGCCCCGCCTCGCCCTGTACGCCGCCATCGTCTGCCTGCTGGCGGTGGCCGCCGCCGTGGTCTCCTTCGTCAACGGCAGCCTGCTCGGCATCATCTGGGTGCTGCTCGCCGGGATCACCAGCAACATGTGGTGGTACTACCGGCGCAAGGCGAAGGCGGACGCGGCCGCCGCCGCGATGGCCGCCGCGATCGCCGGGGACGCACCCCAGGCGGGCTGACCCCCGCCCGCCTGAGCCCCGCCCGCCTGAGCCCCGCCCGCCTGAGCCCCGCCCGCCCGACGCCCTCCTGAGCCCCGCCGCTCAGCGCTGCCAGAAGCGGAACAGGAAGTCGCCCTCCGCGACCAGGAAGTCCTGCACCCCGAACCAGCCCACGATCGTGTAGATCAGGTCGAAGAACTTCTCGTTGACCGACCGGATGTACAGCACACCGAAGACCGCCAGCATCCCGAACGGCGCGAACGGCGCCACCTGCCGCTTGACCTCGTACGACAGCCAGGGCTCCACGACCCCGTAGCCGTCGAGGCCGGGCACCGGCAGGAAGTTCAGCAGCGCCGAGGTGACCTGGAGCATCGCCAGGAAGGCCAGCGAGGCCCGGAAGGCGGACGGCCAGCCGTCCGCCGTGCCCAGCGTGAACGGCAGCATCAGCAGCACCGCGAAGAGCACGTTGGTCAGCGGGCCCGCCGCCGAGATCAGGCTGTGCCGCAGCCGGCCGCGGATCCGGTTCCGCTCGATGAAGACCGCGCCACCGGGCAGGCCGATGCCGCCCATCAGCAAGAACAGCACCGGCAGCACGATGGAGAGCGCGACGTGCGTGTACTTCAGCGGGTTCAGGGTCAGATAGCCCTTCTCCCCGATGCTGGTGTCGCCGCTGTGCAGGGCGGTACGGGCGTGCGCGTACTCGTGCAGGCACAGCGAGACGATCCAGCCGGACACCACGAAGAGGAACACCGCGAACCGGCCGTTCGCGGCGAAGCCGCTCCACACCGCCCAGCCGGAGACGACCATCACCGCCGCGATGCCCAGGAAGATCGGACTGACGCGGCGGTCGCCGCCGCTGTGCGTACGGCGCATCTGGATGACGCTCATGGGACGGGCTCCTGCGGGGCGTGAACGGCGGGGCCAGGGGACTGGCCGCCCGATCATGCCATCCGCGGCGCGGACGGCACAGGCGGTGCCCGGAAAACGCACAGCGAGCGAGCGGGGTTCCGCCCGCGGACAACCGGGGCGCCACGGGACGCCGCACTCCGTAAGAATGGGGCCGTGCGCTATTCGATCCTCGGCACCACCCAGGCCCTCCGCGACGACGGTTCACCCGCCATGCTCGCCGGCGGGCGGCTGCGGGCGCTGCTGACGGCGCTCGCGCTGCGGCCCGGCCGGGTGGTCGGCGCGGAGGCCCTGATCGGGGAGGTGTGGGACGGGGAGCCGCCGGCCGACGCGACCGGGGCGCTGCAGGCGCTGGTCGGGCGGCTGCGGCGGGTCATCGGGCACGAGGCGGTCGGCTCGGTCGACGGGGGTTACCGGCTGGAGGCGGCGCGGGACGAGGTCGACCTCTACCGCTTCGAGCGGCTCGCGGAGGAGGGCGCGCGGGCGCTCGCCGACGGCGATCCGGTCAAGGCGTCCGGCCTGCTCGGCGACGCGCTCACCCTGTGGCGCGGGCCCGCCCTGGCGGATCTCCCGGACCGGGGTACGGCCGCGGTCCGCGTGGAGGCGCTCCGGCTCGACGCCCAGCGGCACCGGCTCACCGCCGACCTCAGCCTGGGCCGCGCCATCCAGATCCTGCCCGAACTGGCCGGACTCGCCGCCGCCCAGCCGCTCGACGAGCCGCTGCGGGCGCTGCACATCCGGGCGCTGCGTGCGGCGGGCCGGACCGCCGACGCGCTGGCGGCGTACGAGGAGGTCCGCCGCGACCTCGCGGACCGCCTCGGCACCGATCCCAGCCCGGAGCTGCGTGCCCTCCACGCGGAACTCCTCAACCCGGCGCCGTTGCCTCCGGCGGGGAGCGGATATCCGGCTGCCGCCGGACCGGGTTGGACCTTCGGCGGCTACCCGCCAGATGCGGGCCAGGACCGGCCTGCCGGCGCCCCCTCGGACCACCGCGACGGCCCGCCGTCCGGAGCCGGCCGCGACGCGGACGGCACCCCGCAGGACGCCCGCACGCCGTCCGGCGGCGCGGCTCGCCCCGGACGCGCACCCGCCCCCGCGGCCGGCCACGCGACGGACCCGGCCCGCCCCGGTGCGGGCGAAGCCGCCGCGGACGGCACCCGACGCGCCCCCTCCGGACAGCACTCCGCCCCAGCCGGGGAGACCCCCCGCCCGCACGGAGTGAGGCCGGCCGGTTCGGGTCGGAACGCCGAGGGTGACGGGCCGGCTGGTTCGGGTTGGAACGCTGACGGTGACGCGTTCGCCGATTCGGGCTGGGGCGCCGACAGCGCCAGGCCGGCCGGTTCGGGTCGGAACGCCGAGGCTGACGGATCCGCCGGTTCGCGTTGGGGCGCCGAGGGCGACGGACCCGCCGGTTCGGGCTGGGGCGACGGCAGTGGCCGGCCGGCCGGGTCGGGTCGGAACGCCGGCAGCGGTGGGGCCGCCGGGTCGGTTCGGGGTGGGGGGCGGGCGCGTGGGGGGCGGGTGCCGGGGAACGGGCGGGCGCGGCTGACCAGTTTCGTCGGGCGGGAGAGCGATCTCGCCGCGGTGGAGGGGGACTTGGGCCGGGCCCGGCTGGTGACGATCACCGGACCCGGCGGGACCGGGAAGACCCGGCTGTCCCAGGAGGCCGGGGACCTGGTGGGCCGGCGCTGGGCGGACGGCGTCTGGTACGTGGAGCTGGCACCGGTGAGCGACCCGCGCACAGTGCCCGAGGCGGTGATCAGCTCGCTCGGCCTGCGCGACACGCTGCTGCACGGAGGCAGCGCCGCCGAGGCCGCGATAGCCGTCGAGACCAAACAGAAGGACCCGGCCCGGCAGCTCACCGACTACTGCGCGGCCCGCGACCTGCTGCTGGTGCTGGACAACTGCGAGCACGTGATCGACGCCGCCGCGACCCTCACCGAGCTGCTGCTGGCCGGCTGCCCCGGCGTGACCGTACTCGCCACCAGCCGCGAACCGCTCGGCGTACCGGGGGAGTTGGTACGGCCGCTTGACCCGCTGCCCGATCCCACCGCGCTACGGCTGCTGGCCGACCGCGGGGCCGCCGCCCGCCCCGGCTTCTCCGTCGAGGACGACCCGGTGGCGTGCGCCGAGCTGTGCCGGCGGCTCGACGGCCTGCCGCTGGCCATCGAACTGGCCGCGGCCCGGCTGCGGAGCATGTCGCCGCGGCAGCTCGCCGACCGGCTCGACGACCGCTTTCGGCTGCTGACCGGCGGCAGCCGTACGCTGCTGCCCCGCCAGCAGACCCTGCGGGCCGTCGTGGACTGGTCCTGGGACCTGCTGGAACCCGCCGAGCGCGTCCTGCTGCGCCGGCTGGCGGTCTTCCGCGGCGGCTGGACGCTGGAGGCCGCCGAGGCGATCTGCGCCGACCCAGCAGACCCGGCAGACCCAGCGGACCCGGCGAACCCGCCAGACCCAGACCCGGGGGACGCAGGGGACACGGCGGCCCCGGAAAAGCCGGGGAAGCCGGCGCAGCCGGCCACCGCCGGGGACCGGATCGACGCCCCGGACGCCGCCGCCCTGCTCGCCTCCCTCGTGGACAAGTCGCTCGTGCTCGCCGACCTCACCGCCGACGGCGCCCGTTACCGGATGCTGGAGACGATCTACGAGTACGCCGCCGAGCGTCTTGACGGCTCCTGCGAGCGACCGGCCGTCGAACGCCGGCACATCACGTACTTCCGCGAATACGCCCGCGCCGCCGATCCGTTGCTCCGCGGCAGGGACCAACTCGTCTGGTTCGAGCGGCTGGAGAACGAGCACGAGAACCTGCGGGCGGCGCTGCGCCGGGCGGTGGCCGCCGGGGACGAGCAGGAGGCCCTGATACTCGTGCTCGGCTGCAACTGGTTCTGGGAGGTGCGCAACTACGCCTCGGAGCGCCGCCATTGGCCGCTCACCGTGGCTTCGATGGGCCCCGATCCGTTCGCCGAACCGCCAGCCCTCGTACCGCTGGAGCACGGTCCGCTGGAGCAACCGCCGCCGCTGGCGGGCGAACAGCTGCTGGAGGCCCGCCGCCACGTCCGGCTGATCGACATGTCCGCCCGTGAGGGCGAGGTCGACTGGTGGACCCACCCGGAGATGACGCGGATCGGCAACGCGCTGATCGCGACCTACCCCCCGCACCTGCCGCAGGCCGCCCGCTTCCCGGGCATCATGCGCCCCTACGGCGCTTTCTTCTCCGGCGACTTCGACCGGCTGCAGAGCCTGATGAACGAGACCGTCGAAGCCTGCCGGACCCACGGCCGCACCTGGGAACTGGCGTTCGCGCTGCAACTGCGGGCCAAGGTCAACAACGACGTGACCGAGCGGCTGGCCGATTCGATCCGGGACATCGGTGAGAGCCGGCGGCTCTTCGAGCGGCTGGGTGACGAGTGGGGGACCGCCGAGACGCTCTCCGCGGAGGCCGAGGCCGCGATCCACTCGGGCGAGTGGCTGCGCGCGGTCGAGTGCTGCCGCGAGGGCATCGCGCTGGCCCGCAAGATCGGCTCGCACCAGCACGTCCCGGTACTGACCGTACGGATGGGCGACGCCCTGATCAGTGCCGGCGACTGGGAGCAGGGCGAACGGCTGCTGCGCGAGGGCATCGAGGACGCCCAGCGGTTCGGTTCGGCCAGCGACGGTGCCGCCTTCTTCGGCAACGTCCTGCTGGCCGGCGCGCTCAGCCACCGGCACGACACCGCCCAGGCACTGGAGGTCATCGAGGAGACCATCCGGCAGAACGAGGCCGGCGGCACCGGTATGCCCGGCTTCATCAGCGGGATGCTGCTCGGCATGAAGGGCTCGCTGCTCGGCAAGTCCGGCCGGCCGGTGGAGGGCCTGCGCCTGCTCACCGAGGGGGTGGAGGAGCTGGCCCGGCATCCGCTCGCCAATGTGATCACCCCGCGGCTGTCCATCATGCTCACCCCGGCGGCAGCCCAGCTGCTGCGGCTGGTCGCCGAGGCCGACGGGGGCCCGGAGCACCGGCTCTTCGGACGCCGGGTGCACCGCTCGGTGGTGCTGCTCGGCGCCCACCAGCGCTGGCGCCCCTCGGTGGTGCCGCCCGCCGAACTGCGGGAGCTGGAGGAGGAGAAGGCGCTCTTGCGCGACCTGCTCGGCGAGCAGGCGTACGAGGCCGGGTACGCCGAGGGCGACGGCCTCCAGGCTGAGGAGGCCGTCGCCCTGATGCGCGACGTGGAGTGACACCGGGGCCGCCGCGGCCGGCTCAGGTCTTCTTCCGGAACCGTGCCACCGCCAGGGGCGCCGTCACCACGGTGATGCCGACCGCCCAGGCCAGGGTCATCCACACCGAGTGCGCCACTGGTCCGCCGTTGACCAGGGCGCGGGCCGCGTCCGCCAGGTTCGACAGCGGATTGACCTTGGTGAAGCCCTCCAGCCACCCCGGCATCGTGGTCGGCTTGGCGAAGATCGAGCTGCCGAACTGCAGCGGCATCAGCACGAGCATGGCCACCCCCTGTACCGCCTGGGGCGATTTCATGGTCAGCCCCAGCAGAATGAAGATCCACATGAGCGAGGCGCCGAAGACCGTCGACAGCGCGACCGCCGCCAGCAGGTGCGGCACGTCCGTCTGGATGGTCAGGCCGAGGGCGAAGCCCATCCCGAGCAGGATCGCGGTGGCGATCAGCATCCGGCCGACCTCGACCACGATCTTGGCGATCAGTACCGAGGACCGGGCGATCGGCATCGTCCGGAACCGGTCCATGACCCCCTTCTTGAAGTCGTCGTTGATCCCGGTGCCGACCGCCTGCGCGATGTTCATGCCCATCATCGCCATCAGGCCGGGCACCACGTAGTTCACATACGCGTGCTGGTTGCCCTTGCCGGAGACCGCGCCGCCGAAGACGTACACGAAGAGCAGGGTGAAGATCACCGGCATCAGCAGGGCGTCGAACATCGACTCCGGGTCCTGCTTGATCTGGAGCATGTTGCGGCGCGCGAGCGCGCCGATGTGCCGCAGGTTGGCCCGCAGGCCGATCCTGCCCTCGCCGGCCACCGCGGCCTGCTGCGCGGGTGCGGTGACCGTAGCCGTAGCCGCGCTCATGCCGCGACCTCCACTTCTTCGGTGTCTTCCGTCTCCTGGGCCGGCGCCGCGTCCACGCCCTCGCCCAGGTTGGCCTTCTGGCCGGTGATCGCCAGGAACACCTCGTCCAGGCTGGGCAGATGGGTGCTGATCCCGGCGATGCCGAAGCCGCGCACGCCCAGCAGGGACACCACCGCGGTGAGCTGTTCGTCGCTGAGGATCGGCACGCTCACCAGGCCGTCGGCGTGGTCGGCGTGCGCGCCGGCCACCCCGTCGAGGCCGGCGTCCCCGATCGCCGCGGCCATCGCGGCCACCTGCGCCGGGTCGGACGGCCGGATCTGCAGGGTGCGCCCGCCGACCTTGGCCTTGAGCTCGGAGACATTGCCGTTGGCGATCACCCGGCCGCGGTCGATGACCGTCAGCTCGTTGGCGAGCTGCTCGGCCTCCTCCATGTACTGGGTGGTGAGCAGGACGGTCGCTCCCTCGGAGACCATCCGCTGCACCTCGGCCCACACCTCGTTGCGGGTCCGTGGGTCGAGGCCGGTGGTCGGTTCGTCCAGGTAGAGCACCGCCGGCTCGCCGATCATGCTCGCCGCCAGGTCCAGCCGGCGGCGCATCCCGCCGGAGTACTGCATCGCGGGCTTCTTCGCCGCCTCGGTGAGCGAGAACCGCTCCAGCAGCTCGTCCGCCCGCTTGCGGGCGGCGGCCCGGGACAGGTCGAGCAGCCGGCCGATCATGTAGAGGTTCTCCCGGCCGGACAGCTTCTCGTCCACCGAGGCGTACTGGCCGGTCAGGCCGATCACCCGGCGCAGCTGCCGGGGCTGCTTGAGTACGTCGTAGCCCGCCACCCGGGCGGTGCCCGCGTCGGGGCGGACCAGCGTGGACAGCACCCGTACCAGCGTGGTCTTGCCCGCCCCGTTCGGGCCGAGCACGCCGAGCACGGTGCCTTGGCGCACTTCCAGATCCACCCCGTCGAGGGCCTTGGTCTCGCCGTAGTGCTTGACCAGACCGCGCACCTCGACGGCTGCGGTCCCACCGTTCTCCGTCAGTCGTGTTGTCGCTGTCGTCGTTGCCATGGCCACAACCATGCCAAGGCCCGCCGACACCGCACCGACATCTCACCGACAGCGAAATATCGGGACCGTATCGGTGAGCTGTCGCTGACTTACGCCGGCACGCTGACCAGCAGCTTCCCATCCGAGGTACGGACGTCGAAGCGGCTGATCTGGTTGGTGTGCAGTCCGGCCGCGCCGTGCACAGTGAGCGGTCGCGGCTGGGCGTCGGTGCCGTAGCCGGCGTACGGCACCGACCAGCTGGCGACCGTCTGCTTGCTGCCGTCCCGGCCGACCGCGATCAGGCTGCAGGTCAGCGGGCCGTTCACACCGGACAGCCGCAGGTCGACGGCCGTGCCCCAGCCCTTGTCCGTCACCCCGACGACGGCAGAGGCGCCGGTGGCCGGATTGTCCGCCGAGCGCTGGTCGGGGGCGAAGGTGGCCGACGCCACCGGGGAGGTGCCGCCGCCGCTGTCCTGGGTGGCCAGCACGGCCACCGTCGGCCCGCCCACCACCAGCACCGCGGCCGCCGCTACCGCGACCAGCCGGCGGCGCTTACGGGCCCGGCGCTCGCCCGCCACCTGACGCAGCAGCTTGTCCAGCAGCGCGTCACCGGGTGGTTCCACGAAGCCGATCCCGTCCGAGCGCAGCTCTTCGAGCACCGGGACCACGCCCATGAGCTCGTCCAGCTGCGCACCGCACTCGTCGCACCCGGCCAGGTGCTCCTCGAACGCGGTCATCTCCGCGTCGTCCAGCGCCCCGAGCAGATAGGCGCCCACGTCGACATGGGGATTCATGAGGTGGTCACCCCTCTCTCCTCGAGCGCGTTGCGCAGGGCGCGCAGTGCGTAGAACACCCGGGATCGTACGGTGCCGGGCGGCAGGCCGAGCTCCTCGGCCGCCTCATTGACCGTACGGCCGCGGAAGTACGTCTCCACCAGGGCTTCCCGGTGGGCGGCCGACAGGTCCCGCAGAGCGTCGGAGATGGTCATCAGGCGCAGGGACCGCTCCAGCTCGTCCTGGGCCGGCAACTGCTCCAGCCCGGCCGGTGAGGTCTCCTGCGGCCGTGACTGCCGGCTGCGGTGGCCGTCGATCACGATCCGCCGGGCCACCGTCACCAGCCAGGGCCGCAGGCTGCGGGCCGCCGGATCGAGCGTGGCGGCGCTCTTCCAGGCCCGCAGCAGCGTCTCCTGCACGATGTCCTCGGCAAGATAGCGGTCGCCGGCCACGAGCCGCAGGACGTACGCGAAGAGCGCGCCCGCGTGCTCGTGGTACAGCGCCCGCATCATGTCTTCCTCCGGAACCGCGTCCTGCGGTTCCGGAGGCCCGAGGGGACCGTCCACGGCGGCATCCTGCCCTACCCGCCGCCCCCGGTCGAGTTCGCGTGTCGCGGACCGGGACATCAGTACCCGTACGACCCGCCGCCCGACCCGGAGTCCGCCGGGGCGGAAGTGGCCGCGGAACTCGTCCCCGCGCTCGCCCCTGCCTTCGCCCCGGTCGGCGTCACCGCCCACCAGATGCCCATCAGACCCTGGCCGTTGGTGTCGCCGGGCTTGGCGTCCTGGGCGAAGGTGTAGAGCGGCCAGCCGTCGAGGGTGAGCTGCTTCGTGCCGTCGGTGCCGTCCACCGAGCCGAGCAGCTTCTGGTCGACGCCGTTGACCGTGGCGGCGTCGGCGGCGGGCGCGGCGGGCCACAGGGTGGCGCACTGACCGGTGCAGTTCGACTTCGGCGGGTTGCTGGTGTCGTTGTCGAAGCGGTAGAGGGTCAGGCCCTTGCCGTTCACCACGATCGTGCCGAGCTTGGCGTCCGACGTGGTGTGCACCCCGGCCGCGGACGGCGCCGGGGAGGGGGCGGAGGAGGAAGCCGCGGGGGAAGAGGGCGAAGAAGCCGACGAACCCGACGAGCCGCACGCCGTGAGGGCTATGGCCAGGGACGCGGCGAAGACCGCCCCGGTGGCCATCCGGCCACGGTTGGTGATGATCATGGTGACTTCCCGTAAGTGCGATGTCCGCCGCCGAAGCGGCGCTCACCGGGACATACGGACCGGCCGGTCGGTTGTCTCAATATGCGGGGCGGTACATCGGAAAGACCGAAGATTACGGCACGGAACGGTACCCGGGCCCCGGAGGGAGGGGCCCGGGTACCGGGTCGGGTGCGGCGGTGCGGTGCGGTACGGCTCGGGCGCCCGGTCCCGGCGGCCGGTGCCGGGCGCCGGGGCCGTCAGTGGAAGGTGTGCTCCTCGGCGGGGAAGGCCCCGCCGACCACGTCACCCGCGAACGCCCTGGCCGCGTCCCCGAGGGTCTGCCGCAGGTTCGCGTACTGCTTGGTGAAGCGCGGCACCTTGCCCTCGGTCAGGCCGGCCATGTCGGTCCAGACCAGGACCTGGGCGTCGGTGCCGGACCCGGCACCGATCCCGATCACCGGGATCTGCAGCGAGCGGGTGATCTCGGCGGCCACCTCGGCCGGCACCAGCTCCAGTACGAGGGCGAAGGCGCCCGCGTTCTGCGCCGCCTTGGCGTCGCGGATCAGCCGGTCGGCGGCCTCGTCGCCGCGGCCCTGCACCCGGTAGCCGAGGGTGTTGAAGGACTGCGGGGTCAGGCCCATGTGGGCCATCACCGGAATGCCGGCCTCGACCAGCGTCTCGGTCTGGGCCAGCGAGCGCTCGCCGCCCTCCAGCTTGACCGCGCCCACCCCGGCCTCCTTGACCAGCCGGGTGGCGTTGCGCAGGGCCTGCACCGGGCCCTCCTGATACGAGCCGAAGGTCAGGTCCGCGACGATCAGCGCCCGGCGCGTGCCGCGGACCACGGCGGCCGAGAGCATCGTCATGTGGTCCATGGTGACCGGGACGGTGGAGTCGTAGCCCAGATGGGCGTTGCCCATCGAGTCGCCGACCAGCAGGACGGGGATGCCGGCCTGGTCGAAGACGGAGGCGGTCATCGCGTCGTACGCGGTGAGCATCGGCCACTTCTCGCCGCGCTCCTTGGCGGCGGCGAGGTCGCGGACGGTGATCCGGCGGGTGCCGGTACCGCCGTACAGCGTCTTCGGGTGGTCGGTGGCTCCGGCGCCGCCGGAGGGCTGCTGGGCAGCCGGAAGTTGCGTCATGGTGACGGCTCCTTCATGTCATCTCGAGGCACCCTTACGGCGTCCCCGGATCCCTTCCATGCTGGCACGCGCCGCCGCGTCCGGAAAGGGGAGGGGCGTTTTTGCCGCAGCTTTACGATACGAGACGGGTCCGTATCGTAATTCGGGCTACCCTGACGGCATGGCAGAACCCACCACCCACACCGTGCCCGAGGCGGTCCACCGCCGCCGCTGGGCGATCCTCACCGTGCTGCTGTTGAGCCTGCTCGTCGTCGTGCTCGACAACTCGATCCTCAATGTCGCGATGAAGACCATCGCCCAGCCGTCACCCACCGGGCTCGGGGCCACCCAGAGCCAGCTGGAATGGGCGATCAACTCGTACACGCTGGTCTTCGCGGGCCTGCTGTTCACCGCGGGACTGCTCGGCGACCGGCTCGGCCGCAAGAAGGTGCTGCTCTTCGGGATGCTGATATTCGGCCTCGGCTCCGCGGCCTCCGCGATGGCAGGCTCGGCTGGTGAGCTGATCGCCTTCCGCGGGGTGATGGGCTTCGGCGGCGCGTTCATCATGCCCGCCACGCTCGCCATCATCATGAACGTCTTCGAGCGCGAGGAGCAGCCGCGGGCCATCGGCATCTGGGCCGGTGTGGTCGGCCTGGCCATCGCGATCGGCCCGATCACCGGCGGTCTGCTGCTCCAGCACTTCTGGTGGGGCTCGGTCTTCCTGGTCAATGTGCCGATCGTGGTGATCGGCCTGGTCGCGATGTTCCTGATCGTGCCGGACTCCAAGGACCCGCGGCCCGGCAAGCTCGACCCGATGGGCGTGCTGCTCTCCATCGCCGGCCTGGTGCTGCTGATCTACGGCGTCATCAAGGGCGGCCAGTACGGCGACTTCACCCGCCCCGAGGTGTGGGTCACCGCGCTGGCCGGACTGCTCGTGCTCGGCGGCTTCGTCTGGTACGAGTCGCGCACCGACCACCCGGCGCTCGATGTCCGCTACTTCAAGAAGCGGCAGTTCTCCGCCTCGGTCGCCGCCATCGGCCTGGTCTTCTTCGCGCTGATGGGCGTCACCTTCTTCATCGTCTTCTACACCCAGTCGGTCCGCGGCTACAGCCCCCTGCAGTCCGGTCTGCTGCTGCTCCCGCTGGCCGCCGCCCAGATGGTCTTCGCGCCCCGGGCCCGGCTGCTGGTCAACCGGCTCGGCGCCCGGGCGGTCTGCGCCGGCGGCCTCGCACTGACCGGGATCTCCTTCCTCGGCTTCCTGCTGCTCGGCGCGTCCACCCCGATCTGGGTGCTGGAAGTCCTCTTCTTCCTGATGGGCACCGCCATGGCCCACGTCATGCCGCCCGCCACCGTGATGATCATGTCCTCGCTGCCGCGCGAGAAGGCCGGCTCCGGGTCCGCGGTCAACAACACCTTCCGGCAGGTCGGCGGCGCGCTCGGCGTCGCGGTCCTGGGCTCGCTGATGTCGACCGTCTACCGCAACGGCATCAAGGACCACCTCGGCTCGCTGCCCGCGCCCGCCCGGGCGTCGGCCGCCGAGTCCATCGAGGCCACCCTCGGGGTCGCCGACCGGCTCGGCGCCAGGGGCCAGGTGCTGGTCCAGCCCGCCAACGACGCGTTCCTGCACGCCATGCACATCACCGCCGCCGCCTCCGCCGGCGTCGCGCTGCTCGGCGCGGTGGTCGCGGTGGTGTTCCTGCCGGCCAGGTCCGCGGTGGCCGCTCCGGCGCCCGGCGGCTCGCCGGAGCGGGAGCTGGCGGAGGTGGAGCAGTGACACCGGCGCCACCGCCGGGGCCGCCACCGCCGGGGCCGCCACCGCCGGGGCCGGCACCGGTCCCGGGCGCCGGTGGCGGCCCCGGCGGCGCGGGGCCCGAGCCGGCCGCCCCGCGCGGCCGGCCGCGCAACGCGGCGGTCGGCAGCACGGTCATCGAGACGGTGCTGCGGCTGATCTCCGAGGGCGCCGGCTTCGGCGACCTGTCCATGGAGGGCATCGCCCGGGAAGCGGGGGTCGGCAAGGCCACCGTCTACCGCCGCTGGCCGAGCAAGGACGCGCTGCTGCTGGACGTCCTCGCCCAGGTGGACGAGCCGCCGCGGACCGAGCCCACCGGGGACCTGCGGCACGACCTGATCACCGCGGTCGAGTACATCAGGCGGCGCAGCCTCGCCAAGCGTGAATCGGCGCTGATGCGCACGATGATGACGCAGGCACAGAGCAACCCGGAACTCTGGCGGCGCTACCACGACACCGTGGTGTCCGTCCGCCGCCGGATGCTGATCGACCTGCTGGAATGGGGCATCTCCACCGGGCAGATCAGGGCCGAACTCGGCGCCGATCTCGACCTGCTGGCCGACATGGTGGTCGGGCCGGTGCTCGCCCGGGCCACCCTGCGCCCCGACGCCCCGCTCCGGCCCGACCTCGCGGAACAGGTCGTCGACACACTGCTCGACGGGATGCGGCCCCGGGAGAAGGAGGGGAACGGCGGGCCGTGAACCCCGGCCGCGGTGGGACGTGCCGCACCGGCGAGAACCGGCCACCGTGGACGTACCCGCCCGAACCGGCCCAACCGGCCGGCGTGCGACCGTCGATGATCATCTCTTGCCCCGGTTTGTGATGGTCTTGTCACAGCCGCCCGGATACCGCCACGCCACGGAACCCGCCACCCCCCGCAGCCCGTCGCTTCCTGTACCGATCCCCTAAGGTCGGCAGAGCACCCGGCAAGGCAGCGAGGATCCCCATGACCCAGGCGCAGAGCAGCACGGACGCGAACCAGGACGGCGAGTACCCGCCGCACCCGACCGCTTCCGGGGCCCGCGCCCGGTTCGCCGACCGCTTCGTACGCTGGTGGCAGCCGGCCGGGATGTGGCGGCGCGGCATCATCACCGCGCTGGTCGCCGCGGTGCTGGCGGTGCTGCTCTTCTTCCACTCCGACGTGCCCAACCGGATCGGCAACCTCGGCAGCCTGCTGGAGACCTTCCTGCCCTGGCTGGGGCTCGCGGTCCCGGTGCTGCTGGCGGTCGCGCTGGTCCGCCGCTCGGCGACCGCGCTGATCGTGCTGCTCGCCCCCGGCCTGATCTGGCTCAACCTCTTCGGCGGCCAACTCACCCACAAGGCCAAGGACGGTGGCGACCTCACCGTCCTCACCCACAACGTCAACGCCGAGAACCCCGACCCGGACGGCACCGCACAGGACCTCATCAAGGCCGGCGCCGACATCGTGGCGCTGGAGGAGGTGGCGGAGAGCCAGGAACCGCGCTACGCAAGGGATCTGGCGGGGGCGTACCCGTACCACGCGGTGGAGGGCACGGTCGGGCTGTGGAGCAAGTACCCGCTGAGCGGGGTGCACACGGTGGACATCCGGATGGGCTGGACCCGGGCGATGCGGGCGTCGGTCGCCACCCCGCACGGCAAGGTGGCGGTCTATGTCGCGCATCTGCCGTCGGTACGGGTGAAGCTGCACGCCGGCTTCACCGCCGGCCAGCGGGACAGCGCGGCGGACGCCCTCGGCCAGGCCATCGCGGCGGAGAACCTGAAGAGCGTGGTGCTCCTCGGCGACCTCAACGGCACCATGAACGACCGCGCGCTGGCCTCGGTCACCTCGCAGATGCGCTCCACCCAGGGCGCGGCCGGCAACGGCATGGGCTTCAGCTGGCCGGCCGCCTTCCCGATGGCCAGGATCGACCAGATCATGGTCAAGGGCGTCGACCCGCGCTCGTCATGGACCCTGCCGAAGACCGGCAGCGACCATCTGCCGGTCGCCGCCCGCCTCCAACTGCCCTGAAAACGCCGTGGAATCGTCGTGAACCGCCGTGGAACCGCCGGAGGGCCACCGTCAGGCGGCCGTTCCGGGCCTGACGGACCTTACGAATCCTCGCCCTCGCGCCACCGGTTGGTGATCGGCAGCCGGCGGTCCTTGCCGAAGCCCTTCGGCGAGATCTTGGTGCCCGGCGGGTACTGCCGCCGCTTGTACTCCGCGGTGTCGGTCAACTTCAGCACCCGGGTGACCAGTTCCGGGTCGAAGCCGGCCGCGATGATGGCCTCGCGGCCCTGGTCGCGGTCCACGTACAGCTCCAGCACCCGGTCCAGCACGTCGTAGTCCGGCAGCGAGTCGGTGTCCACCTGCCCCGGCCGCAGCTCCGCGCTCGGCGGCTTGACGATGGAGTTCTCCGGGATCGGCGGGGTCTCGCCCTTCGCCTCGGCGTCGGCGTTGCGCCAGCGGGCCAGCCGGAAGACGGTCGTCTTGTAGACGTCCTTGATCGGGCCGTACGCGCCCACCGAGTCGCCGTAGAGCGTCGAGTAGCCCACCGCCAGCTCGCTCTTGTTGCCCGGCGCGAGCACGATCTGGCCCTCCTGGTTGGAGATGCCCATCAAGGTCACCCCGCGCAGCCGCGACTGCAGGTTCTCCTCGGCCAGGCCGGTCAGCTTGAGCGACCCCATGTACGCGTCGAACATCGGGGCGATCGAGACGGTACGGAAGTTCAGCCCGGTACGGCGGGCCAGCTCGGCGGCGTCCCCCCGGGAGTGGTCCGAGGAGTACGCCGAGGGCATCGACACCCCGTACACGTTCTCCGCGCCGATCGCGTCACAGGCGATGGCGGCGACCAGCGCCGAGTCGATACCGCCGGACAGGCCGATCAGCACCGAGCGGAAACCGTTCTTCCGGACGTACGCGCGCAGGCCGGTGACCAGCGCGCCGTAGATCTCGGCGTCGTCGGCGAGCCGGTCGGCCTCACGGCCGGTGAACTGCGGGGGATAGGGCGCCACCGGCTCGGTGGAGAGGGTGACGTGCCGGATCTCCAGGCCGTCGTCCACCCGCCCGGACGGCACCTCGGCCGCCGCGGCCGGCAGCTCCAGGTCCAGCAGGACGACCTCCTCGGCGAACTGCCCGGCCCGGGCGATGACGTCGCCGGCCGCGGAGACCACGATGGTGTCGCCGTCGAAGACCAGCTCGTCCTGGCCGCCGACGCTGGCCAGGTACGCCAGCGTGCAGCCGGCCTCCCGGGCGCGCTTGCGGCACAGGTCGAGGCGGGTGTCGTCCTTGTCCCGCTCGTACGGGGAGGCGTTGATCGACAGCAGCAGCCCGGCGCCGGCCGACCTGGCGGCGGGCACCCGGCCGCCGTCCTGCCACAGGTCCTCGCAGATGGCCAGCGCCACGTCGACGCCGTGCACCCGGATCACCGGCATGGTGTCGCCGGGCACGAAGTAGCGGAACTCGTCGAAGACGCCGTAGTTCGGCAGGTGGTGCTTGGCGAAGCGCAGGGCGACCTCGCCGCGGTGCAGCACGGCGGCGCAGTTCTGCGGGGCGCCGGCCGGCTGGCCGTACTTGGGCTGGGCGTCCTCGCTGCGGCCGAGGTAGCCGACGACCACGGGCAGCTCACCCAGGCCCTCGTCGGCGAGCCGGCGGGCGAGGTCGGCGAGCGCGGCGCGGCTGGCCTCCACGAAGGAGGAGCGCAGCGCGAGGTCTTCCACGGGGTAGCCGGTGAGCATCATCTCGGGGAAGGCCACCAGGTGGGCTCCCTGCCCGGCGGCGTGCCGGGACCAGCGCAGGACCGACTCGGCGTTTTCGGCGATGCCGCCGACCGTGGAGTCGATCTGATTCAGGGCGAGTCGTAGTTGAGGCACGCGTCCAGTGTAATCGTCACCCCGACGCGATATCGGCTGCCCCTGAGCCCCTCGGGCTGCCCTTGCGCCTGGCGGCGCCCTACCGTCCCCGGCGGGGTGCCTTCCCGCCCTGCGGCGCCCTACCGTCCCCGGCGGGCTGCCTTCCCGCCCTGCGGCGCCTCACCGCCTCCGGCGGCGTGCCTTTGCGGCGAGCGGCACCATACCGTTTCCCCGGCCCTCCTTCCGCCCTGCGGCGCCTCACCGCCTCCGGCGGGGTGCCTTTGCGGCGGGCGGCACCTCGTTTTTCAGGGGCGCGGGGAACTGCGCGAACGGCCACGACGGGGCCGCACTCCGTCACCGGCCGAAAGGGGCTGTTGCTGTCGTTTCCGGACCACCGGCCGGTGGCCGGTTGCTCGCGCAGTTCCTCCCCCAGACTTCGTCCGGGGGTACCCCCAGCGCCCCTGAAAAGCAACCGCCGCCCGCAAGGGCACCCGCCTGGTAGGGCGCCGTAACCCGGGAGGGCATCCCACGTAGGCCGCGCCGCGGTAGGGCGCCGTAGCCCGGGAGGGCACCCTACGTGCGCCGCGCCGCGGTAGGGCGCCGTTACCGCGGAGGGCACCCCGGGAGCTGGTGACCCCTAGACGTGGAGCCAGACCGCCGTGTCCGCCGGCACGCGCCCGTCGTCGGAAAGAGGCCCACTCGTGAGGAGAATCTCCTCGTGCCGCGGCAGCTCCGCCGGCACCGCAGAAAGGTTCACCAGACAGACGAACCGCTCACCGCGCCGGAACGCCAGCACCTCCGGCACCGTCGGAAGCCAGCGCAGCGGCCCGTCCCCCAGCCCCGGCTCTGCCGCCCTGAGCCGTACCGCCGCCCGGTACAGCGACAGCATCGACGCCGGGTCGGCGGACTGCACCTCGGCCGTACGGGCCGCCCAGTCCGCCGGCTGCGGCAGCCACGGCTCGGCCGACCCCTCCGGGCTGAAACCGAACGGCTGGCTGGTCCCCGCCCACGGCATCGGCACCCGGCACCCGTCACGGCCGGGGTTGGTGCCGCCGGAGCGCAGGTACATCGGGTCCTGGAGCTTGTCCCGGGGGATGTCCTCCGCCTCCGGCAGCCCCAGCTCCTCGCCCTGGTAGAGGTAGACCGAGCCGGGCAGCGCCAGCGTCAGCAGCGCCGCCGCCCGCGCCCGGCGGGTGCCGAGCTCCAGATCCGTCGGGATGCCGAACGCCTTCGTGGCGAAGTCGAACCCGGTGTCGGCCCGCCCGTAACGCGTCACCGTACGCGTCACGTCGTGGTTGCAGAGCACCCACGTGGCCGGCGCGCTCACCGGCTCGTGCGCGGCCAGCGTCGTGTCGATGGAGGCCCGCAGCCGGGCCGGCTCCCACGGGCAGGACAGGAAGTCGAAGTTGAACGCCGTGTGCATCTCGTCCGGCCGCAGGTAGCGGGCGAACCGCTCGCTGTCCGGCAGCCACACCTCGCCCACCAGGATCCGCGTCTTGTCGTAGGAGTCGGCGATCCGCCGCCACCCCCGGTAGATCTCGTGCAGGTCGTCCCGGTCGATGTACGGGTGCGGGGTGGCCGGGGCGCCGGGGTCGGTGGGCAGGTCGGGCAGCAGCGGGTCCTTGGTGACCATGGCCGCCGAGTCGATCCGTACGCCGCCCGCGCCGCGGTCGAACCAGAACCGCAGGATGTCCTCGTGCTCGGCGCGGACCTCCGGGTGGTTCCAGTTGAGGTCCGGCTGCTCGGAGTCGAAGAGGTTGAGGAACCAGTCACCGGGCGTGCCGTCCGGGTTCGTGGTGCGGGTCCAGGCCGGCCCGCCGAACTGCGAGGGCCAGTTGTTGGGCGGCAGTTCGCCGTTCGCACCGCGGCCGGGGCGGAACCAGAACCGTTCCCTGGCCGGGCTGCCGGGGCCGGCCGCCAGCGCCTCGCGGAACCACGGATGCGCGGCGGAGATGTGGTTCGGCACGATGTCGATGATGGTTCTGATGCCCAGCGCCACAGCTTCTGAGATCAGCTTCTCGGCCTCGGCGAGGGTGCCGAAGACCGGCTCGACGTCCCGGTAGTCGGCGACGTCGTAGCCGCCGTCGGCCATCGGCGAGGGGTACCAGGGGTTGAACCACAGGGCGTTGACGCCCAGCTCGGCCAGGTACGGCAGCCGGGACCGTACTCCGGCGAGATCACCGGTCCCGTCGCCGTTGCTGTCGGCGAAGCTCCGCGGGTAGACCTGGTAGATGACCGCGCCGCGCCACCAGTTCTCGTCGGCCTCGGGCTGAGGGGTGTCTGCCACGTCAACGTCCTTTCGGGCAGGTGGGACCCCGCCGCCGGCCCCTCCTGCATGACGGGGTCGGTGAGGACACGGGCCATGAGGGCCGGCGGCGGAGTGCTGATGGGTGGTGCGTTCGTCAGGCGGGGGAGGCTGCCCGGCGCCGCCGGTCAGCCCTTGAGGCTGCCGGCGGTCAGGCCGGACATGATGTTGCGCTGGAAGAGCAGGAAGATCAGCAGCGTGGGGACCGCGGAGATGGCGAGCGCCGCGATCAGCACGTTCTGCGGGACGCCTTGCGACAGGGAGTTGATGCCGATGTTGATCGGCTGGTTCTTCGGGTCGGGCTCCACCAGCATCGGCCAGAGGAAGTCCTTCCAGACGTTCACCACGGCGAAGATCGACACCACGCCGAGGATCGGCCGCGACATCGGCAGCACGATCGACCACAGGGTGCGCAGCGGCCCCGCGCCGTCGATGGCGGCGGCGTGCATCAGATCCTGCGGGATCGAGTCGAAGAACCGTTTGAGCAGGAAGATGTTGAAGCCGTTGGCCACCGTCGGCAGCCAGATCGCCCACGGGGTGCCCACCAGGTTGAAGTGCAGCACCGGCAGGTCGAGCACGGTCATGTACTGCGGCACGATCAGCACGGTGGCCGGGATCATCAGCGTGGCGAGCATGCCGCCGAGGATCAGATTGCCCAGCACCGGCCGGAGTTTGGAGATGGCGTACGCCGCCGCCACGTCGAAGACCAGTTGGAGGGCGAGCGCGCCGAACGCGTAGTACAGGGTGTTGAAGAGCAGCCGGGCGAGCTTCAACTCCGTCCACGCGGTGTGGTAGGTGCCCGGTTCGGGGTGCTTCGGGAAGAGGGTCGGCGGGTCGGCGACCACTTCCTGCGCCGACTTGAAACCGCCGGTGACCATCCAGTAGAGCGGGCCGAGGAAGACCAGGGTGAAGACCACCAGGACCACACTGAGCACGGTCCAGTAGGCTATTTTCCCTTTCCGGCGGGTGAGCGAGGCCGGGGAGATCAGGGTCCGGTTCTGCGGGGTGAATGACGCTGCCATGGTCCTTTTCCCTGCCTATTCGCTGTCGCTGTTCCGGCTCAGCCGTGTGTACACAGCCGAGAGAATGGCCAGGAGCACCATCAGGAAGAGTCCCAGCGCCGCCGCGCTGCCGAGGTTGTTGTAGCGGAATCCGTACTGGTAGATCATGTACACCACGGTCATGGTGGAGTTCTCCGGACCGTTGCCGCCGGTCAGCAGGAAGACATTGGTGAATTCCTGCATGGTCGCCACGATCTGGAGCAGCAGCATCAGCGAGAGCACCATCCTGGTCTGCGGGATGGTGACGTGCCAGATCTTGCTGAGCAGGCCGGCGCCGTCCAGGTCGGCGGCCTCGTACAGCTCGCCGGGGATGTTCTGCAGCGCGGCCAGGTAGACCAGGGTCGCGCCGCCCATGTTCAGCCAGGTGGCCGCGACGACCACCGAGATCATCGCGGTGCTCGACGAGTTGAGGAATTGCGACGTCGGCAGGTGCAGGACCTTGAGAACGTGGTCGAAGAGCCCGTAGTCAGGGTTGTAGAAGTACTTGAAGAGCAGCACGCCGGCCACCGGCGGGAGCATCACCGGCAAGTACACCAGAATGCGCAGATAAGCCTGCGCGTGCTTCAGTTCATTGAGCACGATCGCTACCACGAACGGCACCGCGAAGCCGATCACCAGCGCCATGCCGGTGAACTCCGCGGTGTTCTTCCAGGCGGTCCAGAAGTACGGGTCGTGGTAGACGCGGTCCAGGTTCTTCCAGCCGACCCAGTGGGTCTCGCCGCGCTTCGTCTCCTGGAAGCTCATGATGAATTCGCGGACCATCGGATACCACGAGAACATCAGGAAGCAGAGGACCGCGCCGATGAGGAACCCATGGGCCTGCAGATTCTGCCGGATTTTGCGGCTCAAGCCGTCGCGGGCCGCTCCGCCGGCAGGACCGGAGGGACGCCCGGCGTGGCGCTTGGTCAGTTTCTCGGGGACGGTCGTCGCCGCCATGGGTACTCCTCGACTCAATTCGGATGCCTGGCAGGGCTCCAGGCCCTGAACCGCAGGACGGGCCCTCGCCCGACGCCGCCCGAGCGGGGACCGGTCGCCGACCGGCCCCCGCTCGGGCTGCGCTGTTACTGGCTGGCGGCGAGCAGCGAGTTGACCTGCGTCTCAGCGGTCGAGAGCAGCTTGTCGATGTTGGCGCTCTTGTTGGTCAGCACGCCGGACATCACGGTGTCGAGCACGGTGTAGATCTTCTGCGCGTTCGGCGGTTCGGGGAGCACCGGCACCTGCGCGTCGACGTAGGTCTTGAAGTTGTCGACCGGGATGGTGGCGCTGGCCGCCTTGTTGGCGTTGTCCTTGTCCTTCGAGGCGCCGGTGAAGAAGAACGGCTCCGGCAGACCCACGGGCAGGTTGTCCGTCTTGTTGCGGGCGTAGTTGAACTGGCCCTTGCCGACGGTCAGGAACTTGAAGTTGACCCAGGCGATACCGGCCTTGATCTGGTCCGGCGAGGACCCCTTCTTGAACATGTAGTCGTTGCCGCCGAAGAGCGCGGTCTGACCCCCGGGGATCGGGGCCATGCCGAGGTTCTTGTAGTCGGCCTTGTACTGCTGGACGACCAGCGGGATGTCGTCGGGGGCGCCGACGTACATACCGATCTTGCCGGTGCCCATCGCCTTCTGGACGTCACCCCACTGCAGACCGGGGGCGGCGGGCAGGCTCTTGTCGGTCCAGCGCATCTGCTGCAGGGTGCTGAGGATGGACTTGGTCTGGTCGTTGTTGAACGCGGCCTTGGTGCCGTCGTCGTTCACGGCCTTGCTGCCGACGCCGAACATCTCCGAGACCAGGTGCCAACCGCCCTGGTTGCCGCCGGCGTTCTCCATGAAGCCGTTGATGCCCTTGCTGCCGAGCTTGTCCTGGATGACCTTGGCGTCCTGGCGGATCTCGTCCCAGGTGGTCGGGGGCTTGTTGGGGTCGAGGCCGGCGTCCTGGAAGATCTTCCGGTTGTAGATCAGGCCCATCTGGTAGTTCGAGGTGGGCAGACCGTAGAGCTTCCCGCCGTCCTTGAGGACGCCGATGACGCCGGGGTCGATGTCGTTGAGGGCCGGGATCGTCTTGTCGTTGACGTAGTCCGTGATGTCCTCGGCCTGGCCGGCGTCGAGCACCTGCTGCAGGTCGGTCATGTAGGAGTAGAAGGTGTCGGTCTCGCTGCCCGCCTGGAGCTGGGCGGTGAACTTGGCCGGGTCCTCACAAGGGAACGCGTCCTTGCTCTGGATCGTGACGTTCGGGTAGGTCTTGTTGAACTCCGCGACGTCGTCGATCCACTGCTTGCGCTCGGCCGGCTTGGTGGTCGGCGGCTCGCAGTCGACGCTGATGGTCACCTTGGTCTTCGGGTCCAAGGGGGTGCCGGCACTCGATCCCGCGGCGCTCGTCTTGGTGCCGCCGTCGCCCTTGTTGTCGCTGCTGCTGGAACAAGCGGCGCCGGTCAAGCCGATGCCCGCGACCAGTGCGACTGCCACCAGTCTGCGGTAGCCGTTTTTAGTCATCCTCTTCTTACCCTTCCCCTGAACCACTGCGCGTCGTTGGACTGCGATCTGGGACCCCCGCGGCACATGATGCACATGATGTCCGGCGCTGGTTTGCGCCGCCGTCCGGGTTGGCTCAACGTACTTAACCCGATAGATGTCCGCAAGATGTCGCGCGAATTTCGCAAAGACACGACTCGGTCACGACGCTGCGCAGCAGTACGGAGACAGCGTGCCACCGCTCGTCACAGCCCCGGGGCGGCCTCCTCCCGGCCCGCGTAGGGGCCGGAAACGACGGCGCCGGGGCAGGGGGAGGTCCCCTGCCCCGGCGCCTGCCGGTGATGGATGTGCCGTTACGCGTTGGCGGCGCGCGGCTCCGGATGCGGGATGCGGGCGGCGTGCGGAGCCGGCCCGGTGGAACCGCGGACCACCAGTTCCGGTTCGAAGAAGAGCTCGTCGTGGTCGACCGAGGCGCCGCTGATCTCGCCGGCCAGCAGATCCACCGCGGCCCGGCCCATCGCCTCGATCGGCTGCCGGACGGTGGTCAGCGGCGGCTCGGTGCAGTTCATCAGCGAGGAGTCGTCGTAACCGATGACCGACACGTCACCGGGCACCGAGAGCCGGCGCCGGCGGGCGGCCCGGATGCAGCCGAGCGCCAGCAGGTCGGAGGCGCAGATGAAGGCGGTGATGCCGCGGGTCAGCAGCCGGCTGGCGGCGGCCTGCCCGCCCTCCAGGGTGAAGAGCGCGTGCTCGACGGTGACCGAGGGGTCGACCCGGCGGGCGGCGGCCAGTTTGCGGCGGGAGGGTACGTGGTCGGGTGGGCCGAGCACCAGCGCGATCCGCTGGTGGCCGAGCGAGATCAGGTGGTTCATCGCCTGCTCCACCGCCACCGCGTCGTCACAGGAGACCCGGGGGAAGTCCAGGTGGTCGATGGCGGCGTTCATCAGGACGGTCGGCAGGTTGCGTTCGGCCAGTCGCGCGTAGTGGTCGTGCGGTGACTCGGCCTGGGCGTACAGGCCGCCGAAGAAGACCACCCCCGACACATGCTGCTGCAGCAGCAGCTCCACGTAGTCGGCCTCGGAGACGCCGCCGGCGGTCTGTGTGCACAGCACAGGGGTGAAACCCTGCTGAGCCAGTGCACCGCCGACGACTTCTGCGAAAGCGGGGAAAATCGGATTCTGCAGCTCGGGCATGACCATGCCGACCAGCCGGGCGCGTTCTCCGCGCAGCTGGGTGGGCCGTTCGTATCCGAGCACGTCAAGGGCGGTAAGGACGGCGGCCCGTGTCGCGTCGGAGACTCCAGGCTTCCCGTTCAGCACGCGGCTGACGGTGGCCTCACTCACCCCGACCTTCTTTGCCACCTCGGCAAGTCGTCGTGTCATGGCGTCGATTCTAGTACAGGAGACGCAAGTTTCTTGCGGTCATTTTGCGAGATCTCTGCAAGCCATCCAATTTTTGCGAAATCCGATCGAGATATTGCTGTGCCATGTTCGTCATCCGTATGGTGGCCCGCATCTCAAGCGACACACGCCAGAAGGGACACCCCCCACCCCATGGACACCAGACGTCGCTCCTCGGTCTGGCTCGCTACGGCCACCGCGGCCGCGGTCGCGGCCGGCGGACTCGCCCTGGCGATCACCACACAGACAGCCCATGCCGCCCCCACGGTATCGACCGTCTCGCCGTTCGATGTGAGCGGTGGCGCCACCGTGCCGTTCACCGAGTACGAGGCCGAGGCCGCGGCCACCAACGGCTCGGTCACCGGCCCGGATTACACCCAGTCGACGGTGGCCTCCGAGGCATCGGGCCGCCGTGCGGTCACCCTGAACGGCCAGGGAAAGTACGTCGAGTTCACCCTCACCAAGGCCGCCAACGCGGTGGACGTGGCGTACAACCTGCCCCGCGGCGCCTCCGGCACCGTCTCGGTCTACGTCAACGGGACCAAGATCAGCCAGAAACTCGCCGTCACCGCCCAGTACAGCTACCTGGACACCAGCTGGATCGCCGGCTCGAAGACGCACCACTTCTTCGACGACTCCCGTATACAACTCGGCCAGAATGTGGCTGCGGGCGGCAAGGTCAGGCTCCAGCTGGATTCCGGCGACACCGGCTCCGCCACCATCGACGTGGCCGACTTCGAGCAGGTGGCGGCCGCCGCCGGGCAGCCCGCGAACTCCATCTCGGTGGTCACCGACGGCGCCGACGCCAGCGGCAGCGGCGACTCCACCCAGGCGTTCCGGCAGGCCATCTCCGACGCCAAGGCCCAGGGCAAGGAGGTCTGGATCCCGTCCGGGAACTTCAAGATCACCTCCAACCTGCCGGTCGACAACGTCACGCTGCGCGGCGCCGGCAACTGGTACTCGGTGGTGCACAGTTCGCACTTCATCGACCAGACCAGCGCCACCGGCAACACCAAGCTGTACGACTTCGCGGTCATCGGTGAGGTGAGTGTCCGCAACGACAACTCGCCGGACAGCTTCGTCACCGGCTCGCTCGGCCCCAACTCCGTGGTCCAGGGCATGTGGATCCAGCGGGAGAAGTGCGGCCTCTGGCTGACCGGCAACAACACCAACCTGCTGGTGCAGAACAACCGGATCATCGGCACCACCGCCGACGGCCTCAACCTGGACGGCAGCGCCCAGGGCGTACAGGTGAAGAACAACTTCCTGCGCAACCAGGGTGACGACTCGCTCGCCATGTGGTCGCTGGGCTCGCCCGACACGGGCAACACCTTCGCCAACAACACCATCGTGCAGCCGAACCTGGCCAACGGCATCGCCATCTACGGCGGCAGCGACAACACCGTCTCCAACAACGTCATCGCCGACACCAACGCGCTCGGCGGCGGCATCGCGATCTCCAACCAGGCGTTCCTGCAGCCGTTCAACCCGCTCTCCGGTACCGTCACGGTCTCCGGCAACACCCTGATCCGTACCGGTGCGCTCAACCCCAACTGGGGCCACCCGATGGGTGCGTTGCGCGTCGACAGCTATGACTACGCGATCAACAACAGCATCCAGATCAGCAACACCGCGTTCATCGACAGCCCGTACAGCGACTTCGAGTTCGTCTCGGGCGGCGGCCACGGCTACACCATCAACGGCGTCACGGTGAACGGCGCGACCGCCTCCGGCACCGGCACCGTCGTGGTGCAGGCCGAGACCCCCGGTTCGGCGAGCTTCAGCAATGTGACCGCCACCGGCACCGGAGCGACCGGCGTCTACAACTGCTCCTACCCGGCGAACCTGCCCGCCTTCACCATCAACAAGGGCGCGGGCAACAGCGGTTGGGACGGCAACTGGGCCGACTGCAGCACCTGGCCGCAGCCGGGCTCCGGCTCCACCTCGGGCGGTACCGTCAGCGGCGGCAGCACTGTCAGCGGTGCCACCGGGGGCACGACCACGCCGCCGGCGGGTGGGAATCTGGCGCAGGGCCGTCCGGCGTCGGCGTCGTCCTCGGTGCAGAGCTACACCCCGGCCAACGCGGTGGACGGCAACGCCGCCACCTACTGGGAATCAGCCAGCGGGGCGTTCCCGCAGACCCTCACCGTCGACCTCGGCACCGCCACCCCGGTCGGGAAGGTCACCCTCAAACTCCCGCCCTCCAGTGACTGGGCCACCCGCACCGAAACCCTCAGTGTCCTCGGCTCCACCGACAACGCCACCTGGACCACCCTCAAGCCCTCCGGCGGCGTCACCTTCAACCCCGCCACCGGCAACACCGCCACCGTGACCTTCACCACCGCCAACACCCGCTACGTCCGCCTCAACATCACCGCCAACACCGGCTGGACCGCCGGCCAGATCTCCGAATTCCAGATCTACGCACCCGACGGCACCACCACCCCGCCGCCCACCACACCCCCGCCCACGACCACCCCGCCGACCACCCCGCCGGCCGGCAACCCCAACCTCGCCCAGGGCCACCCCGCCACCGACACCGGCCACTCCGACATCTACACCGCGGGCAACGCCGTCGACGGCAACACCGCCACCTACTGGGAAAGCACCAACAACGCCTTCCCCCAGTCCCTCACCGTCGACCTCGGCGCCACCCACACCATCGGCCGCCTGGACCTCAAGCTGCCGGCGGGCTGGGGCACCCGCACCGAAACCCTCAGCGTCCTCGGCTCCACCGACAACACCAGCTACACCACGCTGAAGGCGTCAGCCGGCTACACCTTCAACCCCAGCAGCGGCAATGACGTGGCGATCTCCTTCACGCCGTCGTCGCAGCGCTACGTCCGGCTCACCATCACCGGGAACACCGGCTGGCCGGCCGGACAGCTCTCCGAGGTGGGCGTCTACGCCTCGTAGGCCGGGCGTGGGGGCCGCTGCGGTCCCCGCCCCGTAACGCCGATGGCGCAGCGGACGGCGGTTCCCTCCGGGGAGCCGCCGTCCGCCGTCCGGCGTCCGGCACGGTGCGGCGGGAAGGGCGGGCCGGTGGCGCGGCGGCCGGCGAGCGGCCGGGAGAGTGCCGGGGACGGCCGCGGGAAGGTCCGCCGGAAGATCGCTCCCATCGACAGCTTCGGCTGAGTCGCACCGGCGTGCACTATGGGGGGTGAGTGGTACCTGCAACGCACCCGAAACGGTGTGGTGCAATGCTCCTGATCCCCGTTGCCGCCCGCGCCGGGGGATGGCCTGACCGGCAAGGATGGATGGTTATGGATAAGCAGCAGGAGTTCGTCCTCCGCACCCTGGAGGAGCGGGACATCCGCTTCGTTCGGCTGTGGTTCACCGACGTACTCGGCTACCTGAAGTCGGTCGCGGTGGCCCCCGCCGAGCTTGAGCAGGCGTTCGACGAGGGCATCGGCTTCGACGGCTCCGCCATCGAGGGCTTCGCCCGGGTCTACGAGTCGGACATGATCGCCAAGCCGGACCCCGCGACCTTCCAGGTGCTGCCCTGGCGTGCCGAGGCCCCCGGCACCGCCCGGATGTTCTGCGACATCCTGATGCCCGACGGCTCCCCGTCGTACGCCGACCCGCGCTACGTCCTCAAGCGCGCGCTGGCCAAGACCTCCGACCTCGGCTTCACCTTCTACACGCACCCCGAGATCGAGTTCTACCTCCTGAAGGACAAGCCGCTGGACGGCGCCCGGCCGACGCCGGCGGACAACTCCGGCTACTTCGACCACACCCCGCAGAACGTCGGCATGGACTTCCGCCGGACCGCCATCACCATGCTGGAGTCCATGGGCATCTCGGTGGAGTTCTCGCACCACGAGGGCGCCCCCGGCCAGCAGGAGATCGATCTGCGGTACGCTGACGCGCTCTCCACCGCCGACAACATCATGACCTTCCGGCTGGTGATGAAGCAGGTCGCGCTGGAGCAGGGCGTGCACGCGACGTTCATGCCCAAGCCGTTCTCCGAGCACCCCGGCTCCGGGATGCACTCCCACCTCTCGCTCTTCGAGGGGGACCGGAACGCGTTCTACGAGTCCGGCTCGGAGTTCCAGCTCTCCAAGGTGGGGCGCTCCTTCATCGCGGGTCTGCTGCGGCACGCGGGTGAGATCTCCGCGGTCACCAACCAGTGGGTGAACTCCTACAAGCGGATCTGGGGCGGCTCCCAGCGCACCGCGGGCGCCGGCGGCGAGGCCCCCTCGTACATCTGCTGGGGCCACAACAACCGCTCGGCCCTCATCCGGGTCCCGATGTACAAGCCCGGCAAGACCGGCTCCACCCGCGTCGAGGTCCGCTCCCTGGACTCCGGCTGCAACCCCTACCTCGCCTACGCCGTCCTGCTCGCCGCCGGCATGAAGGGCATCCAGGACGGCTACGAGCTCCCCCCGGGCGCCGACGACGACGTCTGGGCCCTCACCGACGCGGAACGCCGCGCCCTGGGCATCCAGCCCCTCCCGCAGAACCTCGGCGAGGCGATCGACCTCATGCAGCGCAGCGAACTCGTCGCCGAGACCCTGGGCGAGCACGTCTTCGACTTCTTCCTCCGCAACAAGAAGCAGGAGTGGGAGGAGTACCGCAGCGAGGTCACCGCCTTCGAACTCCGCAAGAACCTCCCGAACCTGTAGGCGCCGGGCCGGGGGCCCGGCCCGGGGTCAGACCGGGGGCCGGGGGCGCAGGAAGAGCGCGGCGGGGAGGACGAGGGCCGCGTCGAGCAGGACGGCGGTGCTGATGCCGTCGAGAATCACGTTCCGGTCGGCCGAGGTGCCGGCGTGCGCCGTGACGACGGCGCCCACGACCGGCGTACCCATGGTGATACCGACCTGCTGGCTCATGGTGGCCACACCATTGGCCATGCCCTGCTCGGCGTCGGACAGGCCGGAGGTGGTGGTCACTATGAAGCCGACGCCGACGAAGGTCGCGGTCAGCAGCAGACGCAGCCAGCCCCGGTTGTCGCCGAGGACGGCCAGTGCCGCAGTGGCCACCGCCTGCACCAGTCCGTCGGCCACCAGGGTGGGAGTGGTCGATCCTCGCGATCACCCGGGACGCGGTGACACTGCCGGTGACGGTGTCGAGGCCCAGGACGCCGAGGTTCTTGTTGCTGCAACCACAGTCCATGATTGATGCGGGTGCCTTGCGTGGCGGGTACACCGACCTGTCGTATGCCTGTGGCTGTGGCCTGCCGCTCAAGTCGTGATTGAGCCCCCTCGGGGCTCGGCCAGGGCGGGCCAGCCGACATGCTTCGTCAGCGCATCCGACAACTTTGTGTCCATCTGGCGCATGTCGTCCTGCAGAGCCCGTACGTCGCCGTCTCCGCCGGTGATCTGCTCCAGCAGGCTGTGCAGGTTCCACATACGGCGGTGCGGCATCGCCACCTCGCTGGCCGGTGGGCGCCGGTTCGTCCTTCAACCTCGATCTGCCGCCCGAGCGTCAGATCGGGGTCTTGGTCGTGGGTGATGTCCTCGGTCACGGTGCCGGCGTCAGCACCGGCGGACTTGGCCTGAGCGATGAACCGCTCGACCTCGCCGAGGGTGGTGCTCTTATCCCACGTCAGCTCACCCTGATGGCCATATCGTCCTCCTGGCAGGTGAGACTGCTCGTGTGAGCACTTCTCCGGCGGTGTCCAGCGCAGCCGAAAGGCTGGCGTGGAGGCTGCCCGGGAGGGCAGCGGCTCCGAGAGCGCTGGCTTCGATCAGTTCACGGCAGTCCTGGGTCTGCCGTGCCGTAGCGAGCGAGGCGGCCTGGGGATGCGTGACGAACTCGCGGGCTGCGTAGCCGTCACGGGCATCCGCGGTTCGGCGGGCTATGTCTTCGACGAGTCTGCGCGCTGCGGGATGCTCGATGGACGCGACCGCGTCGAGGGCGGTGAGGCCGAGGCGGATGTCGAAGACCGTGAGCGCTGGCTTGGCTTCGTGGGTCAGGTACATGCTCGCCAGGTCGGACAGGTGGTTGTCGATGTCTTGCCCCGCGTCGCGGTGGCACAGGGTGGTCAGGCAGGCGGTGACGGCCTGTTCCCACGGTTCTCCTGGCGCTGTGGTGTTGAGTAGTTCCGCAGATCGGTCGGTGTTGCCTTCGGTGAGGGCTGCGACGACGGCGACTTGGCGGCCGTCGAGCATGCGGGTGCCCACGCCTCGGTGTCGCTCGATGTGGGTGAGGGCTTCCTGCCAGCGGCCGGTGGTGGTGAGAGTGCGGGTGCCGTCGGCGAGGAGGACGCGCCATAGCCAGGCGTGGACTTCGTGGCGGTCTTCGTCGGTGCGGGTGAGGTCGGCTGGGACGGTGATGCCCTCGAAGGTGGCGGGGGTGCCGGCCCCGACGGCTTCGTAGAGGTCGAGGAGGCGTTGGCGGGCGTCGTCGGGGTGGCCGGCGCGGATTTGTAAGCGGGCGAGGTTGATCAGGGGTTCGAGGCCGCGGATGGCGCTCATGGCGGGCAGCGGGCCTGCGGTCAGATACGCCTGGGCGTGACGGTGGCACATGGACCGGGCGAGGTCGGGGAGGCCGATGTCGGAAGCGAGGAGGGCAGCCTGGTTGAAGATGGTGGAGGCCAAGCCCTGGTCGAGTTGTTCCGCGGCCCGGTCAGCCAGGTCGACCAGGGCCCGCACGCGGTCGGGCAGCGGCAGGCAGGCGGGACGGAATCGGGCGACGAGCGGGAAGCGCCGGGCTATTGGGCCGTGCGGGTCCATGTGCTCTCCGGGGGTGACGATGCGGGTCGGGACCGGTGGAGCCCGTCGGCTGCGCCTGCGGGCTCCACCTCCATCCGGTCGTTGGTTCTACTGCCAGTCGGCGACGATGCGGTTCAGCGGGGTGTCGATGGCGAAGAGGCCGGGCCGCTGCTCGATGGCGGGGGCGTCGAGATGCTGGATCTCGAAGGACGCCTCACGGCCCCGGTAGTCGCGGTCCCAGGTGTGGATCATGTCGGCCACCTGCGCGGCCAGTTCGTCGCTGCCGGGGCCGTGGCCGATGACGCCGAACTCCCAGAGCTTTTCGCCCTCAGGGGTCTTCTTCTCCGACACGCGGCGGGCGAGATAGGTGACGGCGCCGCCGTGAACGGCTGCAGTGGAGGACGGATAGGGGTCCTCGGTGAGCAGCGTGCCCTTGGCTTCCTTCGGGAACAGCATCCGGATCAGGCCGCTGGGCAGGGAGCAGGCGACGAACAGCTCCATCCACTCCGGATTTTCCATGGCCCGGACCGTCATGCCGGTCCATTCCTCGGTGCGCGGCAGGTCCAGGACTCCGGCCAGGGCGTCGGCGTCGATCGGCTGGCCGGCGGGAGCCTGGAGCCGTACGGTGCCGTCGGTGCTGAGGGGGATGACGCGGCGGTCGTCGTCGGCGATGCCGCGTCGGAGCGGCATGAAGGTGTTCATCTTGCTGCTGACGCTGGTCCAGCGGCCGTCGTGCTGCTCGTAGGCGATGGAGCGGGACACGCTGCCCTTGAGTCGTTGGGGGACGACGAGGCGTCCGCCGGGTGCGAGTTGGTCGAGCCAGGCGTGGGGGACGCCGTGTGCGCCGACGGTGGCGATGATCCTGTCGTAGGGGGCGCCTTCGGTATGGCCGAGTGCGCCGTCGCCGGTCAGTACGTCGACGTTGGTGAAGCCGGCGGTGGCGAGGTGCGCGCGGGCGCCTTCCACGAGGTCCCCGTCGACGTCGACGGTGGTGACGAAACCGGCGTCGCCAACGAGACGAGCAAGCAGTGCGGCGTTGTATCCGGTTCCGGCGCCGAGTTCGAGAATCCGGTCGCCGGGCTGGGCCTCCAACTGATCCAGCATGGCGGCGACGACGCTGGGCTGGGAGGCGCAGGAGATCACGGTGCCGTCGGTGTCCTGCTTGATGCCGACCGTCGCGTTGGCGTAGGCGACTTCGAGCGGTGTATCGGGTACAAACAGGTGGCGGGGGACGGCGCGCAGCGCTGCTTCGACGGCGGGCGTGCGGGCGTATCCGTACTCGCGGATCTGGTCGACCAGGGCGTTGCGGAGCCGAGCGGCCTCGACCCCGTTGTGAGCGATCGTGTCGGTGGTCACCGCCCCGACGCTAATGGTGTCCGGCACGGCCCCGATGGACGACGCGGTGTTGTCACTCGATCCCATGACTGCCTCTCGTGCGGTGGTGAACAGGGCGCTTTGGTCCTCTGGGAGGAGACCGGCGCGGTTGGCGTGGAAGATCACGTGGTGGGCGATGACGGCGCGCAGACCGCGCGAGAGCCCGCTCCCCTTGGCGAAGTAGGCAAGCGTCGTCCCGGCCCGTTCGAAGGCAGCCACCCACTCGGCGTGCCCGTCGAGCGGGCCGTCCGGACGGCACAGGCTGCGGGCATCAACGGTCATCAGCGTGCGCATCGCCGGTGTCAGGGCGGCGGCCCGCGCCACCGGGAAGTCCGTGGCCGGCCGCAGCGCGGCGGCCTTCGCCCAGACGTCGCCCTGCTCGAACCAGTCCAGGTTGGCGGCACGCATCATGCCGCTGAGCAGGAGGACGGCGGTCTCTCGGCGGCCCACGTGTCCGGGGCCGGGCTCGTAAGTGAGCAGGTGCCGGCTGTCCTTGTGGAACAGGTCGTGGGCGGCGTCCATAGCAAGGGCACCACCGAAGGCGGTGGATTCCGGCTCGTAGATGCCGGGCAGCCAAGACTTCACCGTGCCGTTGTCGACGAGTTCGCTCAGGACCGCGCGGACCAGCGATGAGGGTTGCGCGGCGCGGTAACGCAGCGGCCAGGGCTGCTTGTTCATGAACCACCAGCCGTCGAGCTGCCCGGCTTCTTCCGCCGCGAGGAGGGCGGGGCCGAGGCGTTCGGTGATGGCGCGCTTGCCGCTCTCGCGGTCGGTGAAGACGACGTTGTGCTGCTGCCAGCGGTCCGAGTTCATGAGCAGGGGTTCTTTCGATCGGCGGGGTCAGGCGATGAGCAGGCAGGAGTCCCAGGCGGATATGGGCGATGTCTCGGTGGCGGGCGCGAGGAGTGCCAGAGCGATACCTGCGGCGCCATCGAGGAACCCCGGTCCGGCTACCTCGTCCTGCACCAGGGCCGCGGCGACGGTGGCGGAGTCGGTGCCCGGCTGGCACACCGCGCGCAGGAGCGGTGGAATTGCGACGCGAAGCTGCCCAGTCGTCGAAGGGTGTGCGTGAGCGGCAGCGCGGGCCGCGACGTGGGCGAGCCCGGCGTAACCGTGGCACAGGCCGTTGTCCGTGGTGGCCTTGAGCTGCGCGAAGTCGGTGAGGGCGGCCACGAGCGCCGCCTCGGCCTTGACTTGACGGCGAGTGTCGCCGAGGGCGAGGGCGCCGAGTTGCTGGGCACGGGCGAGGCCGGCTGTGCCGTAGCACCATGAGGGACGGCGCGGCGCAGAGGGGGCGAGATGCCCTTCGCGGAGTTCGGCGCGGGTGACCCAATAGGGCCAGACAACGCCGGGGCCGGTCTCTTCCTGCCACCGGTCGAGCCACGCCAGGATTGTTCGGAGGGCGGCGTGGTGGCCGTCGACGGTGTTGCCGTGCCGGGCGGCGAGGGCCAGCAGTGCGAGCACTCCGCCGATGCCGTGCGCCATACCGTTGTTGGCGTGCCCGCCGGGGAACCGCTTGTCCGGGCGGCCGGAAGGCCCGGAGGCTGTCCACCAACCAGGCAGAGTCTCGCCGTCGTGGGCGACCGGCGCGGTGAGGCGGACGCAGTAGTCGAGGAGCCTGTTCAGGGTGGAGCTGAGCGGGTCGCGGTGCAGCAGGTAGGCGCCGTAGCCGGCGAGTCCTCGGATCGCGTCGAACTCGGCCAGCTCAGGCATGCCGCCGGCGTCGACGCGGCGATGCACGGCGTCGAGGCGCCGGCGTACGTCTCGGTCGATCTGCGCGTCGAGGTGGAGAAGGGCTCGCTGGTAGGGGACCGGTTGGTGCTCGGCTGCGCAGGCCACGGCGTGGGCAAGGGCCGGGGCGCCGTAGAAGGGATGGCTGTCGGGTCCGCTGGTGAACGGCTGCCGGGTGGTGGCGGCGAGCCAGGCGTGGGCGCGCTGCCATGGTCCCAGATCGGCTCCGGCGCGTTCGATGTGCAGCAGCGCGATCCCCAGGGGCCCGTACGCGAGCTGCTGCCGGTCGGTGGTTGTGGTGCGCGGACTCACCGGGGCGGTGTCGGGGTCGGCCAGGAGGTCGGCGATGGCGTCCGCCACCTTCAGCGTGTGGGGATCGGTCACCGTGCCCTCCGGGAGAGCCAGGCCAGGGCTGCGGCGCGGGTGAGGTAGAGGCAGACCTCTTCCTCGGGGAAGTCGACCGCGACGTGCCGTACGAAGTGGACGTGCAGGAGTGAGGAGAGGACGTCGTCCAGGCCGATGCCCTGGGTGTCAGGGCCGGGGAGATGGGGTCGGTAGGCGGCAAGCGCCGCGTCCCGGTCGGCCCACGCTTTCACGATGGCCTGCCCACCGGTTACGTCGCGCAGCGCCGCCCAGTCGTTGGACGGGTCGGCCAGTCGTACGGTCTCGGCGAACTGTGGGCGCGGAACCGGTGCGGGCGCGGTGGAGGGAATATGGTCGGTCAGCCAGCGCATCGCGGCCTCGGTGCTGCCGAGGAACGCGGTGGCGATGCCGATGCTGTGTGCGGCCACCAGCGCGCGCTGCGGCGGTCGTTGGCGCTGGGCGAGTTGGGTGACGACGGCCCGCGAGTCGGCACGGAACACCTCCTCGGCGGCGTCCCAGGCCGAACCCGATCCCCAGCGGCCCATCTCGCGGTAGGAGGTGGGGAAGCGCAGGTCCGACAGCAGTCCGGCGGCGCGCAGTTCGTCGGCCCAGGCGCCGACGGTACGGGCGGTCTCGGCGAAGGCGTCGGGATCGGGCAGCGCGATACGCAGCCGCAGGTGGTGGGCGGGGTCGCGGAAGCGGATGAACCACCAGGGCGGCCCACCGAGCCGGTCCAGCAGGTCGGGGATGTGCTTAGCGAGGAGAACGTCCTGGCGGCGTAGGTCGCCGTAGAGCGTGGCGAGCAGAAGCGAGGAGAGACCGGGCGTCTGGATCTGTTCCGGAGAGAAGGTACGGGCCGGGGTGGGGGTCGGCAGCGCGGGCCAGGTCGGGAGCCGGGCCGCTTTGAGCGGCACGACGACCTCGTGCGCACGGCCGTCGCACCAGCCGTACGCGTCGGCGTCCGGCGCTTCCACGAGCACCGCCAAGGGGGTGCGGTTCAGGTGTTGGCGCAGCAGGGTTCGGTGCGCGGCATGGTCGAGGTCGAGGAGGAGGCGTTGATCGCCTTCGGCCAGGTGGACCCGGTGCGGCATCCGCCGCCGGGTCCTCCAGTCCTCAAGGGCGGTATTCCACAGGGATTGTGGGCGGTCGCGGCCGGGCAGTTCGGCGGCCTCCAGCCGCCACCGGGCCGGGGCGAGCACCGTACGGCCGTAGCGCAGCCGCGGCAGGAACGGCATCGCGTTCGCGGCACCCCAGTCGAACAAGGCGACCTGCGCGCACTGGGCGCGGGACAGCTCGGTGAGGAACCGGACCAGCGGCGGTGTGTGCTCCTTGAGGTTCAGCGCGTGCATGCCTACGGCCTCGATCCGCTGCCCGCACGAGGGCGCGGCCAGGTACATGCGCCGGCCGTCGCACGCCACTGCCAGATCGGCCGGATCGAGCACGTCGCCGCTCGTGGCGCGGTGCTCCTGGACGCTGATCACGGTGGGCAGCACCTGCGGAGCGCGTGTGACGTGTGCGCTGGCGGGGTGCAGCGGCGGGAAGGACAACTGGGCAACGATGGTGCCGGCGTCGGCGGTCGGGAGGGCGGCCAACTCTGCTGCCAGCCGTTCGCGGTCCTCGGGGGCCAGCACACTGAGGAACCGGCCGATGGTGACGCCGACGCCGCGGGACACGCTCGCCACTTCCAACCGGAACCGACCGCGTCGCAGCTCCCCGGCGCTGGCAGCGTGCACCCGAACGCTGACTTCCAGGTGCGGCGGCACCCTGGGACGTTCGGGCCCCAGGTCCATCGCGGCGATCAGCTCATTGGTGAGGACCACTTCGTCGCGGCCGTCGAGGACGGCTGCCTGCGCCAGCCGCACCAGGGCGTCGTCCCGCACCGAAACGCGGGAGCGTCGGCCGTCGGCGGGGGCGCCCGGATACCCGTCGGGGAAGCCGGTGCCGCTATCGGCGACGACCTCGGTGAGCGGCACCATCGTGCCGATGCCGTACCGCTCGTAGAACCTTCGTTGGTACGCCTTCCACGCTGCGGTCCCGTACGGCAGGGCGCTAATCCGGGTCAGGACTTCGGCGGCGCGCTCGACCTCGCGGGCGACCTGGTGCGACAGCGTGATCTCGGCGTCCAGGCGTAGGTCGAGCGCGAGGGGATGGCGGCGCAGCCCCGGGACCACAGCCCGCATCCGCGAGGCGGCGCGGGCCCGGCCGGCGGGGGAGTCGCAGCCTCGCAGGTCGGCTTGTACGGCGCGTAGTTCGCGGACGGTATCGGCGACCGGAGCGACCGTGTCGGCGTTGACTGCGTCGAGCCGGCCCAGCAGGTAGTCCAGGGCATCGGTCTCGGTGCTCGGTGCGTGCAGGCTGGTGATCAACACCTGGTTGTGGATCAGCCCCCGCACGAGCCGCTGCGCCCTTCCCGGACCTGCCCCGGGGAAGCCCGCGGCCAGCTTGTCGGCGAGGACGCCCCCGCAGATGGGTTCGCGGGCTGCGTCGAGGATCGCCCGCACCGGTTCGGTGACCACGATGGATGTCTCGACCGCGCGCCGCTGGTCGCGGTGTGTGTCGGAGTTGTACGGCACGACCAGCTGTCCGCCGCGTACCTGTGCGGTGTTGTTGAGGACCACCGGAAGGCGCTCCAACAGCTCGGGGCAGGACTCCAGCCGTTCGATGACGGCCGTCAGCCATTCCGCGCTCGCCCGAGCGATGACCCTATGGTCCGAACCCCACGTCGTCCCGGCCCCTGGTCCGATGGTGGCCGACGCAACGCCGGCGAACAGACCGAAGGGAGTTGCCCGCTGCTCGGCACGCAACACGTAGCGGGTCACCGAGGCGGCGGCGCGCCGCACATCACGATCTGCTGGAGCACCTGAGGAACATAAGGCCCGCACCTGGGAGGCGAGGACCGGGCTGGCGTGCTCCAGCGCCTCGGCAACGTCCCCCTCGGACCAGACCTCTCGCAACCACGCCAGCCGGACAGCCGCGCCATGAGGGGAAGGGTCATCGAGATCAGGGACCGGGGGGACAGGGAGTTCCGGCCGGGCGACCGCACGGACGAGCGCGGTCCTACCGGCACGGAACGCGGTGCTCGAAGCCATCACAACCTCCTGCTCCAAGATGGGCGGCCGGTGACTTCGCACTTCGGGTCACGAAGACACCGGCCCGGGTTCCGTGCGCCTGGGGTCAGGCCACGTTGGTGGTGCAGGCGCCGCAGGTCTCGCCGCAGCCGTCGTCCGTCAGACTGACCAGGCCGGCGACATCGCCGACCTCGACCAGCGTGACGTCCAGCTCGAAGCCGTCCACTGCGGTGGTGCCCGTGTTCGCCTTCGTGGTGCGCGCGATGGTGGGACTCATGCCAACTCCTCTTCATGGGTGTGAATTACGGGTGGTGCTGCCAGAAAACGCCCTTACGCGTCGCGGATTGAGACAGCCACGCAGCGGAAGCGCCCCCGGCCACCGGCCCAAAGGCGGTGCCCCACAACTTGATTCTGCGCAGGGCCGCTTGTTCCCGAGCCGGAAACCTTCCTCTGGTCCGGGCCGATCGCTTGGCGGAAGAATTTCGATCGGCCGGAAACTTAGATCGGTGGTCGTCAGCCGAAGATCGTACCTGCTCACCGCTTTTTGCGATCTTCTCTCTGGCGCCTACGGGAGAATGTGGTTCGCACGCGAAATCTGGTGAACTTCCCAGTCGCTGCGGGCTGCTTCGAGAGTCGGGACGACGCTCTTTTCGAGGTAATCGGCTTGGGTGCGGAGCTTGGCGGCGAGGCCAGCGACTTCGTCGGGGATGAGGTTGTTCATCCAAAAATCGTCGACGACGCGGACGTTGGCGAACGGAGTCCGTTCGCGCAGGTTCTCGCTGTATGGATAGCAGGTGATGTTGCCGCTGAAGACGATCTCCTCACTCTCACCTGCCTTGCCGTTACCGTCCGCATAGGAGGGGTAGTGGATGCGCATCGGCTGTCCGTCGAAGGGCATCCAGTGCGACAGGTCGATCAACTCGACGGAAAGCTTTTCCAGGGGGACGTCCGATGCGCTGGGGTCCCCTTCGGCCCAGGGTGGCAGGTAGCCGGTGAGGGTGATTCCGACCGTGGTGTTGATGGACCAGGTCCGGCTTGGAAAGGCGGCTTTGTCGGCCGCCGGTTGCTGAGTGGGCTCCTCGATGGGGGTGGGCCTCGCACCTATTGAGGCGGTGGTCATCAGGTGTTCCTCTTTTTCGGGAGTGGTAATGGGAAAGGATTTCTTGACGCATTGCACTGAAATGATCAGTACCTGCTGTCACCAGCCAAGGGACGGTGCGGCGCGTGGTCGGCGGGTGCCGCTCGAGGATCGGATTCAGGAGGAATGAGTCTCGGCGGCTGTGAGGCGGGAGCTGTGCGCCCCAGGGTGATCGACGAACTCACAACATGGATCGCGTGTTTCGGGTTCGACTGACGTGCAGTCCAGAAGTACGTCAAGGGTGGTGGGCTTGGCGCCGTCGGCCCAGTGGGCCCACAGTGCACCGGTGGACTCGCCGGGCAAATTCAGTACGTGTGCGAAGTGAGCCTCGGCGCCGTGAACTTGGAAGTGGCCCCGTAAGTCCCGCTCCACGTCGGCGTCGTCCGGCGTCCCGCACGCTGCTGCGAGGCGGAAGGCCGGCTGGATGAGGAACACCGGGAGTCGCGCGGTCTCGCCGCAAATGGGGGAACAACGTCATGGCGGTGGCTTTTCTGTATGGATGCGTTCTGTGGCGGTTGCGTCGTCGCTTGCCCAGTGTGGAAGCCGGCTGCGGCGTCAACTGGTACTGGGAGTCGGCCGATACCGCCCGGGGGAGGTTCGGCCAACGGGCGATGGCTCGGGTAGCTTGCCCGACACCGGGAAGGGCAGGCTCGCCCAGACCAGCTTCCCGGGGCGGTCTGTGGTGTAGGCGTAGCCCCACACACCGTCGCTCAGGCCGGCGACGAGCCGCAGCCCTCGGCCGTTCTCCGCGTCGTCGGACGGCGGTTGGAGGACCGGGGCCCGCCGACTCTCGTCGTACATGGCCACGTAGAGGCGGTCGTTGTGAACGCGCAGGTCCAAGGCACAGACGGGCGAGATCGTGGCATCCCCTTCCGCGGCACGCGGACCCGGCTCGATTCCCCCGTGCCGGACCGCGTTGGTCGCGAGTTCCGCCACGATGGTGAGGGCGTCGAACAACACCTCGGCGGGCACACTCCACTTCCTGAGGACATCGCGGGCGTGGGATCGGGCATGCCGAATGGCACCGGGCTCGCACGCCAGGTCCAGCCGGCTGCGGAGATCCACCGCTCCCGAAACCATCGCTTCACCTCCTTGCTGTGACAGGCACCCGGGGGACGTATCGACCACGCGGTTGCACGTAGCGGAACCAGCAGCGGGTCAAGCCCGTGCCGACTGCTCCGGCGGGTGTGTCCGCAAGTCAACGGCTCATCAAGGGGCGACGGCAGAGTTCACGAGGGAGTTCGTGTGCACGGGAGGTTCGCCGCACGTCGAGGGGGTTCGCTCATGAACCCCCTGCCTGGAGAGACCAGAGGGTGACAGGATTGCCACTTACTGTCAGTGACCGACGGCAGGGGGAGTATGAACCGAGAGCCCAATCACCGTCTCGCCGCGCTGATGGCCGACGCCGGGGCATCCAACAAGGGCCTGGCCCGCCGTGTGCGCGATGTCGCGTTACGGCACGGCGTCCGCGTCGGCACCACCCATGTGTCCGTACAGCGCTGGCTCGACGGCGCCGGCATCCAAGCGGACAACGCGGCCTACCTCGCCGAAGCCCTCAGCGCGAAGTTAGGCCGCCGGGTCACCGCATCCGACCTCGGCTTCTCCGGGGTCACGATCAACCCCTCGCCGATCGGCACGAGTTACGCGGCATCCCTCGCCGAGGCACTCGGCGTCCTGGACGGGCTGACCCAACTGCGTCCCGAGGACGAGCCGTTCACCGACGAGCTGCTGCATGACAACGAGGTCAGCTCGGCCGTTCTGTCCTGGCTCGTCGCGCGTCCGGACGGTCTGCCCAGCGACCGGGGAGCGCCCCGGCGGATCGGGATGCGGGATGTCGCGGCGGTGCGGACCGCCAACGCGATGTTCATGCGGCTGGACTTCCTCTTCGGCGGTGGACACGGACACGCGGCGCTGCGGCACTACTTCCGCCACGAGGTTCTGCCGCTGCTGAGCGCCGGCTACTCGGAGAAGGTCGGCCAGGCGCTCTTCACCGCAGCGGCCGAGATGGGCGAAGTCCTGGCGTGGACGGCGTACGACGTCGGAAACCACCATCTGGCCAACCGCTATCTCCTGGCCGCGCTTCGCCTCACGCAGATCACCGACGACCGGATGATGGGTGCGGCCCTCCTTGCCAACATGAGCCACCAGGCGAACTACTTGGGGGATGTGCCGCGCGCCGCGCGGCTGGCGCGGGCGGCCGTGGAAGGCGGCCGGGGCAGGACCACGCCGCGCGCCCAGGCCATGTTCGCCGCCCACGAAGCCCGCGCGCTGTCGAACGCGCACGATCATGTGGGGGCCTCGCGGGCCCTGAACGAGGCCGAACGCCACTTCGAGCGGGCGGACTCCGCCACGGACCCGGAATGGCTTGCCTACTTCGACGAAGCGGAGCTGATCGGCGAGTTCTCGCACTGCTTCCGCGATCTCCAACGCCCCGCCGAGTCCCTGCGGTTCGCGGAACTCGCGGTCGGCAAGACCGAACCCCAGTACGCCCGGACCCTTGCCTTCTGCCGGATGGTTCTCGCCCAGAGCCACTACCTGCACGGCGACGTGGGGGCCGCCGTCGCCACCGCGACCACTGCCGTGCGGGAAGGCGAGTCCGTGCAGTCGGCCCGCTTCCGGCGCTACGTCTCCGACTTCCAGCGCCAGGTCTCGCCGCAAGCATCCAACTCTGCCGTACGGGACTTCAACGACCACGTGCGGGTCGCGCTCGCCGACCCCGACGACGAGTAGGGGGCTGTCTCATCCCGGTTGCCAGTTGCGCGGTGCGTGATCGTCTCGTAGGGAGGCGATCCGCCGTTTGTACTCCTCGCGGGTTGTGCTGCTCTCGCCGATGTTCTGCATGAGCCAGGTGGTCATCTTGAACTCCTGGACAGCGCAGAGCGTGTCGAAGCCGGGCCACTCCCGCAGGTCCCGGCCGTACGCGCCGCTGAACGCCGCGTACTGCTCGTCCGAAACCCACCCCAGCCGGTCGTACTCGTGAGCGGTCACCATGAGGTCCCACTCCCCGTGGTCGTGGCAGAAGGTCTCGAAGTCGATCAAGTGGACGCGGCCCTGCCGGTCGACCATGAGGTTGTTCGTGTGGGCGTCGCCGTGGACCGGTCCTAGTGGCAGTGTCAACCGCAACTCCGGCAGCCGGCCGCTCAGTTCGGCGTGGCGCTTGCGCAAGAAGGCCCGATCCTCCGCCGGGATGCCGACCGCCCTCTCGATCCGCAGCGCCGACCGCCCCAACGGGTCGAAGCGGGGAAGATCCAGGCTGTCCGGCACCCGCAGCGCGTGCAGCTCACGCAGCACCGCGCCGAGTTCACCGTACGTCGCCGCCCGATCGCCCTCTTCGATGAGATGCCAGAACGTCACCGGATGGCCGGACACCACGACGGCCTGCTCGACGTTCTCCACCACCCGCGACGCGGGGAACCCCTCAGCCGCGAGCCACCGCGAGACGCGTACCTCCAGCCGCGCCGCGCCCAGGTACTCCACAGAGCGGGCGATCCGCACGATCACCGGCCGGCGCTCCAGGCGGAACAGCGCGTTCTCACCGAGCCGGATCATGCACGCGCCATCGGCATCCAAACCCGCCGCTCGACACGCCTCAGTCATTACCTGACGCGCGCGAGCAGAGGTCAATGCTCGCCCGAGTGCCGCACCGGACGACGGCATTTCGCGACCACTCCCAAGGCTTATCCGACTCCGCACTGTCGGCTGCTGCTCGACGCCTGTACCGCGGCGCCCGCACCACGCCAACGATTCCGACGGTACCTGCAAGACCACAGCCCGCCTCACCCGACGGGTGGCGGCGTCCCGCCATCCGATCACACGGAGGTCAGAATCCGTGCAGGCCCCTTTCGGTACCGCCGACCGGCGTCGGAGCTTCTTGCCCGTTGTCGCCTGTGGGCACTCTCTTCGGCGAAGCGAGGACCGGTGTTCGCCTCCCTGACGGCGTTCTACCGGCGGGGAGGATGACGATCGGCAGCGGGCAGGCGGCTGGCTGGGGGCAACTTCGGCGGACTCACCCCTGGGCAAGGCGGATATGACGCAGCTGTCCGAGAGCGGAGGAGGGCGGGCCTCAACTCGCCGATTGGGTACGGGGTTACGGCTGGTGTGCTGGATGCGGCCGACGAGGACCTTGGCGGGCCGGTGGGCCGGGTCAGGGGAGGTAGGCGGGGGAGAGGGCGGAGGGGGTGAGGAGGGTGGGGGGAGCGGCGGAACCCGTGGCGGAAACCTCGTAGAGGTCGGAGCCGTAGTCGCCGGGGAGGGAGTAGACGAGCGTGTGGTCGTCGGACCAGACCGCCTGGTCGTCGACGTTCCGGGTTTCCGCGGTGGGGTGGTCGCGGAGGGTCGCCAGGTCGAGGACGTAAAGGCGCCAGGGAGCCTCGGCCGGGAGGCCGGGGACGCGCTTCTTGAAGGCGATGCGCGTGCCGTCGGGGGACAGGGACGGGCACTCGACGTTGGTGCGCAGCGTGACCGCGCTGCGCGTGGAGACCGTGCCCCGGACCAAGTACGTGTGGCCGGCCGTGCCGAGGGTCGCGTAGAAGTGGTCGTCGTCCGCGAACGTGACCCCCCAGAAGTTGAAGTCCGCGGCCCGGATGACCTTGCCGCCCCGCGTCACGGTGTAGTCCTCCAGCGTCGGCTGGAGCGCCCCCGTCGTGGTGTCGAGGATCGACGCCCGGGTCGAGAAGTCGGTCCCCGCGTACGAGTCACCGCCGACGAAGACCGTCCACGCGACCATCCGCCCGCTCGGGGAGACCCGGGCCCGGGTCGGGATGCCCGCCAGGTCCACCCGCCGGGTCACCCGCAGCCGGGAGTCCAGCACCAGCGCCCGGTACGTGTCGGTGACCGGCCCCCGCTCGGCCTGCAGGCAGATCCCGGTGCCGCCCGCCGCGAAGAACCGCAGGCACTTCACACCGGAGGCGGTCCGCGGCCCGTTCGGGTCGGCGGCGGGCACGCTGGTCAGCTCGTCCCGGTGCGGGCCCCACGCCATGGAGCGGAAGACGATCTCCCGGGGCGCCCCCGCGGCGAGCGAGACCGCGCCGGCATGGACCGCGGGCCCGCCCGCCTGCACCTGGTTCCTGCGGTCGGCCCGGTCCGCGGCCCGCCACACCGCGGCCCCCGCGACGCACGACAGGACCAGCACACAGGCGAGCAGCACCAGCAGCTTGCCGCGGATGCTCATCGGGGCGGACGGCCCCTCCGCGGCGGACACCCGGCTCACCCGGCTCACCCGGCTCCCTCCGGCGCGGCGCCGGTCCGCAGTCCGACCGAAAGCGCCACGCTCACCAGCAGCGCCACCGCCGCCCCGGCCAGCGCGGAGCGGTCACCGAACGCCGTCCACGCCGCCCCGAAGGCGATCGAGCAGCAGAACCGCGCACCCGCCTGACCGGTCTGCACCAGCGCCAGCCCGCTGGAACGCAGCTCCGCCGGTACGGAACCGGCCGCCGCCGCCATCAGTACGCCGTCGGTGGCCGCGTAGAACGCACCGTGCAGCGCGAGCACCGCGTACGGCAGGACCCCGGAGCGCAGTTGGGCCAGGAGCAGACCGTACGCGCACAGCAGCGCCACATGTCCGCCGATGAACACCTGCCGGCGGCCGATGCGGTCCGCCCACCGGCCCAGCGGCACCGCCAGCAGCAGGAACGCGGCGGCGGTGCCCAGCGGCAGCAGCGCGAACCACCGGTCGGGCACCCCGAGGCGCCGCTGCAGCATCAGATAGACGAAGGAGTCGCTGACCGTGGCCAGGCCGAGCGCCACCGCGCACAGCGACAGGTTCCGCAGCTCGCGGCGGCCGAGCAGCGCCACCGCCGCCCGCAGGGAAGGCCGTTGAGCTGCGGGCGGCACCGACTCCCGCGCCCGTGACGGCACGAACAGCAGCAGGACGACCACCCCGACCGCCGCCACGCAGAAGCTGACGGTGAAGACCGCGTCGTAGCCGTCGGCCGCCTGACGCAGGATCAGGAAGGCGACCAGCGGCCCCAGGAGGGCGCCCGTGGTGTCCATCGCCCGGTGCACCCCGAAGGCCCGGCCCCGCGACTCGGGCGACGAGGACAGGGAGATCAGCGCGTCGCGCGGTGCGGTGCGCAGCCCCTTGCCGGTGCGGTCGGCCGCCAGCACCGCGCCGATCAGCGGCAGCGTGTGCGCCATCAGCAGCAGGGGTTTGCAGAGCGCGGACAGGGCGTAGCCGAAGGCGGCCACCGGTTTGTGCCGGCCGCCGCGGTCGGCCAGATGGCCGCCGACCAGCCGGACCAGCGCGCTGAAACCGTTGTAGACGCCGTCGAGCAGACCGAAGCCGAGCGGGGACAGGCCGAGCCCGGTGACCAGGTACAGGGGCAGCACGGCGGTCACCATCTCCGAGGAGACGTCGGTGATCAGGCTGACCGCGCCGAGCGCGAGGACGGTGCCGGAGACGGTGGCCGTGCCGGAGACCATGGCGGCGCCGGAGACGGTGGCCGTGCCGGAGACCATGGCGGCGCCGGAGACCGTGGCCGTGCCGGAGACCGTAGCGGCGCCGGAGACCGTGGCGGTGACGCCCGGCCGCCCGGGGAGTCCACCCCGGGCGGCAGGCGCGGTCACCGCGGGCGTGCTGCCGCGGCTCTCGCTGACGTACACCGGGTCAGTTCCAGATGCCCGTGATGTCGCCGGCGGAGGCGGCCTGGCCGGCGTGGGACGAGGTGCCCGCCAGGTCCTCCAGGGTGCGCAGCAGGTTGTAGTGGTTGTAGGTGGTGGCGGTGGAGCTGCCCGCCTTGACCGGCTGGCCGTAGAAGACGGTCGGGATGCGGTTGCCGCTGAGCGAGTTGTCCTCGTCGAAGGTGACGACGAGCAGGCTGTTGTGGGTCTTCGCCCAGGTGGCGTACGCGCCGAGGTTGTTCTTCACCCAGGTGTCGCCGGTGGAGACCGAGCAGTCGTGCATGTCGCTGCAGAGGTTCGGCGTGACGAAGGAGAGCGCGGGCAGCGTCGCGTAGTCGGCCGGGAACTGGGCGAAGGTCTTCGCCGAGGAGACCGGGACGTTGCTGAAGCCGAACCAGGGGTTGTGCTTCTGGGCGTACTTCCCGCTGCTGCAGACGGTGGAGCCCTGGCTGGGCAGGGTCTCGTTGTAGCTGCCCCATGTCTTGCCCGCGGCGATCACCTCGGAGCCGAGGTTGGCGGCGGAGCTGAAGCCGGTCTGCACGCAGGAGTCGGAGGTGACACCCTGCGTCGAGCCGGAGAAGAGGGCGTAGTAGTTCGGCTGGCTCGGGTGGGTGATGGCGTGGCTCTGGGTCAGATTGGCCCCGCCGGTCTTCAGGGAGTTGAGGTACGGGGCGCTGGAACTGCCGATGACCTGGCTGTACGCGTGGTTCTCCAGGACGACCACGAGGGTGTGGTCGGGCGTCGGTACCGCGCCGGCCGCCTGGGCGTCGCCGCCGAGGCCGGCCCACAGGCCGGCGGAGGCGGCGGCGAGGCCGGCGGCGGACAGGACGGCGGTACGGCTGCGGCGGGGCAGAGTCCACCCGGGCACGGGGACCTCCGGTACGGAAGCGGGATACGGGGGATGTGCGGTGAGCATGCCAAAATTAGAGTGCGGCGGCCTTCGGGGTGACCCGTGCGCAGGTGAACGCTTTCCGAACGTTGCGGAGACGGCGCGGCGCCTCACCCGGCGGCCCGGCTCCCCTGCGGAGCGCGCCCCGCGGCACGCCGGGCGCGGGCGGTGAGGGCGGTGCGCGGGGCATCCGGGGGGACCCCTGGAGCGTTACGCTCGGGCCTGACGGAGATCGTCAGGGACCGCCGGGAGGGCCGATGCAGGGGCGCCGCAGCAGTACGTTCAGCCGGCTGCTGCGGCACGGCTTCACGGACGCCGGCGCCGCCGAACGCCTGCTGGAGGCCGACGTGCTCAGCGGCGTCAGGGGCGACCCGGTACTGCTGGACGCGCTCGGCGCCACCGCCGACCCCGACCAGGCGCTGCGCGGCCTCGTCCGGCTGGCCGAGGCGCTGGACCCGGCGGAGCGCCACGCCCTGCTCGACACGCTGGTCACCGGCAAACCGCTGCGGGACCGCCTGCTCGGGGTCCTCGGCGCATCCGAGGCGCTGGGCGACCACCTGAGCCGGCACCCGGCGGACTGGCACGCCCTGGTCACCTACGAATCCGCCGACCTCAACCCCGGCATCGTGGAGTTCGAACGCGGTCTGGCCGGCGCCGACGACCCCGACAAGCTGCGCGCCGCCTACCGGCGCTGTCTGCTCGGCATCGCCGCCCGGGACGTCTGCGGCACCTCCGACCTGGTACGGACCGCGGCCGAACTCGCCGACCTGGCCACCGCCACCCTGCGCTCCGCGCTCGCCATCGCCGCCGCCGAGCAGCCGCGGGACGCCGCCGCCTGCCGCCTCGCGGTGATCGGCATGGGCAAGTGCGGCGGCCACGAGCTGAACTACGTCTCCGACGTGGACGTGATCTTCGTGACGGACACAGTCGAGGGGCAGCCCGACGAGGGCAGGGCGGTGCAGGCCGCCACCCGGCTGGCCGCCCGGATGATGCGGATCTGCTCCGACACCACAGCCGAGGGCACCATCTGGCCGGTCGACGCCAACCTCCGGCCCGAAGGCAAGAACGGCCCCCTGGTCCGTACCCTCGCCAGCCACGTCGCCTATTACCGGCGGTGGGCCAAGACCTGGGAGTTCCAGGCGCTGCTCAAGGCCAGGACGGTGGCCGGCGACCGGGAACTCGGTGCTACGTACCTCGACGAGATCCGGCCGATGGTCTGGGAGGCCGCCGCCCGCGAGCACTTCGTCTCCGACGTCCAGCAGATGCGCCGCCGGGTGGTGGACAACATCCCCCTCGCCCAGGTCGACCGCGAGCTGAAACTGGGGCCCGGCGGCCTGCGGGACGTCGAGTTCGCGGTGCAGCTGCTCCAGCTGGTGCACGGCCGTACCGACTCCTCGCTGCGCAGCGGCACCACCCTGACCGCGCTGGCCCAGCTCGCCGCCGGCGGTTACGTGGGCCGCGCCGACGCCGCCGCGCTGGACGCCGCCTACCGCTTCCTGCGGCTGATGGAACACCGCATCCAGCTGCAGAAGCTGCGCCGCACCCACCTCGTCCCCGACGACGAGGCCGACCTGCGCCGCCTCGGCCGCTCGCTCGGCCTGCGCGCGGACCCGGTCGCGGAGCTGAACCGGGAGTGGAAGCGGCACGCCCGCGAGGTGCGGCGGCTGCACGAGAAGCTGTTCTACCGCCCGCTGCTGGACGCCGTCGCCCAGCTCGGCAGCGAGGACACCCGGCTCAGCACCGACGCGGCCCGCCAGCGCCTCAAGGCCCTCGGGTACGCCGACCCGGCCGCCGCGATGCGCCACCTGGAGGCGCTGGCCAGCGGGGTCAGCCGCAAGGCCGCCATCCAGCGCACCCTGCTGCCGGTGCTGCTCGGCTGGTTCGCCGACTCCGCCGACCCCGACTCCGGGCTGCTCGGCTTCCGCAAGGTCTCCGACGCGCTCGGCCAGACGCCCTGGTACCTGCGGCTGCTGCGTGACGAGGGCGCCGCCGCCCAGCGGCTGGCCCGGGTGCTCTCCTCCGGCCGCCTCGCCCCCGACCTGCTGCTGCGCGCCCCAGAGGCGGTGGCGATGCTCGGCTCCACCGACGGCCTGGCGCCGCGCGACCACGCCTCTCTTGAGCAGGAGGTGATGGCCGCCGTCGGCCGCGCCGAGACCCCCGAGCAGGCGATCACCGCGGTCCGCGGGGTGCGCCGCCGCGAGCTGTTCCGTACCGCCGCCGCCGACCTGATCGACACCTACGGCGACGACCCCTCCGAGGTCAGCGCCCCGGTCGCCCAGTCGGTCGACGGAGAGCGGGTACTGGACGCCGGCGCGCTGGTCGACCGGGTCGGCAGCGCCATCTACGGCCTCACCACCGCCACCCTGGCCGGCGCGCTGCGCACCGCGGTCTACTCCGTCACCGGCCACGACGTACGCCCGCTGCCCACCCGGTTCGCGGTGATAGCGATGGGCCGGTTCGGCGGCCGGGAGCTCGGCTACGGCTCCGACGCCGATGTGCTCTTCGTCCACGACCCGCACGAGGGAGCCGACCCGAGCGAGGCGAGCCGCACCGCGGTGGCCGTCGCCGACGAGCTGCGCCGGCTGCTGCAGATCCCCACCGCCGACCCGCCGCTGCTGATCGACGCCGATCTGCGGCCCGAGGGCAAGAGCGGCCCGCTGGTCCGCACCCTGGCCTCCTACGCCGCCTACTACAAGCGCTGGTCGCTGGTCTGGGAGCGCCACGCGCTGCTGCGGGCCACCCCGGTGGCCGGCGACCGGGACCTCGGGGCGCGCTTCATCGGGCTGATCGACCCGCTGCGCTACCCCGCGGGCGGTCTGGAGGAGGACGCGGTACGCGAGATCCGCCGGCTCAAGGCGCGGATGGAGTCCGAACGCATCCCGCGCGGCAGCGACCGCACCACCCACGCCAAGCTGGGCCGCGGCGGGCTCTCCGACGTCGAGTGGACCGTACAGCTGCTCCAGCTCCAGCACGCCGCCCGGCTGCCGTCACTGCGCACCACCGGCACCCGAGCGGCGCTGGCCGCGGCCCGGGACGAGGGGCTGATCGACCCGGCCGACGCCGCCGTCCTGGACGAGGCGTGGGTGCTGGCCACCCGGGTGCGCAACGCGGTGATGCTGGTACGCGGCCGCTCCGGCGACGCCTTCCCGGGCGACACCCGCGAGCTGGCCGCCGTCGCCCGCTACCTCGGCTTCCCCGAGGGGCACGTCGGCGACATGCTCGACGACTACCGGCGGCGCACCCGGCGGGCCCGCGCGGTGGTGGAACGGCTCTTCTACGAGGGCGGGTGAGCGCCGGTGGCTCACGCCGGTTCGGGATAACGCGGCAGCCGGTACACCCACCGCCCGTACACCAGGTAGACCACGGCGTATCCGACGGCCAGGCAGACCGCGCCGCCCACCGCGTCCATCCAGAAGTGGTTGCCGGTGGAGACGATCACCACCAGGGTCACCACCGGGTAGAGCACCGCAAGGATCCGTACCCACAGCGGTCTGGCCAGCGTCGCGACGGTGATCCCGCACCACAGCGACCAGCCGATGTGCATCGACGGCATCGCCGCGTACTGGTTGGAGACCTCCGACAGGCCGCCCTGCGACATCGAGCCCCAGGTGTCGTGGACCCGGACGGTGTCGATGAAGCCGGCGCCCGGCAGCAGCCGGGGCGGCGCCAGCGGATAGAGCCAGAAGCCGACCAGGGCCAGCCAGGTGGTGAGGAAGAGCACCGAGCGGGCCGGCCCGAAACGGCCGGGATGGCGGAGGTAGAGCCACACCAGCACCGCGATGGTGATGACGAAGTGCAACGTGGCGTAGTAGTAGTTCATCCCGACGATCAGCCAGGTCACGGAGTTCACCGCGTGGTTGACGGCGTGCTCGACGCCCAGGCCGATGCGCTGCTCGAAGGACCAGACCGAATCCGCGTGCCGCAGGGCCACGCCCCGCTGCTCCGGGACCGCGTTCCTGATCTGGGAGTAGAGCCAGTAGCTGAAGCCGATCAGCAGCACCTCGAACCAGACACGCGGGCTGCGCGGCCGGCGGATGCGGGTGAGCAGGGCGTTGCGGGGCTCCTCGTGGACCACCCCGCTGGCTCCCACCGGGGTGGACGCGGTGAACTGCGTCGAGCCGGATCCGCCTGATCCGGACCGGGTCGACCGGGACCCCGTCGGGTCCGGCGGGGTGTCCGATCGGCCGTTCGCGGTCCTCGGTTCCCCCATAGGACCCCAGTCTGCCAGATTCGGGGCGTTCCGCAGGTTCAGCCGGCCGCGGGGCCGGACGTTCCGCGGTGGGTGCGGGAGGCAGGCCGCTGGGGCGGGAACTGGCTGTTGTGCGGGGTGCTCTGCCGCGTGTTCTGCCCGGTGGCGGCGGGTGCGCCGGAGGAGGAACCATGCGCCGGGTCGCCGGCCGGCACCGCGGCGGTCGAGCCGCGGACCACCAGCTCCGGCATGAAGACGAATTCGCTGTGCGGTGCCGGGGTGCCGCCGATCTCCTCCAGCAGGGCGTTCACCGCGGCCTGGCTCATCGCCGCCACCGGCTGGCGGATGGTGGTCAGCGGCGGGTCGGTGAACGCGATCAGCGGCGAGTCGTCGAAGCCGACCACCGACACGTCGGAGGGCACCTTGAGCCCCATCGCCCTGGCCGACCGGATCGCGCCGAGCGCCATCATGTCGGAGGCGCAGACGATCGCGGTGCAGCCGGCCGCGATGAGCGCGCCCGCGGCGGCCTGCCCGCCCTCCAGGGTGAAGAGCGAGTGCTGGACCCGGGCCATCGCCTCCTCGGGCGACCAGCCGAGTACGTCGCCGGTGGACGCCACGAAGCCCTCGATCTTGCGCTGTACGGGGACGAAACGTCTCTGCCCGACCGCCAGGCCGATCCTGCGGTGCCCGAGCGCCGCCAAATGGGTGACGGCCAGCCGGACCGCCCCGCCGTCGTCCGGCGACACGAAGGGGGCGTCGATCTTCTCGGAGTAGCCGTTGATCAGGACGAAGGGGACGCCCTGGCCGTGCAGGCGGGCGTACCGCTCGGTGTCGGCGGTGGAGTCGGCGTGCAGGCCGGAGGCGAAGATGATGCCGGCCACCCCGCGCTCCACCAGCATCTCCACGAGTTCGTCCTCGGTGGAACCGCCGGGTGTCTGGGTGGCGAGCACCGGGGTGTAGCCCTGCCGGGTGAGGGCCTGCCCGATGATCTGGGCGAAGGCCGGGAAGATCGGGTTCTCCAGCTCGGGGGTGATCAGCCCGACCAGACCGGCGCTGCGCTGGCGCAGCCGCACCGGCCGTTCGTAGCCCAGCAGGTCGAGCGCGGCCAGCACGGATTCACGGGTGGCCGCGCTGACTCCGGGCTTGCCGTTGAGCACCCGGCTGACCGTTGCTTCACTGACCCCCGCCTGGGCTGCGATATCAGCGAGCCGCGCGGTCACAGCACCGGATGCTAGGGGACGGAAGGCCACCACGTCAGATCGCCCACCAAATTGCCGTGTCTGCCGCGATGGCGACACAGATGGCGTAATCACCACGAACCGCCCCGCCCCCCTCCGCCCCCGCCCCGGCGGCCGGGGCCTCCCCGGAGCGGGCCGCGGCGCTGCCGGTGAGGGGTGCCGGCGCCGGGCCCGCGGCTGGACTCGCCGCCCGGGCCGCGGGCGGGGCCTGCCCGGGACCGGCGGCCGGGGCCGCGGGCCGGGGTGCGGTGTGAGCGGGATCGCGGCCGTCGGTGGGGGCCGCTTCCGCCGCGGGCGGGTCCGCGGGGGCCGGGATGGCGGCGGACGTTTCAGCCGGCGGGGTGGCGGGGTCTCCCTGCTGACCGGTGGCGGGGGCGAGTGCCGCCGTCGTGGCCGGGGAAGCGGCGTCCTGGGCGGATGGGGCGGCCACCGAGGTCGCCGGGGCGCCGCTGGAGAGGAGTTCGCGGCCGGGGGCCGGGAGCGTCACCGGGGCCCCGGTGAGGTTGACCGTGCAGACGAAGGCGCGGCCGTCGGCGCTGTCGCGGCGGAAGGCGAGCACCCCGTCGGGGGCGTTCAGCCAGGTGACCGCGGTGCCCGCGCCCAGCGCCGGGTGCTCGCGGCGCAGCGCGAGCGCCGCCCGGTAGAGCTCCAGCGTGGACTCCGGGTCGCCGGTCTGCGCCTCGACGCTCAGCGCCGCCCAGCTCGGCGGCTGCGGCAGCCAGCTCGGGCCGCCCGGCCGCGGCCCGAAGCCGTACGGCGGCTCGGTGCCCGACCACGGCAGCGGCACCCGGCACCCGTCGCGGAAGCCGTCCTGCCCGGCGGCGCGGAAGAACGACGGGTCCTGCCGTACCTCGTCCGGCAGGTCCGTGACGTCCGGCAGTCCCAGCTCCTCGCCCTGGTAGAGGTAGGCAGAACCGGGCAGTGCCAGCATCAGCAAGGTGGCCGCCCGGGCCCGGCGCAGCCCCAGCTCGCGGTCGCCCGCCTCACGCAACTGCGTTCCCGCACCAGGGGGGTTGCCCAACCGCGTGGTGTGGCGGGTGACATCGTGGTTGGAGAGCACCCAGGTCGCGGGCGCGCCCACCGCCGACATCGCGCCCAGCGACTTGTCGATCACCTCGCGGAGCGCCCCCGCGTCCCAGGAGGTCGTCAGATACTCGAAGTTGAACGCCTGGTGCAGCTCGTCGGGCCGCAGGTAGAGCGCCGCCCGCTCGATCGTCGGCGTCCACGCCTCGGCCACCGCGATCCGGTCGCTGGGCGCGCCTCCCGGACGGAGCCTGGGGGCGTACTCGTCCAGCACCCGCCGCCAGTCCCGGTAGATCTCGTGCACCCCGTCCTGGTCGAAGTACGGCATCGCCGACGTGCCCAGCAGGGACAGCTGTTCGGCGTGCCCGATGTCCGGCAGTCCCTCCGCCTTGATCAGGCCGTGCGCCACGTCGACCCGGAAGCCGTCGGTGCCCAGGTCCAGCCAGAAGCGCAGTACGGAGCGGAACTCGTCGTGCACCGCGGGATGCTGCCAGTTGAAGTCCGGCTGCTCCGGCGCGAACAGGTGCAGATACCACTCGCCGGGCGTACCGTCCGGGTCGGTCGTACGGGTCCAGGCCGGGCCGCCGAAGATGGACTCCCAGTCGTTGGGCGGGAGTTCACCGTGCGCGCCCTTGCCGGGCCGGAAGTGGAAGCGTTCCCGCAGCGGCGATCCCGGGCCCTCGCGCAGCGCCCGCTTGAACCACTCGTGCTGGTCCGAGCAGTGGTTCGGCACCAGGTCCACGATCACCCGCAGACCCAGCTCGTGCGCGGCCCGTACCAGCTCGTCGGCGTCCGTCAGGCTGCCGAACATCGGGTCCACCGCACGGTAGTCCGCCACGTCGTAGCCCGCGTCGGCCTGCGGGGACGCGTAGAAGGGGGACAGCCACACCGCGTCCACACCCAGGTCCCGCAGGTACGGCAGCCGGGCGGTGATGCCCGGCAGGTCGCCCATGCCGTCACCGTTCCCGTCGGCGAAACTGCGCGGGTACACCTGGTAGATGACCGCGTCGCGCCACCAGTCTCCGCGCTCGGCGGCGGCAGCGTCGTCGGCGGCAGCGTCGTCGGCAGCGGCTGGGGCTGGGGCGTCGGCGTTGTCGGCGGCGGAGCTGGGCGCGTCGGTGAGGTGCTGGCTCATGACTTCCTTTGCGAGGGGCCTGTGCGGAGGTGCCGTTGAAGGGATCCGATGGGGTGTCAGCCCTTGGTGCCGCCGGCCGTCAGGCCGGTCACCAGGTGCCGTTGGACGAGCAGGAAGACCAGTCCCGCGGGTATCGCGATGACCACGGAGGCGGCCGTCAGCGAGCCCCAGTCGGCGCGCTGGTCCGCGGCAAAGGTACGGATGCCGACCGCCAGCGTGGTGTGCCCGCCGCGCATGAACTGGTTGGAGTAGGCGACCTCGCCCCACGCGGTGAGGAAGGTGTAGAAGGCGGTGACCGCCAGTCCCGGCCGGGCCAGCGGCACGATCAGCCGCCAGAAGGTGCCGAACGGGTTGAGGCCGTCCACCCGGCCCGCCTCGTCGATCTCGCGGGGGATGGTGTCGAAGTAGCCCTTGAGCATCCAGGCGCAGAACGGCACCGCGATGGTGCAGTACACCAGCACCAGCCCGAGGTAGGTGTCGAGCAGGTCCAGCTGCGCCAGCAGGTTGTAGAGCGGCACGATCAGCACCGCCACCGGGAACATCTGGGTGATCAGAAAGGTCCACATCAGCGACCGGTGGCCGGGGAAGCGCATCCGGGAGATCGCGTACCCGGCGCTGGCGGCGATCAGCACCCCCACCACGGTGGTGGCCGCGGCGACGATCACCGAGTTGAGGAACCAGGTGGGGAAGTCGCTGTGCAGCAGGACGAAGCGGTAGTTCTCCAGGCCCAGATGGTGGACGACCTCACCCGGCTGCTGCCAGGCGCTGCTGGGGCCCAGCGAGATGAAGACGATCCACAGCACCGGGAAGACCGCGGTGGCGCTGGCGGCGATCAAGGTGGCGTGCAGGGCGACCGACATGCCGGGGCTGCGCCGGCCGCGGCCGCGGTAGGCCCGCCGCCCGGTCCGCCGGGCGGTGGGCGCGGTGCTACGGGGGCGGGCGGCGGAGCCGCTTTCTGTGGTGGCGCTCATGGCGGCGGCTCCTAGTCCTGCGTCTTCAACTGGCGGCGGTAGAACGTGGAGAAGGCCACCAGGATCAGAAGAATGACGATGCCGTAGGTGGCGGCCCCGGAGTAGTCGGACACTCCCGTGAAAGCCTTCGTGTAGGCGAAGGTCACCAGAATGTCGGTGTCGCCCGTGGTGTTGTTGCCGAGCAGCAAGAAAATGATCGGGAACATATTGAATGTCCACACGGTGCTCAGCAGCACGACCGTGCTGGTGACCGGCCGTACCCCGGGCAGCGTCACGTTGAGGAAGCGCTGGAGCGGGGAGGCGCCGTCCATCTCGGCCGCCTCGAAGAGCTCGCCGGGGATCGACTGCAGCCCGCCGAGCAGCGCCACCATCATGAACGGCACCCCGCACCAGACGTTCACGATGATCACCGCGACCTTCTGGGCGAAGGGCGTGCCCAGCCAGTCCTGGGCGGGCAGCCCGACGCTGGTGACGATGTCGTTGAAGACGCCGTACTGCGAGTTGAACATCAGCCGCCAGGCGAAGACCCCGATGAAGGCGGGCACCGCCCAGGGGAGGATCAGCGCCAGCCGGTAGAAGAGCCGGAACTTCACCGGGCGGTTGAGCAGCATCGCCATGCCGAGGCCGATGGCATAGGTGATCGCCACGCAGGAGACCGTCCACACCACCGTCCACTCCAGGCGCGGGTAGAAGTCCCCGTCCTGGCCGGAGATGATCTGCCAGTAGTTGTGCAGGCCCACGAAGTGGTAGCCGGCGCCGATGTGGACCGGGCCGATGTCCTTGGCGACGTTGAGTTCGGTGGCGTCGGTGAACGACAAGTACAGGCCGTATCCCAGCGGGTACAGCACCAGCACGCCGATCACGATGACCACCGGGGCGACCATCGCCCAGGCGTACCAGTGCCTGTCCCACGACCGCCTGATCGACGTCACCGGACCGGGCCGTGGAGCGCGCGGCGGGCGGGCCGTGCGCCGGGCGGGTTCGTCCATGGTTGCGGTGGTCATCGCTCCTCGGCTCTTCTCGTCTCTGATCGTCGTACGGCGGGTGCCGGCCGCCTGGGCCGGTGGGCCGCACGGGGCGGGCTGACCGGACCGGCCGGCCGGGCGCGTGGGCCCCGGGTGTACGGGGACCCCGGCCGGCCGGTCCGGAACTGGCGGGGGCGGCTACTGCACGGTGAAGCCGGGCAGCAGCTTGCCGAACTCCTTCGCGGCGGCGTCGAGCCCGGCCTGCACCGTGACCTGGCCCTGGAGGATCTTGATGTACTGCTGCTGCAGCGGCGTGAAGAGGCTGCCGACCTGGGGGAGCGCGACCCGCGGCCGGGCGGTGTCCATGATCGGCTTGAAGCCGGCGATGGTCTGGTTCTTCAGCACCGCGTCGGTGTAGGCGGAGGTACGGGTGGGCAGCGTGCCGTTCTTCAGCGCGATCTGCTGCTGCGCCTGTGAGGACGTCATGAACTGCGTGAACAGATAGGCGGCGTCGATGTTCTTGGAGCCCTGGTAGACCGCGAGGTCGTGGCCGCCGGTGGGCGCCAGCGCCTTGCCGGAGGAGCCGGCCGGCACCGGCGCGTACCCGAGGTTGTCCGCCTTGCCCTGGAAGGCGGAGCCGGTCAGGTCGTCCCCCACCGACCAGGGGCCCTGGATGAGCATGGCGACCTTGCCGGTCCGGAACGACGTCTGCATGTTGTCGTAGGCGCTGGCGAAGTCCACCTTCAGCGAGGAGGTGTCGTAGATCTTCTTCGCCTCGGTCACCGCCTTGACCGCCTCGGGGGAGTTGACGGTGACCTTCTTGCCGGCCGGGTCGGCGAGGTCGGCGTTCTCCCCGAAGAGCAGCGGCAGCAGGAAGTACGCGTCCGGGTTGACGTAAGTGCCCGTGACGCCCGGCACCTTGGCCTTGATGGTGGCGGCGTCCGCGATCAGTTCGTCCCAGGTGGCCGGCGGTGTGCTGATCCCCGCCTTGCTGAAGATGTCCTTGTTGTAGAGGAGCGCCAGGGTGTCGGTGACCGACGGGACGCCGTAGGTCTTCCCGTCGTATTTGGTGGTGTCCAGCGGGCCCGGCACGAAGTCCTGCGTGTCCTGCAGCGCCGCGGTCCCGTCCAGCGGGGCGATGTAGTGCAGGCTCGCGTACTCCGGGATCAGCCCGACGTCGGTGCGGATCACGTCCGGCGCGCCCTTCCCGCTCTGCGCCGACGCCTTGAACTTCTGCTCCACGGTGGTGAAGTCCACGTTCTGGTAATTGACCTTGATCTTCGGGTACTTCGCCTCGAAGTCCTTGACGAGTGCCTGATACGCCGGAGCCTCGTTCTTGGCGTCGGAGGTGTCCCAGTACGTGAGGGTCCCCGAGACCGCCTGCGGGTCCTTGGCCGCCCCGGCCTTGTCACCCTTGCTGTCACTGCCGCCACCACAAGCGGTGACTCCGAGAACGACGGCCGCGGCCATCGCCACGGCGGATATGCCGCGTCGCATACCTGTGCTCCTTGAAGAGGGAAGTGCCCGTTGGCCCTGTTCCTGCTGTTTCGGCTCGGGCTGGGGAGGACCGTAACAGCGATGCAACAGCTTGCGAAAGTGGTTGCAAGAAACTTTCCTCAGGACCCGTCAAACAGCCCTGTGAGCGCACCTGTTGCGGCGGCACGGAGTGCCGGGGCGCTGTGGCACCGGGGGACACGGCCGCCCTGGAAACCCTTACAACATCTTGCTGAAATCCGCCCGGGAGGGATACCGTCCCGGTCAACTCCGGCACCGACGCCGGAGCGGCACCCGGTTTCCAGGCGCGTGGGTCCGGGCGCGAGGCCTCCCCTTCTCCGTCGCCCCGGCGGCGGACAGCCGCAAGGAGAACCGCCCGTGGCCCAGCAGCTCAGGCTGCCCCCGCCGCCTTCCCCCCGGCGCCGCCGCGCCGCCGCCGTCACCGCACTCACCGCGCTGGTGGCCCTGCTGGGGCCGAACGCGTCCGCGCACGGCGCGCCCCGGAATCCGCCGCCGCCCCCGTCCGACAAGGCGCTCGCCGCGCAGCCCGCGCGGCACGACGACACGCGCGAACAGTTCTACTTCGTCATGCCGGACCGGTTCGCCGACGGCGACCCGTCCAACGACCGGGGCGGGCTGACCGGGAGCCGGCTGACGACCGGTTACGACCCCACCGACAAGGGGTTCTACCAGGGCGGCGACCTCAAGGGGCTGACGCGGAAGCTGGATTACATCAAGGGCCTGGGCACCACCGCCATCTGGATGGCGCCGATCTTCAAGAACCAGCCGGTGCAGGGGACGGGTACCGACGCCTCGGCGGGCTACCACGGCTACTGGATAACCGACTTCACCCAGGTCGACCCGCACTTCGGCACCAACGACGACCTGAGAAGACTGATCGCGACCGCCCACGCCAAGGGCATGAAGATCTTCTTCGACGTCATCACCAACCACACCGCGGACGTGGTCGGCAACACCGCCGCCACCTACGACTACCTCTCCAAGGGCGCTTTCCCGTACCTCGACAAGGACGGCACCCCCTTCGACGACGACGCCTACGCCGACGGCAGCCGCCCCTTCCCGGCCGTCACCACCGCCTCCTTCCCGCGCACCCCGACCGTGCCCGCGGACCGGAAGGACGCCAAGGTCCCGGCGTGGCTCAACGACCCGGCGATGTACCACAACCGGGGCGACTCGGCCTTCGCCGGCGAGAGCGCCGACCAGGGCGACTTCAGCGGGCTCGACGACCTGTGGACACAGCGGCCCGAGGTCGTGCGCGGCATGGAGAGGATCTACCAGAAGTGGGTCGCGGACTACGCCGTCGACGGCTTCCGGATCGACACCGTCAAGAACGTCGACCTGCCGTTCTGGACCCAGTGGGCCACCGCACTCGACACCTACGCGGCCCGGCACGGCCGGAAGAACTTCTTCATGTTCGGTGAGACGTACGACGCCGACCCGGCCGTCACCTCGCCGTACGTCACCCAGGGGCGGCTGGACGCGACCCTCGACTTCCCGTTCCAGGACGCGGCCCGCGCCTACGCCTCACAGGGCGCACCGCCGAGCCGGCTCGCCAACGTCTACGGGCAGGACTACCGCTACACCACCGACAAGGCCAACGCGTACGAGGAGGTCACCTTCCTCGGCAACCACGACATGGGCCGGATCGGCTCCTTCCTCCGGCAGGACAACCCGCACGCGGACGACGCCGAACTCCTGCGCCGCGACCAGTTCGCCGACGAGGTGATGTTCCTCGGCCGCGGCAACCCGGTGGTCTACTACGGCGACGAGCAGGGCTTCACCGGCGCGGGCGGCGACAAGGACGCCCGGCAGACGATGTTCGCCTCGCAGGTGCCCGACTACCTCGACGACGACGAGATCGGCACGGACCGCACGGCGGCCAGGGACGCGTACGACCCCACCCACCCGCTCTACCGGACCATCGCCGCCCTGTCGAAGCTCACCAAGGACCACCCGGCGCTCCGGGACGGCGTACAGACCGAGCGGTACACCGCACCCGGCACCGCCGCGGGCGTCTACGCCTACTCGCGCACCGACCCGCGTACCCGCGACGACTACCTGGTGGCCGTCAACAACGCCACCACCGCGCGGACCGTCACCGTGCCGACCGGCAACAAGGGCGTCTACCGCGGCATTTACGGCGCCGGCGGTTCGCTGAATGCCACCGGTGGCACCGTGACGATCACAGTGCCGCCCCTGCGAGCCGTCGTCTACCAGGCCACCACGCCCCTGCCCGTGGCACCGTCCGGGCCCGCGATCACCCTGACCGCCCCCGCCCCCGGGGCGACCGGCACCACCGTCATCGGCGCGGACGTGACCGGCGGCGGCCTCAACCGGGTGGTCTTCGCCGCCCAGACCGGCAACGCGCCCTGGCAGGTGCTGGGTTCGGCCGACCACGCCCCCTACCGGGTCACCCAGGTCCTCACGGCCCCGGCCGGAACACCCGTACGGTACAAGGCCGTTGTCGTCGACTCGGCCGGCCGCACGGCAGCCGCCACCGCCGCCACGGTGGCCGGCGCCCCGCCGGTCACCACGCCGCCCACCGCGGTCAGCCGCGACTACGCGGTCGTGCACTACCAGCGCGGCGACGGCGCCTACGCCGACTGGAACCTGTACGCCTGGGGCGACCTCGCCGACGGCGAAGCCACCACCTTCCCGGCCGGCCACCCCTTCACCGGCCGCGACGCCTACGGGGCCTTCGCCTATGTGAAGCTGAAGCCCGGCGCCACCGGGGCCGGCTTCCTCGTGGTCGACAAGAACGGCGTGAAGGACACCGCCGCCGACCGCACCATCGACCTCTCCGCCACCGGCGAGGTCTGGATCAAGCAGGGCAGCCCGGACGTCGCCACCACCCCACCGGACGGCGCCTACCCGCCGCAGGACCCCGCCAAGGCGGTGATCCACTACCACCGGGCCGACGGCGACTACACCGGCTGGGGCCTGCACGTGTGGGCCGGCGCCGCCGAGCCGACCGAGTGGACGGCGCCGCTGCGGCCGACCAGAATCGACCCGTACGGCGCCGAGTTCGACGTACCGCTGGCCGCCGGGGCCACCGCGCTCAGTTACATCATCCACAACGGCGACACCAAGGACCTGCCCAGCGACCAGTCGCTGGACCTCACCGGCACCGGTCACGAGGTGTGGCTGCTGGACGGCACGGCCAACCACCTGCTGCCGCAACCCAAGGGACCGGAAGCCGACGTGGACCTCTCCACGTCCGCGGCCCAGTGGATCGACCGGAACACCGTCGCCTGGCGGACCGCCGTCCCCTCCGCCTCCCAGCAGCTCGTCTACGCCCCCGACGGCGGCATCACCGTCAAGGACGGCGCCCTGTCCGGCGAAGGCCACTGGCTGCGGCTGGCGAAGACCGACCTCACCGCGGCGCAACTCGCCAGGTTCCCGCAGCTGAAGGGCTACACCGCCTTCACCGTCGACCCCCGCGACCGCGGCAGGACCGACGACGCGCTGCGCGGCCAGCTGATCGCCACCCGGCGCGCCGCCAACGGCGCGCTGCTGGCCGCCACCGGCGTACAGACCCAGGGCGTCCTCGACGACCTCTACGCGGGCAAGGCCCAGCACGCGGCTCTCGGGCCGGTGTTCCGGCACGGCACCCCCAGCCTGTCGCTGTGGGCGCCGACCGCCCGCACCGTCTCGGTGGAGATCGCCGGCCGGACCGTGCCGATGCGGCGGGATCCGGCGAGCGGCGTCTGGTCGGTGACCGGTCCCACGTCCTGGACGGGGAAGGCGTATCTCTACGACGTGACCGTCTGGGCGCCCAGCGCCGGGCAGTTGGTGGTCAACAAGGTCACCGATCCGTACGCGGTCGCGCTGACCGCCGACTCGCGGCAGAGCCTGCTGGTGGACCTGGACGACCCGGAACTCGCCCCCGCGGGCTGGGCGCGGCAGCGTAAACCCGCGGCCGTGCCGATCAGCCGGGCCCAGATCCAGGAGCTGCACATCCGGGACTTCTCGATCGCCGACGCCACCGTCCCGGCGCCGGACCGCGGCAAGTACACCGCGTTCACCGCCACCCACTCGGCCGGCATGACCCATCTGACCGACCTCGCCAAGGCCGGCATCACCCATGTCCACCTGCTGCCCGCCTTCGACTTCTCCAGCGTCCCCGAACAGGCGAAGGACCAGAGCGCCCCCGACTGCGACCTGGCCTCCTACGCCCCCGACAGCGACCGGCAACAGGCGTGCGTGGCCTGGACCAAGGCCACCGACGCGTACAACTGGGGCTACGACCCCTTCCACTACACCGTCCCCGAGGGCTCGTACGCCAAGGACCCCGAAGGGGCCGGCCGGACGGTGGAGTTCCGGCAGATGGTGCAGGGGCTCAACAACGCCGGGCTGCGTGTGGTGATGGACGTGGTCTACAACCACACCGCGGCCAGTGGCCAGGACGGCGCCTCCGTGCTCGACAAGATCGTGCCCGGCTACTACCAGCGGCTCATGCCCGACGGTTCGGTGGCCACCGGCACCTGCTGCTCCGACACCGCGCCCGAGAACACGATGATGGGCAAGCTCGTGGTCGACTCGATCGTCACCTGGGCAAGGGAGTACAAGGTCGACGGCTTCCGGTTCGACCTGATGGGCTTCCACCCGAAGGAGAACATCCTCGCCGTCCGCAGGGCGCTCGACGCCCTCACCGTCGCCCAGGACGGAGTCGACGGCAAGAACATCATCCTTTACGGCGAGGGCTGGAACTTCGGCGAAGTCGCCGACGACGCCCGCTTCGTCCAGGCCACCCAGGCCAACATGGCCGGCACCGGCGTCGCCACCTTCTCCGACCGGGCCCGCGACGCGGTGCGCGGCGGCAGCCCCTTCGATGCCGACCCGGGCGTCCAGGGCTTCGGCTCCGGCCTCTACACCGACCCCAACTCCTCGGCCGCCAACGGCACTCCGGCGGAGCAGAAGGCGCGCCTGCTGCACTACCAGGATCTGATCAAAGTCGGCCTCACCGGCAATCTGAGCCGCTTCACCTTCACCGGCTCCGACGGCCGACAGGTCACCGGCGCCGAGGTCGACTACAACGGCGCCCCCGCCGGCTACGCCGACGCGCCAGGCGACGCCCTCGCCTATGTGGACGCGCACGACAACGAAACCCTCTACGACGCCCTCACCTACAAACTCCCGGCCGCCACCTCAGCCGCCGACCGGGCCAGGATGCAGGTCGTCGCCGAGTCCACCGCCGCCCTCTCCCAGGGCCCCGCGCTCTACCAGGCGGGCTCCGACCTGCTGCGCTCCAAGTCGCTCGACCGCAACTCCTACGAGTCGGGCGACTGGTTCAACGCCATCCACTGGACCTGCGACCAGGGCAACGGCTTCGGCCGGGGTCTGCCCCCGGCCGCCGACAACCAGGACAAGTGGCCCTACGCCAGGCCCTTGTTGACCAATCCCACCGCCACCCCCGGCTGCGCGCAGATCAACGCCGCCTCGGCCGCGTACCAGGACCTGCTGCGGATCCGCACCGCCGAGCCCGCGTTCCACCTCAGTACGTCGGCCGAGGTCCAGCGGCAGCTCTCCTTCCCGCTGTCCGGCACCGGCGAGACGCCCGGCGTGATCACCATGAAGACCGGTGACCTCGTCGTCGTCATCAACGCCACCCCGCAGCGCCAGGACCAGCGGATCGCCTCCCTGGCCGGCACGCGCTACGCCCTGCACCCGGTGCAGGCGCACGGGGCCGACCCGGTGGTGAGGACCGCCGGCTACGCCCCCTCGTCCGGCACCTTCACGGTGCCCGCGCGTACGGTGGCGGTATTCCAACAGGGTGTTCAAGACGGCGTTCGAGGCGGCGTTCAACTCGGCGTTCAACTCGGCGTTCACGACGGCCGGACGACCTCCGGCTGATCCGCGGCGGGCCGGTCCGGGTCCTGACCCCCGGTCCGGCCCGCCGCGGGTCCCTTCCGCCGGCGACCGGTTACCCAAACGGTGAGAAGCGTCACTTCCGGCCACTTCCGGGGAACTGAATCGCCGCCCTGGGCGTCCATGTACCCATGAGCAAATCGCCCGTCGTGATCCGGCCCGCCCTCATCGAGGACCTGGACGCCATCTGCGACGTCCACGCCCGGGCCCGGGCGACGTACTACCGGGGCCACCTGCCGCCCGAGGCGTACAGCGGCCCCGAGGAACTCGAACGGCAGCGCGTCGGCACCCAGCAGGCGATCACCTCGCGGGAGCGGACCGTACTCTGCGCGGTCCGCGACGACCACGTGGTGGGCTTCGCCGTCCTCGGCGCCCGCTTCGACGGCGACAAGCTCTTCCACTTCCACATCGACCCCGAGGTGTGGCGCACCGGCACCGGCACCGCCCTGCACCGCGCCTGCGTCGAGGTGTGGCGGGCCGCCAAGCTCGCGGTCGCCAGTCTGGACGTCTTCGCGCCGAACGCCAGGGCCCGGGCCTTCTACGCCAGTCAGGGCTGGGACGAGGACACCCGGGAGGGTGACAACGTGACGATGGTGCTGCGGCTGCGGACCGGAGAGTGAGCGCTCCGCCCGCCGGCCGGGTCAGTCCCCGGTCAGCGGGGAGAGCGTGCCGCCGCTCTTCAGCCTGGCGCTGAGCGCCGGACGGCTCCCGGGCGGCGCCGGGGTGGCGAGAAACGGTCCGTCCGCGGTGGCGTCCACCCCGTCGGAAGCGGTGATCCGGGTGACGTCCCGGCTGCCGGCGGCGAGCAGATACCAGTGCCCGGCCGGGGACTTCCACATCACCCCGGCCATCACCTCCCGCCCGAAGGGGCCGCACGCGCGCCCGCCGGTCTGCTGACCGGCCACCGTGCCGGGCGCGGTCGCCGCGACGTCCGGGGGTACGAACCGCACCGTCGCCTGCCCCGGGCCGCGCCAGGTGTCGGCGCGGTCGCAGGTCCAGGCCGCGTCGCCGCGGCCTTCGGGCAGCGGGGTCCTGGCGAACTCCCACGCGTCGACCGACCGCACGCCCTGCCCGCGCAAGCCGCCCAGCCGGCATGCGCCGTGCGCCCAGCTCTCCAGCGCCTGCGTGCCGGTGACCTCCCCCGGCTGCCCGGCGGGCACCCCGGCGGTGGGCGGCGGGCTGAAGGTGAGGTGGACGGGGGTGAGGTCACCGAGGTCGGTGAGGAGGAACGTCTGCCGCTGGGCGACCTCGGGGGAGGAGCGCAGCCGCATCACCGGCCACGCCGTGCCGCAGCTCCCGGCCGGCGCGCCCGCACCGGGCATCGCCACCGGGTCGGTCACCCCGTCCGCCGAGCGGTGCAGCGCGGTTCCCCGCCGGTCCGGCCGGAGCAGGTCGCGGTACTGCGCGTCCGCCACCCAGGGCGCGGTCAGGAAGCGGGCGTTGCCGTCCACCCGGTTGACCACGACCGCGGCCGCGGTGGTGATGTCCGCGTCCTGCACCTGGGCGAAGTCCAGCGCGGCCCGGCCGTTGCCGCTGCGCGGCTGGGCGAAGCGGACCAGCCGCAGACCGTCGTGGAACAGGACCACGGTCGCGTTGTCGACGTCGCCCGCGAAGAGCAGCTGGGGCGGCCGGGCGGGTCCGGTACGCGGGGTGCCGGGCGTGGCGCTGACGTCCACATCCGGCCCCGGGTTCGCCCAGACCGCCAACGCCCGTGCCAGCAGCGCCTTGTCGGAGGTGCGGCCGCCGCGGGCCGGCCAGGCGGTGAAGTCCATCCGGTCCGTTCTCGTCCAGGCGTCCGGCGCCACCCGGACCAGCGCCGCCGGGTCGGTGTCGTACGAGGCGCCCGCGGGCGTACCGGCGGCGGCCGTGTACTGGGGTGTGCTCCCGTCGCTCCACACCGACATGAGCAGCCCGCCGGCCACCACCATCACGACCGCCGCGAGCCCGATCCGCACCCGCTGCCTGCGGCGGAGCAGGTCCGTCGGGCGGGCCTGGACCGTGGCGGGGTCGAACTCCGCCGATGCCAGCAGCCGTTGCACATCAGGTACGGCCGCCACCGCGGCCGCAGCGCGCAGCGCGCCCGGCGGGTCGGCCGCCCCCGCCGCCGCCAGCAGTGCCCGGGCGTGCGCCGCGTCCAGCCGCTCGGCCGTCCGCAGCGCGAAGGCCGCCCGGGCCTCGGGCCGCAGCGCGGACAGCGCGCGGTCCAGGGCGAGTTCGCCGTCGTCCCCGACCCGGGGGTGCACCCGGAGCCCCAGCACCTGCGGCGGCCGTACCGCTTCCAGCGCCGTACGCCACCGGCCGTACGCCCCGAACTCCAGTGCCCCGCGGAGCACTTCGCGGCGCAGGAGGCCGTACGCCCCGCCCGCGACGGGTGCCGGGGTGCCGGACCGGGGCAGCGCCCGCTGCACGAGGCGGTGTGCCACCAGCACTCTGCGGTGCTTGCCGAGGCCGGCCGGCAGGGTCAGATACGCCAGCCGTACCAGCCGCGGATAGTGCTCGACCAGCGCGGCTTCCGCCTCTTCCACCGCGACGGGACGGGAGCCGGCGGGAATCCCGGAGGCGGACGTGGTGGCTTGTTGTGGTCGCGTGTTCACGCGGTGTCAAACGAGTGGTTCATCCGATGGTCACTCGAAACGGCGCCGGGCGGCACCGGAAGGGCGGAGCACACAGGAAGGGCGCCCACCTCCCGGCGGGCGCCCTTCCTGTCACAACTGCTCTGTCACGACTGCCGTGTCAGCACTGCCGTGTCACAACTGCCGTACGGAACCGACCGGTCAGACCAGTCCGGCCTTCTCCAGGGCCGTGCCGCAGGTGTCCACGATCAGCCGGGTGACGACGTACGGGTCCATGTTGGCGTTCGGGCGGCGGTCCTCGATGTAGCCCTTCTGGTCCACCTCGACCTGCCACGGGATACGGACCGAGGCGCCGCGGTTGGAGACGCCGTAGCTGTACTCGTTCCACGGCGCGGTCTCGTGCGCACCGGTCAGCCGGGCCTCGACACCGGAGCCGTAGTGCTTGATGTGCTCCAGCGGCTTCTCGTCGCGGCCGAGCGACTCGGCGGCCTCGATGATCGCCGCGTAGTTCTCGCGCATCGCCTTGGTGGAGAAGTTGGTGTGCGCGCCCGCGCCGTTCCAGTCGCCCTTGGCCGGCTTGGCGTCCAGGGTGGCGGAGACGCCGAACTCCTCGGCGGTGCGGTAGAGCAGCCAACGGGCCACCCACAGCTGGTCGGAGACGTCCAGCGGGCTGAGCGGGCCGACCTGGAACTCCCACTGGCCGGGCATGACCTCGGCGTTGATGCCGGAGATGCCGAGCCCCGCGGTCAGGCAGTTGTCGAGGTGCTTCTCGACGATCTCGCGGCCGAAGATCTCGTCGGCGCCGACACCGCAGTAGTAGCCGCCCTGCGGGGCGGGGAAGCCGCCCTCGGGGAAGCCGAGCGGGCGCGAGCCCTTGAAGAAGGTGTACTCCTGCTCGATGCCGAACAGCGACTCCTGCCCGGCGAACTTCTCCGCGACATCGCGCAGCGCGGCGCGGGTGTTGGACTCGTGCGGGGTGCCGTCGATGTTGAAGACCTCACACATCACCAGCACGTCGTTCTCGCCGCGGAACGGGTCCTTGTAGGAAGCCACCGGCTTGAGTACGCGGTCCGAGGCGTGACCCTCGGCCTGGTTGGTGCTGGAACCGTCGAAGCCCCAGATGGGGAGCTCGGCGCCATCGGCGAGGATCCTCGTCTTTGAGCGCAGCTTCGCGGTCGGCTCGGTGCCGTCTATCCAGATGTACTCAGCCTTGTAGGTCACGGTGAAGCCATCCTTAACGAACGTGATCGCGGGTGCGGGCCGGGCTGCCGAGCGGCACTGATCGGCCGGGTGCAGCGTCGCAAGTCCGCTTTTCCCGGCTGTTGCCCGGCCGTTAACCACGTGTGAACGCGGACCCGGCACCACCAGGGTGACCAGCGGGTACGGCTCAACCGCAACTTGCGGTCACGTGCGTCACCCGGTGAACGTACCGGCGGCGGGCCGCATCCGGGCGGGCGGCACAATGGGCGGCATGCCGCACATCACCGTCGTGTACTCCGGGACCGTCGCCGACGCCTTCGACCGCCCCGCCTTCGCCAAGGATCTGCACGAGACGCTGGTCACTGTCGCCGGGGGCCGCCTCCAGGGCTGCAAGACCCGCTTCCTGCGGCTGGAGGAGACCTGGATCGCCGACGGCTCGCCGTACTACGCGATGATCCATGCCGAACTGGCCCTGCTGGCCGGCCGCACCGCGGAGGTCAAGCGCGAGACGACCGGGGCGGTGCTCGCCCTGCTGCGGCGGCACACCGCCGTGATCCCCGCGGTGGAAGTGCAGTTCTCCGTCGAGTGGCGGGATGTGGACGGCGACTCCTATGCCAGGCACGACGAGCCCAAGGTGACCTCATGACGATCCGTTTCGGCCTGCTCGGCACCGGCCCTTGGGCCTCGATGACCCACGGCCCCGCGCTCGCCGCCCACCCCGGGGTGGAATTCGCCGGGGTGTGGGGCCGCAGGCCCGAGGCGGCAGCCGAGGTCGCGGGCGCCTTCGGGGTGCGGGCCTATGACGACGTGGAAGCCCTGATCGCGGACGTCGACGCGGTGGCGGTCGCCCTGCCGCCCGCGTTCCAGGCGCCGCTCGCGGTCAGGGCGGCGAAGGCCGGCCGTCATCTGCTGCTGGACAAGCCGCTGGCGGCGACCGTCGATGACGCGCACGCGGTGGCCGACGCGGTAACCGGGAGCGGGGTGGCCTCCGTGGTCTTCTTCACCCTGCGCTTCGACCCGGCCTCCGCCCGGTGGATCGACCAGCAGGCGGCGACCGGCGACTGGTACCTCGGCCGCGCCGACTGGTACGGGTCGGTGTTCGGCGACGGCGCGAGCCCGTTCGCCGACTCGCCCTGGCGCCGGGAGAAAGGCGGCCTGTGGGACGTGGGCCCGCACGCGCTGTCCGTCCTGCTGCCGGTGCTCGGCGACGTCACCGAGGTGCACAGCGCCCGCGGGGCGGGCGACACCACGCATCTGACGCTTCGTCATGAGAGCGGCGCGTCGAGTACCGCGGTGCTCACCCTGACCGCGCCGCGAGCCGGCGCCGGCGTGGCGATCGAGTTCCGCGGCACGCACGGGGTCGCCACCTACCCGGAGGGCGTCAGCGGGCCTGCCACCGAATCCTTCGGCCACGCGATCGACACGCTGATCGCGGCGGTCGCCGGCGGCCCCAACCCGTGCGACGCGCGGTTCGGTGCGCGGGTCACCGAGATCCTCGCGGCGGCGGAGGCGGGCTTGCGGTAACCAGGGGGAGCGGGAGCGTGCCCTGGCGGGAAACCACCGCAAACCTGACGTACGTAAAAGATCAGGCCAAGGGCGCGCTCTCACCCCTTCCGGTCGCCGGGACCGGTGTCTATGGTCGTTGGCATGAAGGCTGCGGACTGGTGGTCGATAGAGATCCTGGACGCCGAACACGCGGTGATCCCGGCCGCGTCCTGGCGTGACGCGTACGCGCAGACGCTCGCCGAGTCGCTGGTGACCAATGGCGCGGCAGGCTGGAAATGGTTCGAGCACAGCTGGGGTGTGGTGCTCGAAGTGGCGTTCACCAAGGAACGCGACTGGCTCCTGTGGAAGTCACTGCCCGGCACCCAGGCCGCCCTGGACGCGGTCCCCGATCCGCTCTCCGGCCTGCTCATCCACCGCGGCCACGGCGGCGCCTCGGGGACGTACGTCCCCCGCGTGCCGCGGATCGCACCGGCCGCCGACCGGGTCGCGCTGCCGGAACCGTCCTGAGCACCGGGCCGGTGTGACGCCGGCTCAGCCCGTCCGTCCGGGGCGTGCGGCGGGGCGGATGCCGCGGACGGCGCACCGAACGGAGCAGCGGAGTCCGGGAAGAATCGCGCCTGCCGGTACCTTGTACGGCTCATGAAGGCGATCATCTACACCACCAGTGGCAGCAGCGACGTGCTCTCCCTCGCCGACCGGCCGCAGCCGGAGCCGGGGCCGGGCGAAGTGCGCGTGCGGGTATGGCTCTCCGGCGTCAATCCGACCGACTGGAAGGTCCGGCAGAACGCGTCCCCGGACGCGGAGCAGGTCCCGAACCAGGACGGCGCCGGGGTGATCGACGCCGTCGGCCCCGGCGTCCCGGAGAACCGGATCGGCGAGCGGGTCTGGATCTGGGAGGCGGCGTACAAAAGGGCGGGCGGCACCGCCCAGGAGTATGTGACGCTGCCCTCCCGGCAGGCCGTCGCGCTGCCGGAGCACGCCTCCTTCGAACTCGGCGCGAGCCTCGGCATCCCGGCGCTCACCGCCCACCGGCTGCTGACCGTCGCGGACGGCGGGCCGCAGCGGCTCGCGGTCGGCGCGCTCGACGGCCGTACGGTGCTGGTGGCCGGCGGCGCGGGCGCGGTCGGCAACGCGGCGATCCAGCTCGCGCGCTGGGCCGGCGCCACCGTGATCACGACGGTGAGCAGCGCCGAGAAGGCGGCGCTCGCCACCGCGGCCGGCGCGCACCACGTCGTCAACTACCGGGAGCGGGACGCCGCCGCCGAGATCCGCCGGATCGCCCCCGACGGTGTGCACATCGTGGCCGAGGTCGCCCCCGGCGCCAACGCCGCACTCGATGTCGCGGTGACCGCCCCTGACGCGGTCGTCGCCTTCTACGCCGACGACAGCGGCACGATGACCGTTCCGGTCCGGCCTTCGATGTTCACCAACATCCGCTGGCAGGGTGTCCTGGTCTACACGGTGCCGCGGACCGCCAAGGACCACGCGGTGGCCGCGGTGACGGCGGCGGTCGCCGACGGGGCGGTCCGGGTCGGCGAGGAGGCGGGGCTGCCGCTGCACCGCTTCCCGCTGGCGAGGACCGGGGACGCGCACGCGGCGGTCGAGGCCGGGGCGGTCGGCAAGGTGCTGGTGGAGGTGGCGGAGTAGTGGTCTGCGCCCGTGCGCCGCACCGGCGTCCGGGCGGCCGTACGCCGCGGATCAGCAGCCCGCGAGCCGTTCGCGTACCGCGGGACCGCGCAGATTCAGCGCGGAGAGCAGGTCGGCGGCCGGGTCGGGATGGCGGGCGTTGAGGAGCGCGAGCAGCAGGTGCCGGGGCTCGATCCGGCGGCCCCTGCGCTCGTGCTCCGCCTCGTGCTTGGCGGCGCCGATCGCCGTGCGGGCCGCGGAGTTGAAGGGCAGGCGGCGCTGGCCGCGCACCGGGGGCGGCGCCAACGGGCCGTCCAGCCGGATGCCGAGCGAGGCCAGCGCGCCGCGGTCCAGCGACTCCAGGGCGTCCCGCCCCTCGGTGAGCGTGACACCGAGCGCGCGGGCCGGCGGGGCGGCGGGGTCGTGCAGCAGCGCGAGCAGCAGGTGATCGGTGCCGATCCGGCGGTCCCCCCGCAGGTTCGCCTCCTCCCTGGCCAGGTCGAGTACGGGCTTGAGACGGGTGGTGGCGGTGTCCGGCATGAGCGGCCTCACTTTCCGTACTTCGCGTGTACCGACTGGCGCGACACCCCGAGGGCGTCACCGATCTGCTCCCACGACCACCCCTGCCGGCGGGCCAGCGCCACATGCGCCGCCTCCACCTGCTCGGCGAGCCGGTGCAGCGCTCCGACGGCGCGCAGGCCGACGGCGGGATCGTCCGTATGCATGACCGCAGTGAGGTCCATAACTGTCAATCTAGACTGACAAGCGGAGGGCTGTCAATCCAGACTGACGGATGTCGTACGGTCCGGGCACCATGGCCGGGTGACCTTCTCCGCGCTCCCCGTCGTGCTCACGCTCCACGGTGCGCGGCTGCCCGGCCGCTCCTGCGCCGCCCCTCCCGGCTTCCCCGGCCATGACGGCATCCACGTCACGGCCCGGCCCCGGTCATGGCCGGATCACGACAGGCCGGCCACGAAGGACGTAGCCGCCGCGCTCGCCGCGTCCTCCACCAGATCGATGCCCTTCTGCTCCGAGCGCTGCCCCGACGACAGCACGCAGATCAGCAGCCGGTGGCCGTGATAGGTCACCAGGCCGATGCTGTTGATATCCCACAGCCCGGTGGCGGTGCGCTGCAGCCAGCCGTTCTTCAGGGCGAAGCCGGCGCCGTCGGAGTCGGCGGCCGAGACGCCCCAGCGCTGCCCGGCCGACACCGAGGTCATCAGCGACTTCACATAGCTGCGCGAGGCGGCCGACAGCGGTGAGCCGGAGCTGCCGAAGACCGCCCGAAGCAGGGCGAGTTGATCGACCGCGGTGGTCTGGGTGAGGCCCCACAGATCACCCGGGCCGCCCACGGTGTGGTGCAGCCCGAGGGTGGCGTTGCCGGCGGCGAGCCCTGATGCACCGCCGATGGTCTCCCACAGTTCCTCGGCCGCGTCGTTGTCGCTCACCTCGATCATCGACGTGGCCAGATTCCGCTCCCCGGCGCTCAGCGACGTTCCCCTGCGCTGGTGCCGGAGCAGCAGCGTGGCGAGGATGTCGACCTTGACGATGCTGGCGGTGTCGTACGCGCGGTCGTCGCGGTCGCTGTCGTACGTGGCGCTCGCGGTGCCGTCCAGGTCGGCGACGCCCACCGACATCGTGCCGCTGCCGCCGAGGTCCTTGACCGCCCGGGACAGGGACGTGCGCGGGTCGGCCGTGGTGGCGGAGGGGGACGGCGACGGGGCCGCGGGTGTTGTGGCCGGGGGCGGCGTGGTGGCCGGGGTCCGGCTCGGCGCCGGGCTGGACACCGGTGACTCGGCGGCCGGGGCGGGCGCTCGCGCGGCCTGGGTGAGTTCGGCGGCCGGCTTGGCATCTTCCGTACCGGGCCCGGGTGTTGACGAGTGGGCCGGCGACTGGACGATCGTGGTCAGGGTCAGCGCGGCCATCACGGCCAGGGCGCTGACCGACAGGACCATCTGCCGGGACCACAGCCGCTCCCGCCCGTCGCTGCCCGGGGTCTGCGCGTCGTCGTCCGCCGACGGGACCAGGCGGTCCGGCGTGGTTATGCCGTCCGGCGGGACCAGGCGGTCCGGCGTGGTTATGCCGTCCGGCGGGACCAGGCGGTCCGGCGTGGTTATGCCGTCCGGCGGGGCTGTGCCGCCCTCGCTGTCCCCACTGTCCCCGCCGTCCGCGCTGGTGTCCGGCGACCGTTCCTGGCTCATGGGGAGCACCGTATGAACGAATTCTTTGCCTGCGCTGAGATCCCGGTCTCAATCGTGTGAATCCCGTGCGAGACCGCCATCTGGGCGCTTCTTGCGCGACTTCTGTCAATTATTTCGCCTTACGTTCGATCTATTGCGCGAACGTAACCCCTTCGTTACGATCCCCCGCACCAGACTTCCGATCCGCTGCCGATCCCCCCATCAGCCGCGCACCGGCGGGAGTCGACGCCGATCGGAGGAGAGTCCAGATGGGTGTGTCACGTCGTATGTTCCTGGGCACGGCGGCCGGAGGTTCGGCCGCTGTGGGTCTGGCCGCGCTGGGTGTGGTCGGTCCGGTGTCGTCGGCCGGTGCGGCGCCGGCGGCGAGTGGTCCGGGTGATGTCGTCGGCAAGGTCTCGGTCGGGTATCAGGGGTGGTTCGCGTGCCCGGGTGACGGTGCGCCGATCAACTCCTGGTGGCATTACAGTGCGAACGGCGGGCAGCCGCCGGCGCCGTCGAACACCACGATCGTGGCGTGGCCGGATGTGCGGGAGTTCAGCCGGACGTATCACTCGGGGTACGCGAATCTCGGCAACGGGCAGCCGGCGGACCTCTTCTCCTCCTACGACCAGCAGACCGTGGACACGCATTTCCTGTGGATGCAGCAGAACGGCATCGACACCGCGGCGCTGCAGCGGTTCAACCCGGTGGGCGGTGAGGGGCCGACGCGGGACGCGATGGCGGCCAAGGTGCGCAGTGCGGCGGAGTCGCACGGCCGGAAGTTCTACATCATGTACGACGTGACCGACTGGACGACCATGCAGTCGGAGATCAAGAACGACTGGACCGCCAAGATGAAGGCGCACACCGCGTCGTCGGCGTATGCCACGCAGAACGGCAAGCCGGTGGTGTGTATCTGGGGCTTCGGCTTCAGTGACGACAAGCGGCCGTTCGCGCCGGCGCCGTGTCTGGATGTCGTCAACTGGTTCAAGGACCAGGGGTGTTATGTGATCGGCGGGGTGCCGACCTGGTGGCGTACCGGTGACCGTGATTCCCGTCCCGGGTTCATCGATGTCTACCACGCCTTCCACGCGCTGTCGCCGTGGCTGGTGGGCCGGATCGGGAATGTCGGGGACGCGGACAACTTCTACAACGTGGCGACGGTTCCGGATCTGGCGGACTGTGCGGCGCACGGCATCGACTATCTGCCGTGTGTGCTGCCGGGTGCGGTGACGCTGCGGCAGCGGGCGCACGGGGATTTCATGTGGCGGCAGTTCTACAACATGAAGCGGGCGGGGGTGCAGGGGATCTACATCTCGATGTTCGACGAGTTCAACGAGGGCAATCAGATCGCCAAGACCGCGGAGTCCGCGGCGTGGCTGCCCACTGATTCGGGGATGCTGGCGCTGGACGAGGACGGTACGGCGTGCTCGTCGGACTACTATCTGCGGCTGACCGGGGACGGTGGCCGGATGCTCAAGGGACAGATCGCGCTGACCGCGACCCGCCCCACCCAGCCCGTCGTCACCGGCGGCGACACCGTACCGCCGACCGCGCCCGGCAACCTCCGCGTCACCGCGCACACCAGCAACTCCGTCTCCCTGGCCTGGAACGCCGCGACCGACAATGTCGCCGTCACCGGCTACCGGGTGATGAGCGTCACTGGCGCCTCCACCACCCCGGTCGGCAGCACCGCGGGCAACGTCACCGCCTTCACGGTCACCGGCCTGACCCCGTCCACCTCCTACACCTACGACGTACAGGCCCTGGACGCCGCCGGCGACATCTCGCAGCCCTCCAACCAGGTCACCGTCACCACCGACGCCGGTGCCCCGCCGGCCGGCAACCTCGCGGCGGGCAAGGCCATTTCGGCCAGCAGCCAGACCCAGGTGTACTTCCCGGGCAACGCCAACGACGGCAACCCCAGCACCTACTGGGAATCGGCCAACAACGCGTTCCCGCAGTGGCTCCAGGTCGACCTCGGCGGTTCCCCCTACCCGGTCAAGCGGCTGGTGCTGAAGCTGCCGCCGGCCACCGCCTGGGCCACCCGTACCCAGACCATCTCCGTCCAGGCCGGCACCTCACTGCCGCCGGCCACCCAACTGCCCAACGCCGCCTACACGTTCGACCCGGCGTCCGGCAACACCGTGACGATCAGCCTGCCGGCCACGGTCAGCGCCCGCTACATCCGGCTCAACTTCACCGCCAACACCGGCTGGCCCGCCGCCCAGATCGCCGAGTTCGAGGTCTACAGCACCTGACCGGCGGTCCTCTCACCCCGGCCACGTGCGGTGCGGTGTCTCGCGTCGTCGCCGCCCCGCACGTGGCCGGCCCAGCGGGTGCCGTTGTCCGTACCCGGTCCATCAGCGCGCTGCCGGGTGCCCCGCCGGCCGCCGGCCCGATCACCGCCCGCCCGGCTGCCCGGAGGTCTCGGCGGGTTCGGCGGGCTCGGTGCTCCCGGCGGTCTCCCTGGCCTCGGGGGCTTCCGCCGCGCCGACGGCGTTCGCGGCCTTCGTCAGGCTCACCCGGTCCCCGGCGGGAGCCACTTCGCCGGACAGCCGCAGCTGTTCCGCCTCCACGACCAGACGGGCCAGCGACTGCTCCGATATGTCGAGGGCCTCCGGCGCCGAGTCGGCGGTGTCACTGAGCCGGGCATACGCGTCGAACGCACGGCTCTTGCCTGCCAGGATCTCCAGCATCCGCTGATCCACACTGTCCGCGCCGAGCAGCCGGTGCACCTGCACCCGGCGGACCTGGCCCATCCGGTGCGCCCTGGCGATCGCCTGCTCCTCCATCGTCGGCTTGATCTGCGGCTCGCAGAGCACCACCACCGAGGCCGCCTGCAGATTGAGCCCGACCCCGCCGGCCTGGATCTGCGCGACCAGCACCGCGTGGCCGGGGGAGGAGGCGAACGCGTCGGCCAGCCGCTGCCGTTCGGTCGCGGGCGTACTGCCGGTGATCGTGCCGGCCACCGCACCGCCGAGTGCCGCGGTCACCGTCTCCAGCACCTCGCGGAAGTAGGAGAAGACCACCACCTTCAGCCCGTTCTCGGCGGCCTCCTTCACGACCTCCCGCAACCGCGTCAGCTTCGCCGACCGGACCGGATCGGCGTACGCGGCCCGCCGCATCGCCATGAAGTTCCCGGCCGCGACCGCCTGCCGGTAGGCCGCCAGATCGGCCCTGGAGAGGTCCTCCCACTCGTCCACCCGGACCAGCTCGGGGAGTTCGCTGAGCACATCGACCTGATTGCGCCGCAGATACGCCGGACCGACCGCCTTGCGGAACGCCTGCGGTCCGGCCGCCGCCAGGCTCCGGCGGACCTGCGGCAGCAGCTCGGGCGAGACATAACCGACCAGATTGCGGAACTCCTCGACGCGGTTCTCCATCGGGGTGCCGGTGAGCAGCAGCACCCGGTCCGCCCGCGTCATCCAGGCCGCCAGCGCCACCGACCTGCGCGCCTCGGGGTTCTTGACGTAGTGCGCCTCGTCGGCGACGAGCATGCCCAGCGGCTCGCCCGGCGCGTCCCGCACCGGATCCAGCGCCCGCAGCGCCTCGTAGGTGGTCACCGCCACATCACCCGCCGACAGCCACTCCTTGAGCGCGAGCGCCCGGTCGGGGCCGTGCACCCGGTAGGCGCGCAGGGTGCTGCGGGACTCGATCTCGCGCAGCCAGTTCACCAGCACGCTCGCCGGGCAGACCACCAGGAAGTGCGTCCGCCCCTCCGCCTTGAGATGCGCCAGCGCCGCGACGGCCTGCACCGTCTTGCCCAGGCCCATCTCGTCACCGAGCACCACCCGCCGCTGGGCCAGCGCGAAGCGGGCCCCGAACGCCTGATACCCGCGCAGCGACACCCGGCGGTGCGTGTCGTCCAGCGGCTGCGCCCGTACCCGGTCGGCCAGTTCGGTGGGCAGGAAGCCCTGTGCCGCGGCGGCGTCCGGCGCCGGACCGCCGAACTCGCCCAGCAGCCCGTGGTATTCGGGGGCGCGCAGTTCGAAGTCGATCCACGCCTCGGTGGCGGCGTCCGGTCCCGAGCCCGACGCCCGCATCAGGTCCACCGACGCCTGCGTGAACATCAGCGCGAGGTCGTCCTTCTCCGCCGCCCGCAGCGTCGCGTCCAGTTCGGCCAGCGCCGTGCGGGCCACTTCCCGGCGCTCGCGCCCGGCCAGCAGCATGCTCAGCCGCCCCCGGGCCGGCCGGGCCGACGTCGCCAGTGCGAGCAGCCGCTGCTCCGTACGCCCCGCGGTCTCCCGCGCCCTGACCGTCTCCGGGCCCGCTTCCACCAGCCGGTGCAGGCGTACCACCAGCGCCCCGGTGAGTTCGTCCTCGCGGAGCTCCACGTCCAGCGGGACCGACACGGTCTCCTGCACGGCAAGCGCCAGTTGGGTGGCGGCGGCCCGCGCCTGCGCGACGGTGGTGGGACCGACCCCGGGAAGCCGGCTCAGCTCGTAAGGGCTCGCGTCGAAAACCTGCCCGACGCTGTCGTACCCGGCCTTCTCCAGCGCGGTGATCCGCAGCCGCCCCTCGGTGGCGTCGGCCAGCCGTCCGACGGGCATCGCGGCCAGCTCGCGGCGCACCAGCCTCATCCGGATCGGCGCGAGCGCCTCCTCGACCGCCGCGCGCGCCGCGTCGTACTCCGTGACGACGTGCCGCGCGGTCCCGCGCAGCCGCGCCGCCCGCGCGAACAGGGCGGTGGCTTCGCGCCCGACCCCGACACCCTCGTCCACGATCCCCTCCCTCGACCCCCCTCAGACTACGGGGACCCCCCGACACCGGGGCCCGGGTTCACCCGTCCCCGTCCCCGTCGCGGACCGTCACTTCGCCGGCGACGGCCGGCAGAGCACCGGGTTGGCCGGCTCCGCGCAGGGGCGGTCGCCGTGGGAGCGGATGATGTCCTGGCCGACCGAGTTGGTGAGGTAGCGCAGGAAAGCGGCAGCCGGCGAACCGGCCCGCGGATCGCCGTAGGTGTACGCGTACTCGGTCGCCCAGAACGGGTACGCGTCGTTGCCGGGAGTTGTCCACAGGGGGCGAAACGGGCGGGCGGACGGCTGTGGCAAGCTGTTGGAGCCGCGCCGGTCGAACGGCGGGGGCCGCCTGAACAGGGCGGATCGGTCGGGCGTCGAACGGCCGGGAGCAGTCGGTACGCAGAAGAAGATCCGCACGCACGCACGCGAAGCCAGCGCAAGAGAGAAGCACGGAGCCCGCTCATGAGCAGCAGCACAGTCGCCGTCACCGGAGCCAGCGGTAAGACCGGCCGCGTCGTCGTGGCAGATCTGCTGGCGCACGGCCACGAGGTCCTCGCCGTGGACATCGTGGCCGGCCCGGGCGACCGGGAACGGATGGCGGAGCTGGGGGCCCCGCTGCTCTGCGCCGACCTCACCGACTACGGGCAGACGGTCGACGCGCTGCAGGACGCCGACACGGTGATCCACCTCGCCAACATCCCGGCGCCCGGCCTCTTCCCTGCGGCCCACACCCTCAACGCCAACCTGGCGATGAACAACAACGTCTTCCTGGCCGCCGCCCAGAACAAGCTGAGCCGGGTGGTCTGGGCGTCCAGCGAGACCACGCTGGGCCTGCCCTTCGACACCCCGCCCCGCTACGCGCCGGTCGACGAGGACCACTACCCGTACCCCACCTCGACCTATGCCCTGTCCAAGACGGCAAGCGAGACCACGGCGGGGCACATAGCCGACTGGTCCGGCATCCCCTTCGTCGCCCTGCGGCTCTCCAACGTCCACGTCGAGCGGGACTACCGCTTCGTCCCCGGCTACTGGGGCGACGCGCAGCTGCGCAAGTGGAACCTGTGGGGTTACGTGGACGCGCGCGATGTGGCGCTGGCCTGCCGGCTCGCTCTGAACGCGCCGCTCACCGGCGCCCCGTCCTTTGTCATCGCGGCGGCGGACACGATCATGAACCGCCCCTCCGCGGAGCTTCTGGCGGAGGTCTTTCCCGAGGTCGAACTCACCCGGAAGATAGGCGAGTTCGAGACGCTGCTCAGCATCGAGCGGGCCCGCGAGGCCCTTGGCTACGTTCCCGAGCACTCCTGGCGGGACATCCTCCAGCAGGGGGCCTGACCCCTGGCCGCCGGGGATGCGGGGGCGTCCCTGCCTGTGTCCCTGCTGTGCCGGTGGCCGTGACCGTGCCGCGTCCTCGCGGCGTGTGTGCGGCGTCCTTCCGGCGTCCGTGCGGCTTTTCCGCGGCGGCCTGGGCCTAGGGTGGCGGCATGCAGTCGTACACCATCGGGCAGGCCGCCCGCCTGCTGGGCGTCAGCCCGGACACCGCCCGCCGCTGGGCCGACGCGGGTCGCGTCGCCACGCACCGCGACGAGGCCGGCCGGCGCCTCATCGACGGACGTGACCTGGCCGCCTTCTCGGTGGAACTCGCCCAGTCGCCCGGTGACTCCGACCCCGAGTCCTCCCGCACCACGGTCCGCAACGCCTTCCCCGGCATCGTGACCGCGGTCAAACTCGGTGACGTCGCCGCGCAGGTGGAGATCCAGGCCGGCCCGCACCGCCTGGTCTCCCTGGTCACCCGCGAGGCAGTGGAGGAGCTGGGCCTGGAGGTGGGCGCGGAGGCGATCGCCCGGGTCAAGTCGACAAACGTCCATATCGACCGCGTCTGACCGCTTGTGCGTGACCTACGTCACGGGTGCGGGGGGCGGGTGTGCCCCGGCCTTCGCGTGCCGCGGTGCCCTGCCGTTGCGTGTGGCGGGGGTGCGGGCGTGCATGCGGCCGGGTGTCGCCCGGGAGCGCGGGCCGGCGGCGGGCGTACGGGGGCGGCGGGCGCTACTTCAGCAGCCGGGACATCCGCCGGTCGGCCAGCGGTTTGCCGCCGGTCTGGCAGGTGGGGCAGTACTGGAGCGCGGAGTCGCTGAACGACACCTCGCGGATGGTGTCTCCGCAGACCGGGCACGCCTCGCCCTTGCGTCCGTGCACCCGCAGCCCGCTCTTCTTCTCGGCCTTCAGATCACGCAGCGGCAGCCCCCGGGACCGTTCCACGGCCTCGCCGAGTGTCGTCCCGATGGCCTCGTACAGCCGCCGGGTCTCCTCCTCGGAGAGCTTGGCGGCCAGCTTGAACGGGGACATCCGGGCCGCGTGCAGGATCTCGTCCGAGTACGCGTTCCCGATGCCGGCGATCACCCCCTGGTCCCGGAGCACGCCCTTGATCTGGCGCCGCTCGCCGGTCAGCATCCCCGTGAAGACCTCCAGCGTGAACGCCTCGTCGAACGGATCGGGACCCAGCCGCGCCACCCCCGGCACCTCCTGCGGATCCCGCACCACATAGACGGCCAGCCGCTTCTGCGTCCCGGCCTCGGTCACATCGAACCCGGCGCCGCCCTCCAGCCGGACCCGCAGCGCCAGTGGCCCCTTCCCCGGCCGCGGCGCCCCCTCCGCCAGCTCCTCACTCCACCGCACCCACCCCGCCCGGGCCAGGTGCATCACCAGATACAGCCCCCCGCCCCGCAACCCCAGGAACTTCCCGTACCGCTCCACCCCATCGAAGGTGACCCCTTCAAAAGCGGTCACCGCCGGCTCATAGGTCTTCAGCGCGTGCACCGCCACCGGCCACACCCGCTCAACACTCCTCCCGACAACTCTCTCCCCCAAAAACCCCCGCAGGGCCTCCACCTCCGGCAATTCAGGCATACCCCCAGTCTGCCCCACCCCTCCCCCCACCCCCCAGCTCCCGCCCCCCGACGCCCGGCGGGCTCACCGCGCGTACGGATCCGCCAGCGTCATGGGAGTGCGGGCGATCTCCAGGGAAGTCCCGGGGAACCGGTCGCCGGCCGTGTAGTACCGGGCCCGGGTGCGGCCGACCGGCTCAAGGACGTGTGCCGTCACGAGCTCGCGGAGGTCACGCTGGGCCTGCTGTGTGCTGAGACCCTCGGCATGCTCGTAGCGACTGCGGCGGACCCGCCCTGCCATGGCCACGTCGTGCAGCGCGGCCACCGTGCGCTCGTCGAAGCCGCTGCTCTCCGCGAATTCCGTGAGTGTCTCCCACACCCGCCCCGAACGGTGGAGCCGCCCTCGGACCGTCTGGGTCTGCTGGTGGTAGGCGGTCAGATTGAAGCGGATCCAGCTGGAGACGTCCTGGTCGGGGAGGTATTCGGCGCCGCGGTTCTGGAGTTCGCGGTAATACTCCCAGGTGTTGCCGGGCCGTCCCAGCCACGCCTCGACAGAGGAGAACTCCGGGGCGAGGACGCCCTCCCGGGCGATCAGGAGCGTCTGCAGCGAGCGGGACATCCGGCCGTTGCCGTCGGCCCACGGGTGGATGGAGACGAGATGCAGGTGTGCCATGGCAGCGCGCACGAGCGGGTGCGACCCGTCGTCGGTGTTGAGCCAGTCCACGAGTTGCCGCATGAGGTCCGGGACGCCTTCCGCGTCCGGTGCGGTGTACGCGGCGATGCTGGGATCGCGGGCGTCCGTCACATAGACCGGACCCCGGCGCCACTGGCCGGCCGGCGCACGCTGTGGCGGTGCCCTTGCAGCATCCAGTGCATCCCGTTGAGCAGGCCCTTGCTGTAACCGAAGTCCTCGACGTCATGGAGCGTCTGCACGTAGGTCATCATCCGCTGGTACGCGAGGGTCTCCTCACGGTTCTCCTCGGACACGTCGACCTCGTGCTCGCCCTCCATCAGGTCCTCCACGTCGACCGTGGAGACCTTGAACCCCTCGATCGAGTTCGACGCGGCCACCGCGTCGGCGGTGAGGAACTTCCGCAGCCGCGCGACCCACCTGGCCGGCGTTGCGCGCACCTGATGCCGCAGTGCCCGGCGCATCTGCTCAACGTCGCCGAGCACGCGCTCATCGTCTGGCCGCAGAGAAGGGGTGGGGAAGAGCATGCGGCAACGATGGTTTGACGTAATCACTGCGTCAAACTTTCGCCCGGGTGCGGCCGGCGGGATCAAGGGCAACAATGCGGGGGTGCGGGAGATGGTGCGGGACGGGGCGAGGGCGGGGCGGGGGGTGCTGGGGGTTGTGGGGGCGGCTGCCGGTGGGGTGGAGGGGCTGCGGACGGGGCTGGTGGAGCCCGCGATCGGGCGCGGCTGGCGGGTCGCCGTCACGCTGACGCCCACCGCGGGGACCTGGCTCCGGGCGATCGGCGAGGTCGAGCGGCTGGCGGAGGTGACCGGGCTGCCCGTGCGCGACCAGGGGAGGTTCCCCGGCGAACCCCGGCCGCACCCGCCCGTGGACTGCTACGTCGTCGCTCCGGCGAGCGCCAACACCGTCGCCAAACTCGCCACCGGCATCGCGGACAACCAGGCCCTCACCCAGCTCTGCGAGGCGCTCGGCATGCCCGACGTACCGGTCGTGGTCTTCCCGCAGGTGAACGCGGCCCACGCCCGCCACCCCGCCTGGGCCCACCACCTGGAGGTCCTGCGCCAGGCCGGCGTACACCTCGTCCAGGGCCCCGACGTCTGGCCGCTCCACGAACCCCGCGAGGCCCCCGCGGACCGCCCCCTCCCCTGGCCGGCCATCCTCGCCACCGCCGACCAGGCCGCCGACCACGCCACCGGCCACTGAGCCGGCCGTGCGGTCGCCGCCGCACCATCCCGCGGAGCCACCCGAACACAAGGCCGTGGGCCGCAACCTCGCGAGGAGGTGCGGCCCACGGCCTGCAGAGGGCCCGGGAGAGCGGGGGAGCGCTCGGGGCCGGGGAATTTAGATGTCGAAGTAGAGCTCGAACTCGTGCGGGTGCGGGCGCAGCTGGATCGGGGCGATTTCGTTGGTGCGCTTGAAATCGATCCACGTCTCGATCAGGTCCGCGGTGAAGACGCCGCCGGCCTGCAGGTAGTCGTTGTCCTCCTCCAGCGCGGTGAGAACGGCCGGGAGGGACGTCGGGACCTGGGGGACGCTCGCGTGCTCTTCCGGGGCGAGCTCGTAGAGGTCCTTGTCGATCGGCTCGGCCGGCTCGATCTTGTTCTTGACGCCGTCCAGGCCGGCCAGCAGCAGGGCGGAGAAGGCGAGGTACGGGTTCGAGGACGGGTCAGGGGCGCGGAACTCGACCCGCTTGGCCTTCGGGTTGGACCCGGTGATCGGGATCCGCATCGCGGCCGAGCGGTTGCGCTGCGAGTAGACCAGGTTGACCGGGGCCTCGAAGCCGGGGACCAGGCGGTGGTAGGAGTTCACCGTCGGGTTGGTGAAGGCGAGCAGCGAGGGCGCGTGCTTGAGGATGCCGCCGATGTAGTAGCGCGCGGTGTCCGACAGACCCGCGTAACCGGCCTCGTCGTAGAAGAGCGGGTTGCCGCCCTGCCAGAGCGACTGGTGGACGTGCATACCGGAGCCGTTGTCACCGAAGATCGGCTTGGGCATGAAGGTCGCGGTCTTGCCGTTGCGCCAGGCGACGTTCTTCACGATGTACTTGAAGAGCATCAGGTCGTCGGCCGCGGCCAGCAGCGTGTTGAACTTGTAGTTGATCTCCGCCTGGCCGGCGGTGCCGACCTCGTGGTGCTGGCGCTCGACCTGCAGGCCGCCCGCCTCCAGCTCCAGGGAGATCTCCGCGCGCAGGTCGGCGAAGTGGTCGACCGGGGGCGTCGGGAAGTAGCCGCCCTTGTAGCGGACCTTGTAGCCGCGGTTGTCCTCCAGCGCACCGGTGTTCCAGGCGCCCGCCTCGGAGTCGATGTGGTAGAAGGACTCGTTCGCCCGGGTCGCGAAGCGCGCGCTGTCGAAGACGTAGAACTCGGCCTCGGGGCCGAAGTACGCGGTGTCGGCGATGCCGGTGGAGGCCAGGTACGTCTCGGCCTTCTTCGCCACGTTCCGCGGGTCACGGCTGTACTGCTCGCCGGTGATCGGGTCGTGGATGAAGAAGTTGATGTTGAGCGTCTTGTCCTTGCGGAACGGGTCGACGCGGGCCGTGGAGAGGTCGGCGCGCAGCGCCATGTCCGACTCGTGGATGGCCTGGAAGCCGCGGATGGACGAACCGTCGAAGGCAAGCTCGTCGGTCGGGTCGAACGACGACACCGGCACCGTGAAGTGCTGCATCACACCGGGCAGGTCACAGAATCGGACGTCGACGAACTTGACGCCCTCGTCCGAGATGAACTTGTTGACGTCGTCGGCGTTCTGGAACATCCAACTCCTCCTAGGCCCGGCCCCTCGGGTCGGGTTGGCGATCGAGATGCGGCCAGTGCGGTGGCGCACACTGCCCCGACCATAGGGATCAGGGATTTCTCCAGCATGACCCATTTGTTTCTGAGGTGTTAACCGCTACGCCGAGGGGTACGCACCCGCGCGGTTCCGTGCGCCGTACGGGGGATACCGTGGACGCGTGGACAACAGGGAAGTCATCGGATCGTGGCTCTCGGGGCCCCGCGCGGCCGCCGAAGAGATGGGCGTCGAGTTCGGCTATCGCGGCGAACGGCTGGGGCTGCCCGAGGAGGGCCCCGGGTCGATCGCGCCGGTCGGCCGGCGGCTGGCGGCGGTCTTCGTCGACTGGATTCTGTGCGTGCTGATCGCATACGGCCTGATCGCACACGGTGACTACAACGCGTCCAATCCGTGGGCACTGGTTGTCTTCGCCGTGCTGAGCCTGGTGGGTCTGTCCCTCGTAGGGAGTACGCCCGGCAAGCTGCTGCTGCGCCTGCGGGTGACGCGGCTCGACGGCGGCCGGCTGTCGCCGCTCGCGGTGCTGATCCGTACGGTGCTGCTGCTGCTCGTCATCCCCGCCGTCGTCTGGGACCGCGACACCCGCGGCCTGCACGACAAGGCGGCCAAGTCGGTCGAGATCCGCCTGTGACGGCCACGTCCACGTAACGGCGGCGTTCTTCAGGCGAGGCGACGTTCACGCGACGGCCGCGGCCACGCGACGGCCGCAGCAGCACGCCGAGCGGGCCGGCACGGCCGGGAGCACAGCGACGCGCGGGGGGTCCGGGGGTGCGTCACCCCCGGACCCCCCGCGCGTCGCGTTTCCCGTGCGGGAAGGGCTCAGCGGCCCCTCGGCATCCGCATGCCCCGCGGCATCGGACCCTTCGGAATCGGCATGTTGCTCATCAGATCGCCCAGCGCCCGCATCCGGTCGTTGACCTCGGTGGTCTTCGCACCGCTCAGCGGCCGCGGCAGCCGCATCAGCGTGGCACGCAGCTTCTTCAGCGGCAGCTCGTCCTCGCCGGTGCCGACGATGAAGGTGTTCACGGGCACGTCGTAGACGACCCGGGCGACCCTCTTCTTCTCATTGGCCAGCAGGCTCTTCACCCGGTTCGGGTTGCCCTCGCCGACCAGCACGATGCCGGCCTTGCCGACCGCCCGGTGGACGACGTCCTGGCTCTTGTTCATCGCCACCGCGGGGGTGACGGTCCAGCCGCGTACGTTCTGCAGTACCGCAGCGGCGGCACCCGGCTTGCCCTCGAGCTGTCCGAACGCGGCCCGCTCGGCGCGGCGGCCGAAGACGACCGCCATGGCGAGAACAGCCAGCAGGAAGCCGAGGATGCCGGCGTAGATGGGGTGACCGATCAAGAAGCCGAGGGCGAGGATGACACCAAAGGTGACGATTCCCACAGCCGCAAGGACAAGGCCGATCGTGCTGTCGGCCTGCCTGGTCATCTTGTAGGTCTGGACGATCTGCTGCAGACGTCCAGGGTTCTCGGATGTTTCCTTCCTCGCCATGCGGAAAGGATACGTGGCCTGTCGGTACGCCGTCACCGCGGGCGGCGGGAAAGCGGCAGCGGACCGGCCGGCCGGCGCGGCTTCAGCGCGGGCCCCGCACCCCGTCCATCAGAGCGGCCATCTCGTGCTCCGCCTCCCGGCGGTCCCTGGCGCGCTGCCGGTCGGCGACGACCGCGGCCCAGGCGTTGCGCCGGGCGGTCTGCTGCCCACCGCTGAGCAGGAACGACTCGACAGCCCGCAGCGCCCCGGACATCGGGACGGGCGGCCGTACGACGGGCAGACGGACGACGTGCACGGACCTGGACGACATGGCCTGCGTCCCTCTCGAAAGGTCAGCCGATACGGCTGTGCGATGAACCCACCCTCGCCACTATGTGTTACCAGCCGGTGACCACTCGGTCAAACTCATATGAAAAGCCGCAAGCGTCAGACCGCCGCCTGCGCCGCCCGCCGGTCGATCGCCTGCTGGAAGAGCCGTCCGGCCCGGTACGACGAGCGGACCAGCGGCCCGGACATCACGCCGGCGAAGCCGATCTCCTCGGCCTCCTCCTTCAGCTCCACGAACTCCGCGGGCTTCACCCAGCGCTCCACCGGGTGGTGCCGCACCGACGGCCGCAGGTACTGGGTGATGGTGATCAGCTCGCACCCGGCGTCGTGCAGATCCTGCAGCGCCTGGCTGATCTCGGCGCGCTCCTCGCCCATCCCCAGGATCAGGTTGGACTTGGTGACCAGACCGGCCTCGCGGGCGCGGGTGATCACGTCGAGCGAGCGCTCGTACCGGAAGCCCGGGCGGATCCGCTTGAAGATCCGCGGCACCGTCTCGACGTTGTGCGCGAGTACCTCGGGGCGGGCGGAGAAGACCTCGGCGAGCTGGGCCGGCTCGGCGTTGAAGTCGGGGATCAGCAGCTCGACCTTGGTACCGCCGGCCGGCCGGTCCGCGGTCATCGCGTGGATCTGCCGGACCGTCTCGGCGTACAGCCAGGAGCCGCCGTCCTCCAGGTCGTCGCGGGCGACGCCGGTGATGGTGGCGTAGTTGAGGTCCATGGTGAGCACGGACTCGCCGACGCGGCGGGGTTCGTCACGGTCGAGCGCCTGCGGCTTGCCGGTGTCGATCTGGCAGAAGTCACAGCGCCTGGTGCACTGGTCGCCGCCGATGAGGAAGGTCGCCTCGCGGTCCTCCCAGCACTCGTAGATGTTGGGGCAGCCGGCTTCCTGGCACACGGTGTGCAGGCCCTCGGACTTCACGAGTTTCTGCATCTGCGTGTACTCGGGGCCCATCTTCGCCCGGGTTTTGATCCACTCGGGCTTGCGCTCGATGGGGGTCTGGCTGTTGCGGACCTCAAGGCGCAGCATCTTGCGTCCGTCGGGTGCGACTGCGGACACGACCGGCTCCCTACAGCTTCGATTCTTCGGCGAACACCAGCGTACGCCCGTGATTCATATGGTTCCGCAACGAACTAACCAGCGGCCTCGCAGGCGCATTCCCAGCTCTCCGGGGAGGGCCTTCCGGCGGTACGCCCACCGGGGAGGTCATACCGCGCGCGGCAGCGGGACCGCGGTGGCCAGTACGCCGGTCAGGTGCTTCTCGACCACCGGCAGCACCTCGCTGACGGGGACGTCCCGGCCCAGTTCGGCGGAGAGCGAGGTGACGCCCGCGTCGCGGATGCCGCACGGCACGATCCGGTCGAACCAGGTGTTGTCCGGGTCGCAGTTGAGCGAGAAGCCGTGCATCGTCACGCCCTTGGCGATGCGGATGCCGATGGCGGCGAGCTTGCGGTCCTCGCGGCGCTGGCCGGCGTTGGAGGGGGCATACTCCGGGCCGTTCAGCCGCGGATCGAACTCCTCGTCGGCGAGCCGCGGGTCGAAGTCGAGGGTCAGACCGCCGGCCTGCCGCTCGGCCACCGGGTCGCCCAGCACCCACACACCGCTGCGGCCCTCCACCCGGGTGGTCTCCAGGCCGAAGTCGGCGGCGGTACGGATCAGCGCCTCCTCCAGCCGCCGTACGTGGGCGATGACGTCGACCGGACGGGGAAGCTTCACGATCGGGTAGCCGACCAGCTGGCCGGGGCCGTGCCAGGTGATCTTGCCGCCGCGGTCCACGTCGACCACCGGGGTGCCGTCCAGCGGGCGCTCGTTGTCGGCGGTGCGGCGGCCCGCGGTGTAGACCGGCGGGTGTTCGAGCAGCAGGCAGGTGTCCGGGATCTCGTCCGCGAAGCGCGCCGCGTGGACGCGCCGCTGCTCCTGCCACGCCTCCCGGTACTCAACGGCGTCCGCGCCGAACCCCAGGTGAACGAAGTGCAGCTCACTCACGACGACTCCTCTGCTGTGCCTTCGGCTGCGCCGGCTGTGGGTCTCACAAGGCGCTCACATCACTGTACGGCGGGGGCTGCGGCGGTCGGCGGGCCGGTCGGTACGGGGTCGGGGGCGCGGCTGGAAGGCGGCCGGCCGGCGCGGTCCGGACGCGGTCGGCCCGGGGTCGGCACGGGGTCGGCCGACGGTGCGGAAGGCGGTGCGGAAGGCGGTGCGGAAGGCGGTGCGGAAGGGGGGCGCGGGGCCGGCGGGACGCACTACGGCAGGCGAACGGGCGGCCCCGCCCGGGTGTAGCCCGTTCGGGCGAATATGTCGTTCTTACGGTGAGCTTTCCGGCACTGACCGTTACATTCACGCCGATCCTGAGACTCCCAGCGGAAGTGGACCGCACTGCCGATGACGGACCGTGCCACGCAGCGAAGCCAGAACCGCCCGAACCCCCCGAACAGTTCGACGCGGCCGAACAGCCGGCTCGCCGCGCTGATCGCCGAAGCCGGTTTCTCCCACGCCGGGCTCGCCCGCCGGGTGGACCAGCTCGGCATCGAGCACGGCCTCGACCTGCGCTACGACAAGACCTCCGTCACCCGGTGGCTGCGGGGCCAGCAGCCGCGCGGGACCACGCCCGCGCTGATCGCGGAGGTTTTCACCCAGCGGCTGGGCCGGCGGCTGTCCGCCCAGGACCTCGGTCTTGACGCGGGCGCGCCGGTGTACGCCGGGCTGGAGTACGCGGCCACCCCCGTCGAGGCGGTGGACATCGTCAGCGGGCTGTGGCGCAAGGACACCGGGAACCAGACGGAGCTGCGGAAGATCGCGTTCACCCCGGCGGGGCTCGTCGTGCCGAGCCGGGACTGGCTGATCGGGCGGGCGGACGACAGTGTGGCGTCGGCGGGGACGGTCCCGGAGGTACGGGTGCCGCCGCAGCGCGGGCGGCCCACCGGTCTCGAACGGCTCCGCGCGGCGGACGGGCCACGGCCGCGGATCGGGGCGGGGGACATCGCGGCGGTCCGCGCGGTCTGCGACCTCTTCCGCGGGCTGGACCAGGCGTACGGCGGAGGGCACGCCCGGCAGGCGCTCGTGCGCTATCTGGAGCACGAGGCGGAGCCGATGCTGCGGGGCAGCTACGGCGAGGCGCAGGGGCGGCGGCTCTTCGCGTCCGTGGCGGACCTCACCAGGCTCGCCGGGTGGACGTCGTACGACATCGGGGCGCACGGGCTGGCGCAGCGGTACTTCGTCCAGGCGCTGCGGCTGGCCCAGGCGGCGGGGGACCGGGTGTACGGCGGGTACGTGCTGATCACCATGAGCCGGCAGGCGGTGTACCTCGGGCACGGGCGGGAGGCGATCCAGCTGGCCCGTGTCGCGCAGCAGGGCGTCGGTACGGGGGCGCCGGCCGTCGTGCAGGCGCTGCTGCACGCGGCGGAGGCGCGCGGGCACGGGCTGGTGGGGGAGGCCAGGGCGTGCACGGCGGCGCTCGCCAGGGCCGAGCGGGCGCTGGCCGCGGCGCGGGGCGGGGACGAGGTGCCGGGGTGGGCGCGCTTCTTCGACGAGGCGCAGCTCGCGGACGAGTTCGGGCACTGCCACCGGGACCTCCAGCAGTGGCGGGTGGCGGCGCAGCACGCGGAGCGGTCCTTGCAGTTACGGTCGCCCGCGTACGCCCGCAGCCGGCTGTTCGCCCGTACGGTGCTGGCGTGCGCCCGCCTGGGCCTGGGCGAGGTGGACGTCGCCTGCTCGCACGGGCTCGACGCGGCGAAGCAGGCGGCGGACATGAGGTCGCTCCGGGCGGCGGAGTACGTGCGGGACTTCGGGCGGCGGCTGGAACCGTACCGGGACACGGCGGCGGCGCGTGCCTTCCACGACCGAGCGGCGCTGCTCCCGCACTGACCGTAAATCGGGCACCCTGCCCGCCCCACTGCCCTCAGTCGCCGGGCGGGCTCATGGGCGGCTGGTCGTCGGTGGTGCGGTCCTGGGTGCGGCCGGCAGGTTCCGCTGCCCTCAGTCGCCGGGCGGGCTCAAGGGTGCTGGACGTCGGCGGTGCGGTCCTGGGTGCGGCCGGCAGGCTCCGCTGCCCTCAATCGCCGGGCGGGCTCATCTTGGTGAGGGCTTGATGGACGCGGGCGGTGTCGGAGGGGGTGGTGCGCCAGTTGGGCGCGCTGCCGCTGCCGCTGCCGCTGCCGCTGCCGCTGCCGCTGCCGCTGCCGCTTCCGCTGCCGCAGCTGTCGCGGTCCGGTCGCCCGCTGGTGGGCCGTGACGGCCGTCAGGCGGCCTCCTCGCCGGGTGCCGCGGCTGCGGGCGCCGCCAGGTCCCTGAGGACGCTGCAGGCGGCTCTGCGGCCCGACAGCAGGGCACCCTGGACGGTGGAGGTGTCACGGTGGTCGCCGCAGACGTAGAGACCCGCCAGCAGCCGCACCGGGCGGCGCAGGTCGTGCGGCGCGGGCATGGCGGGGACCGCGTCGGGGTCGGAGTACCGCGCGAGCAGCTCCCACCGGTCGGTCGGGGTGTCGTAGAGCTCCGCGAGATGGGCCCTGATCGCCTTGTCACCGCCGTCCGGGGGCGGCCCGAGGACGACGGAGGTGATCAGGGTGCGGCCGGCTGGGGCCCGGGCCGGGTCGACGGCGCCGGCCGGCAGGGAGTGTGAGACCGGACCGGAACGGTCGGCGTCCAGCACGAGGACGGGATCGCGCAGCGGGTTCACCGGCGCCGCGTGGTGGACGACGGTGACCTGGTGGAAGGCCGGCACCCGTAGCCCCGGCAGCAGCACCCCGGCGGCGCGGGCGTCGGTGGCCACCACCACCGCCCGGCAGGGGAGTTCGGCGCCGTCGGCGGTGAACACCGCGTTGGCCGCCACCTGTTCCGCCCGCGCGCCGAACCGGAGGGTCCCCGGCGGCAGTCCGGCGGCCAGCCGGTCCGGCAGCCGCGCGGCCCCGCCGGCCGGCAGGCAGGCCCGGCCGCGGGCGAAGCCGCGCAGCACGAGGTCCGCGACCCGGCTTGAGGTGGTCAGCTCCGGGTCGCAGAGCAGCGCGGACAGCAGTGGCCGCAGGAAACCCTCGACGGTGCGCGGGGCGAAGCCGCGGGCGGTGAGCGCTTGCGCCGCGGTCGTCTCGGGGCGGGCCGCGATACGGGAAGTGGGCGTGGTGGCAAGGCGGTTGAGGGTGGCGCCGAGCCGCGCCCTGTCGAGCGCGGAGCCGATCGGGGCGCGCGCCGAGCCGAACACCGCCCGGCGCCCGCGCGGGTCGCCGACCCGGTAGCCGCGCCCGCCCGCCCGGACCAGCGCGCCGGGCGCCACGGGGGCCAGCGGCATGGACCGGAAGGCCGGCAGCCGCAGCAGTTCGGGGTACGAGGTGTTGAGGAGCTGGGGTCCGCGGTCCAGCCGGAAGCCGTCCACCGTCTCGGTGACCATCCGGCCGCCGGCGCGCTCCGCGGCCTCCAGGACGGTGACGGTCAGACCCGCGTGGGCCAGATGGTGGGCGGCGGAGAGACCGGCGAGTCCCGCGCCGATCACGATCACGTCCGCGGTGCCGGCCACAGGCTGCCGGCGCGCTGGCAAGAGCACGATGCCCCTCCCGGAGATCGGGTCCGTTCCCCGCTGCGCCGGGCGGAAACGGGCGCACGTCCGAGGAACGGGCCGCGCACCACGCCGAACGCTGGAGGGGTCATGCCCTCATCAAAACCAAACGATGCGGGGGGAAGGGGTCAGATCCGGTCGTTCCGGGGCACCCGAGCGGGCTCCGGCCGGCCGCCGCCGGCCGTGGATCCGGTTCAGTCCTCGAGCGCCGCCCCGATGGCCTGGTCGATCTCCGGGAAGGCGAAGGTGAAGCCGGAATCCAGCAGCCGCCGGGGCCGTACCCGCTGGCTGCCCAGCACGTCACCGGCGAACTCACCCAGCGCGAGCCGTAGCGCGGTCGCGGGGACGGTGGCGAGCGTCGGGCGGTGCAGGGCGCGGCCCATCGCGGCGGTGATCTCGCGGTTGGTGAGCGGGTCGGGCGCGGTCAGGTTGACCGGGCCGGAGAGTTCGCCGGTGGCGATGATGTGCCGCAGGGCGGCGATCTCGTCCCGCAGGGCGATGAAGCTCCAGAACTGCCGGCCGCTGCCGAGCCGCCCGCCGAGGCCGGCCTTGAAGATCGGGAAGAGCCGGCCCCAGGCACCGCCCCGCTGCGAGACCACCAGGCCGGTACGGGCGTGGGCGGTACGGATGCCGGCCTCCCGGGCGGGTTCTGCGGCGGCCTCCCACTGCTGGACCAGGTCGGCGAGGAAGCCGTCGCCCGCGGGGCTGTCCTCGTCGGCCCAGGAGTCACCGGTGTCGCCGTAGTAGCCGATGGCGCTGCCGCACACCAGCACGCGGGGCGGGGTGGCCAGGGCGGCGGCGGCCCGGGCGATCGCGTCGGTGCCGCGGACCCGGCTGGCCAGCAGCTCCTTCTTCCGGGCGGCGGTCCACCGCTTGTCGCCGACGCCGGCGCCGGCCAGGTGGACGATGGCTTCGCAGCCGGCGAGGCGGTCGGTGTCGACGGTGCCGCGGTGCGGGTCCCATCGCACCTGGTCCGGTCCGTCCAGTGCGTGGCGCACCAGCCGCAGGACGTCGTCGCCCTCTTCGGTGAGTGCGGTGACGAGGGCGGAGCCGATCAGGCCGGAGGCGCCGGTGACTGCGATACGCATGCGGTTCATTCTGCCCCGGGGTAGTGGGCACCGCCCCCGTTCGCCCCGCGCCGCCCCGCGGAGTGCCTGTGCCCCGTCACGTGCGCGTGCCTCCCCACGGAGTGCCTGTGCCCCGAAGGGGCGCTGGGGGTACCCCCGGACGGAGTCTGGGGGAGGAACTGCGCGGGCAAACCGGCCGCCGGCCGGTTTGCCGGGTGCGGCAGTGACTGCCCCTTTGGGCCGGTGACGGGGTGCGGCGCCGTCGTGGCCGTTCGCGCAGTTCCCCGCGCCCCTGGGGGAGCCGCCTGCCGCGTAGGCACCCTGTGCCCCGTCACGGGTGCGCGGGGTGCCTGTGCCCCGGACGGAGTCTGGGGGAGGAACTGCGCGGGCAACCGGCCGCCGGCCGGTGGGCCGGGTGCGGCAGTGACTGCCCCTTTGGGCCGGTGACGGGGTGCGGCGCCGTCGTGGCCGTTCGCGCAGTTCCCCGCGCCCCTGGTGGGCACCGTCTCGCGCGGTCGCGCCCACGCGGCGGCAGCCGCACATGAGGTGCAGCCCCGCCGCCGGGCGGGAGGTGAAGCGGGGGTGGGGTTAGGCGAAGCGTTGCCAGAGGTGGGGGTAGCGGTCCGCCATGACGTGCTCGTCGTCCATGTTGATCCGCTCGCCCTCGGGCGACCCCGGCTCCGGCAGCCCAAGATCCGGCAGCCGCACCCCGGTGAGCTGCTCGTATGCCTCGTCCGCCGCGTAACCGACATCCTCCGCGTCGCCGTCCGTGTCCGGATCGAAGTCGGCGACGAGGTCCGCGAGGTCGTCCGGCGCGGCCAGGGCGCCCTCGAAGACGTGGCGGCCCTGGGCGATCAGCCAGCAGCGGAAGTAGTCGAAGGACTCCTCGTCCGCACCGCCCAGCATGATGTCCGCGGCGCCCCACAGGTCCCAGCGGAAGGCCCGCGCGAAGCGGGTCTCGAAGTGCCGCGCGAAGTCCAGTACGGAGTCCGGGTCGAGCTGGGCCAGCCGCTCCACCAGCAGGTCGGCGTGCTCCTCCGGATCGCCGTCCGCGGCTTCGCGGGTACTGTCGACGATCTCCCAGAACTCCGTCTCGTCCATCACGCGTCCAGCTTCCCGGTTGCCGCGCCGGCACGCACGCGGAGCGCCCCGGGTACACCCGTGTCGTTACGATCCCCCGGTGCGCGACCGGCGGCCCGGAGCGTACGTCCGGAGCGCGTCAGCGTACCCGCAGCTTCAGCTGGTAGATCACCGTACGCCGCCGGGGCCGGTACCCCAGCGCGGTGTTCACCGCCAGCATGTGCCGGTTGTCCTCGGCGTTGTTCGTGCTGATCTCGGTCAGTTCCGGCCCGGCCGCCCGCAGCCGGCGCAGCATCTCCGCCTTGAGCCACAGGCCGAGACCCTGGCCGCGGTGGTCAGGCAGCACCGCGGTGTCGTTCTGCTCCGCGCGGGTCGAGCCGTCACCGGGGAGGACCACCCGGGTCCAGCCGGCGACCGAGCCGTCCGCCTCGCTGACCGCCGCGACGGTCAGCAGCCGGTCGCCGCGCCGGGCGCTCAGCTCGGCGACGTCGGCGAGCCCCTCCAGATCCCACCGCACCTTGCTGACGCCGGTCCGGCCGACCGGCAGCCCGGCCATGGCCTGCCGGGCGGCCTCGAAGGCGCCGGCGAGCGGATCGGGCGGCACACCCTCCCACGCCGTCAACCGGTAGCCGGGACGGGGGACTTCTGGCAGCTTGCGGATGCGCTCGGGGATCTCGTCCAGCGCCAGCCGCAGCCAGGTCAGCCGCAGCGCGGGGGTGAAGTCACGGGTGGCGAGGAACCCTTCGGCCGACGTGCCCGCCACCACCTCCGAGGCCAGTGTCCGGCAGCCCGCCTCGATGGCCGCCTCGGTGACGGTGGCCAGCAGCCGCGACCCGGTGCCCATCCGGCGGTGCGCCGGGTGCACGGTCAGATAGACCCGGGCGTGCGGGCTCCGGTCGGGCTGGGTGAACAGCCGCAGCGCCGCGGTGGCCACCGGCTCGTCGCCGGAGCCGCGGACCAGCCACAGCACCAGCCGGCTCCGGTCCCCGGTAGGCGTCAACCCCGCCTGGACAGCCGCCGGCGAGGGCAGTGGCTCGTCCGGCCGGTCGTGCGCGAGCGCGGCCGTGTGCACCCGGTGCCAGGCACGGAAGTCATCGGCGGTGGGAGCCGTCAGCGGGCTTGGGTTGGAAGCCATCCGGGGGACCGTAACCGTTGCGCCCAATCAGCCGCAATCCCTTTCGGGCGGGCATGTTCCCCGTAACCGGCCGGATCGGCCCCTTTTCTCCGGCGCACCACGGGCCACAGAAGGGCTCGATAGCGGGCCCCTGCACGTTTCTGTGGCGGTCGGCACCGGCACCCAGTGCCCGCCGGCTGCCCGGCACCGGAAGAGCGCAGGGCGGTGCGCGGCGGACCGGCCGGTCCGCCGCGCACCGCCCCACGGACGCTCGCCGCGTCCGCGCGGGCCCGGCCCTAGAGGCCGTACCGCTCGGCGGCCTCCTTGACCGTCTCCGGCTTGATGTCCCCGCGCCGGGCCAGCGCCGCGAGCGTCTGCACCACCAGCGACTGCGGGTCGACCCCGAAGTGGCGGCGGGCCGCCTCCCGGGTGTCCGACAGGCCGAAGCCGTCGGTGCCCACCGAGGTCCAGTCCTGCTCGACCCACGGTGCGATCTGGTCGGGCACCGCCCGCATCCAGTCGCTGAACGCGACCACAGGACCGGGCGCGCCGGCCAGCGCGCGGGTCACGTACGGCACCCGCTCCTCGCCGTGCAGCCGGGCCGCGTCGCACTCCAGCGCGTCACGGCGCAGCTCGGTCCAGGACGGCGCGGACCACACGTCGGCGGCCACTCCCCACTCCTCGGCGAGCAGCTTCTGGGTCTCCAGCGCCCAGTGGATGGCGGTGCCGGAGGCCAGCAGCTGCGCCCGGGGCGCGTCCTGCTTGACCTGGGCCGCGTCCTCGGCCCGCTGATAGCGGTACAGGCCCTTGAGGATGCCCTCCTCGACACCCGCCGGCATGGCCGGCTGGACCTTCGGCTCGTTGTAGACCGTCAGGTAGTAGAAGACGTCCTCGGCCTGCGGGCCGTACATCCGCCGCAGGCCCTCCCGGACGATCACCGCGACCTCGTAGGCGAACGCCGGGTCGTAGGAGACCGCCGCCGGGTTGGTGGAGGCGATCAGGTGCGAGTGGCCGTCCGCGTGCTGGAGGCCCTCGCCGGTCATCGTGGTGCGGCCGGCCGTGGCGCCGACCACGAAGCCCCGGCCCAGCTGGTCGGCGAGCGCCCAGAACTGGTCGGCGGTCCGCTGGAACCCGAACATCGAGTAGAAGATGTAGAACGGGATCATCGGTTCGCCGTGGGTGGCGTACGCGGTGGCCGCCGCGGTGAAGTCGGCGAGCGAACCGGCCTCGGTGATCCCCTCGTTGAGGATCTGGCCGTCCTTCGACTCCTTGTAGTACAGCAGCTGGTCGCGGTCGACCGGGTCGTACGTCTGCCCCTTGGGCGAGTACAGCCCCGCCGACGGGAAGAGCGACTCCATGCCGAAGGTACGGGCCTCGTCGGGCACCACCGGCACCCAGCGGCGGCCGGTCTCCTTCTCCCGCATCAGGTCCTTGACCAGCCGGACGAACGCCATGGTGGTGGCGATCTCCTGGCTGCCGGACCCCTGCTCCAGCGCCTTGAACGGCTTGTCCGCGGGCATCGGCAGCGGTTTGGCGACCACCTTGCGGGCGGGGGCCGGGCCGCCGAGCGCGGCACGCCGCTCCCGCAGGTAGCGCATCTCGGGGGAGTTCTCACCGGGGTGCCAGTACGGGACCAGGTCCGCCGCGAGCGCGCTGTCCGGGATGGGCAGCTCCAGCAGGTCGCGCATGGTGCGGAACTGCGCGCCGGTGAGCTTCTTCATCTGGTGGTTGGCGTTGCGGGACTCGAAGCCGGCGCCGAGCGTGTAGCCCTTCACCGTCTGCGCGAGGATCACCGTCGGGGAGCCCTTGTGCTCCACGGCGGCGCGGTAGGCCGCGTACACCTTGCGCGGCTCGTGCCCGGCCCGGGAGGTCTGGAAGAGCTCCAGCACCTTGGCGTCGCTGAGCCCGGCGCCGATCGTGCGGAGCGCCTGGTCCGCGCCGAAGAAGTGCTCGCGCACATAGGCGGCGTCGCGGGTGGCGTACGTCTGGAACTGCGCGTCGGGGACCTCGCCGAGCCGCTTGAGCAGCGAGCCGTCGAAGTCCTGCGCCAGCACCTCGTCCCAGGCGGCGCCCCACAGCGCCTTGACCACGTTCCAGCCGGCGGCGCGGAACTGCGCCTCCAGCTCCTGCACGATCTTGAAGTTGGGGCGGACCGGGCCGTCGAGCCGCTGCAGGTTGCAGTTGATGACGAAGGTCAGGTTGTCCAGGCCCTCGCGGCCGGCCAGCGCCAGGGCGGCGGTCGACTCCGGCTCGTCCATCTCGCCGTCACCGAGGAACGCCCACACGTGGGAGTCCGAGGTGTCCTTGATGCCGCGGTGCTCCAGGTAGCGGTTGAAGCGGGCCTGGTAGATCGCGGAGAGCGGGCCGAGGCCCATGGAGACGGTCGGGAACTCCCACAGCCACGGCAGCCGCCGGGGGTGCGGGTACGAGGGCAGGCCGTCGCCGCCGGCCTCCTGGCGGAAGCGGTCCAGCTGCGCCTCGGAGAGGCGTCCGTCGAGGAAGGCGCGGGCGTATATGCCGGGGGAGGCGTGGCCCTGCAGATAGAGCTGGTCGCCGGAGCCGCCTTCCTTGCCGCGGAAGAAGTGCTGGAAGCCGGTCTCGTAGAGCCAGGCCGCCGAGGCGAAGGTGGCGATGTGGCCGCCCAGGCCGAGCTTGCTGCCGCGGGTCACCATGGCGGCGGCGTTCCACCGGTTCCAGGCGGTGATCCGGGCTTCCAGTGCCTCGTCACCCGGGTAGGCGGGTTCTGCGGCGGTGGGGATGGTGTTGATGTACGGCGTTTCCAGCAGGGTGGGCAGTGCTGGGACGCCGGTGCCCGTGTCCGCCGCGCTCTCCAGGGTGCGGCTCATCAGGTACGCGGCCCGGTGCGGGCCGGCGGCCTTGGTGACGGCCGCGAGGGAGGCACGCCACTCGGCGGTCTCCTCCGGATCGCGGTCCGGGATCTGGTCCAGCTGACTCGGCCGGGTTCGGCGTACGTCGTCGTCGGGCATGGGGTGCCGCCTTCCGAACGGAGGGAGGGGTGGAGAGTGCGAGTTCTTGGGTCGGCATGACAGGGCTCGCCCCTCCGTGCTTCGACTGTACGACGCCGATCGATGATCGATCAATGGGGAGTGGGGTGCGAATCGTAAGTCGGCACGGGGTGCCATTCTTTAGGGCACCGGGTGTCAAAACGGTGCGGCCTTCGAAACGACGGCCCGCCCCTGCGGGGTGCCCTGCCTGATGCGGTGCCGTCCCCTGCGGGTGCCCTACCGGGCGGGTGCCCTTGCGGGCGGCGGTTGCTTTTCAGGGGCGCGAGGAACTGCGCGAGCAACCGGCCACCGGCCGGTGGTCCGGAAACGACAGCGACTGCCCCTTTGGGCCGGTGACGGAGTGCGGCGCCGTCGTGGCCGGTCGCGCAGTTCCCCGCGCCCCTGGGGGGTGCCGCCGCCCGCAAGGGCACCGCTTAGGTCCGCACCGCGGTAGGGCGCCGGTCGGCGCGAGGGCGCCGTCAGACTTGGGGGGCGCAGCTGAGGACGTGGGACTTGATGAGGGAAGAAATGTCCGGGTCGTGACGGAGAAACGCGTCGACGATCTCCTGGTGCTCCGCCGCGTACGCCCGCCGTGCCGGGCTGAGCCAGCGAATGGAGAGCGTCGTCCACACCTCGATCCCCAGCGACTCCCACGCGTGGAGCAGCACCGCGTTCCCCGCCGCCCGCACCAGCTCATGGTGGAACGCGACCGTGTGCCGTACCTGCGCCTCGTCGTCACGCCCCGCGTCCGCCGCCCGGAGCGCGGCGACCTCCCGTTCCAGGGCGGTCGGGTCCGCGGCCAGCGCGCCGGCCGCCAGCTCGGCCGCCACCATCTCCAGACCGGCCCGCACCGGATAGCTCTCCTTGAGGTCGGCAGCCGTGAGGTTGCGGACCCGCACCCCCTTGTTCGGCGCCGACTCGATCAGCCGCAGCGTCTCCAGCTCGCGCAGCGCCTCGCGTACCGGCGTCTGGCTGACCTGGAGTTCCACCGCGACCTTGCGCTCCACGATCCGCTCGCCGGGCTGCCAGCGTCCGCTGACGATCCCTTCGAGGATGTGTTCGCGGATCTGCTCGCGCAGGCTGTGCACGACCAGGTGCCGGGTCTCGGCGGCAGCGACCATCGAGTGCGCTCCTTCCGGTGGGCGTGGCATAGACGATACGACCAGGAGGCAACCGTGCCTCCACCCGTACCGCGGGTGTCGAGCGGCGGACCCGCCACGAGGACGACGGCGCCCCCGTCCCGGGGCCGGGACGGGGGCGCCGAGGGGCAGACGCCTTACAGGCCCAGTTCGACCTCGAACTCGCCCGCTTCCAGGATCTCCTTGACCGCGGTCAGGTAACGGGCCGCGTCGGCACCGTCCACCAGCCGGTGGTCGTAGGAGAGCGCCAGGTACGTCATGTCCCGGACGCCGATGACCGTGCCCTCGGGGGTCTCGATGACCACCGGGCGCTTGACGGTCGCGCCGATGCCCAGGATCGCGGCCTGGTTCGGCGGCACGATGACCGTGTCGAAGAGCGCGCCGCGCGAACCGGTGTTGCTGATCGTGAAGGTGGCACCCGCCAGATCGTCCGGGGTGATCTTGCTGGCCCGGACGTTGGCCGCCAGTTCGGCGGTCTTCTTGGCGATACCGGCGATGTTCAGGTCGCCGGCGCCCTTGATGACCGGGGTCATCAGGCCCTTCTCGGAGTCCACCGCGATACCGATGTTCTCGGTGTCGAAGTAGGTGATCGTGCCCTCGTCCTCGTTGATCCGGGCGTTGATCACCGGGTGCGCCTTGAGCGCCTGGGCGGCGGCCTTGACGAAGAACGGCATCGGGGACAGCTTCACGCCCTCACGGGCGGCGAAGGCCTCCTTGGCCTGGTTCCGCAGCCGGATGATCCGCGTGACGTCGACCTCGACCACGCTGGTCAGCTGCGCCTGCGAGTGCAGGGCCTTCATCATGTTGTCGCCGATGACCTTGCGCATCCGGGTCATCTTGACGGTCTGGCCACGCAGCGGCGAGGGCACCAGTGCGGTCTTCTGCTTGGCCGGTGCGGCAGCCGCGGGTGCGGCGGCGGCCTTCGCGGCCTCGGCCGCGGCGAGCACGTCCTGCTTGCGGATGCGCCCGCCGACGCCGCTGCCGCGCAGCGAGCCGAGGTTCACCCCGTTCTCGGCGGCGAGCTTGCGGACCAGCGGGGTGACGTAGGCGCCGTCGTCACCGGCACCGGCGGGAGCCGGCGCGGGGGCGGCCGGAGCCTGCTGGGCCGGCGCGGGCGCCGGAGCGGCCGGGGCCACGGGGGCCTGCGGCTGCGGGGCCGGGGCCGGGGCGGCCGGAGCCTGCGGGGCAGGAGCCTGCGGGGCAGGAGCCGGGGCGGGGGCGGGAGCGGCTGCGGCCGGCGCGGGGGCCGGAGCAGCGGGCGCCGGAGCCGGGGCGGGCGCGGGCGCCGGGGCAGGAGCCGCCGGAGCGGGAGCAGGTGCGGCGGGCGCCGGAGCGGGCGCCGGGGCGGCACCGGCCGCGCCGACCACCGCGAGGCGCGCACCGACCTCGGCCGTCTCGTCCTCCTGGACCAGGATCTGCAGCAGGGTGCCCGACACGGGCGAGGGGATCTCGGTGTCGACCTTGTCGGTCGAGACCTCGAGCAGCGGCTCGTCGGCCTCGACGCTCTCGCCGACCTGCTTCAGCCAGCGGGTGACGGTGCCCTCGGTGACGCTCTCACCGAGGGCCGGCAGCGTGACATCGGTGCCGGCCGGGCTGCCGCCGCCGTTGGCCGCTTCGGCCGTCGGTGCGGGCGCCGGGGTCTGGACCTCGGTGGACGGGGTGGCCTGCGGCGCCACCGGGGCGGGCTCCGGCTCCGGCTGCGGCTCGGCGGCCGGGGCGGGAGCGGGCGCGGGGGCACCGGTGCCGTCGTCGATGACGGCCAGCTCGGCGCCGACCTCGACCGTCTCGTCCTCGGCGACCTTGATGGACGCGAGCACACCCGACGCGGGGGAGGGGATCTCGGTGTCGACCTTGTCGGTCGAGACCTCGAGCAGCGGCTCGTCGGCCTCGACGCGCTCACCCTCGGCCTTCAGCCAGCGGGTGACGGTGCCCTCGGTCACGCTCTCACCGAGCGCCGGCAGGGTTACGGAAACCGCCATGGTTGCGGTTGCTCCTCACGGATCTGTACGGATGGGGTGGCGTGGATGAGGGTCAGTCGTGCGAGTGCAGCGGCTTGCCCGCGAGGGCCAGGTGGGCCTCGCCGAGCGCTTCGCTCTGCGTCGGGTGGGCGTGGATCAGCTGGGCGACCTCGGCGGGCAGCGCCTCCCAGTTGTAGATCAGCTGGGCTTCACCGACCTGCTCACCCATCCGGTCACCGACCATGTGGATGCCGACCACGGCACCGTCGCGGACCTGGACGAGCTTGACCTCGCCCGAGGTCTTGAGGATCTTGCTCTTGCCGTTGCCCGCCAGGTTGTACTTGAGGGTGACGACCTTGTCGGCACCGTACAGTTCCTTGGCCTTGGCCTCGGTGATGCCCATGGAGGCGACCTCGGGGTGGCAGTACGTCACCCGCGGCACCCCGTCGTAGTCGATCGGCACGGTTTTCAGCCCCGCGACGCGCTCCGCGACGAGGATGCCCTCGGCGAAGCCGACGTGCGCGAGCTGGAGGGTGGGGACGAGGTCGCCGACGGCCGAGATGGTCGGCACGTTGGTGCGCATGTACTCGTCCACCAGGACGTAACCGCGGTCCGTCGCGACGCCCTGCTCCTCGTACCCCAGGTTCTGCGAGACCGGGCCGCGGCCGATCGCGACCAGCAGCACCTCCGCTTCGAAGGTCTTGCCGTCCGCCAGCGTCACCCGCACGCCGTCCGCGGTGTACTCCGCGCTCTGGAAGAAAGTGCCGAGGTTGAACTTGATGCCGCGCTTGCGGAACGCGCGCTCCAGCAGCTTCGAGCTGTTCTCGTCCTCGACCGGCACCAGGTGGGGCAGGCCCTCGACGATGGTCACGTCGGTGCCGAAGGACTTCCACGCCGAGGCGAACTCGACGCCGATGACGCCGCCGCCCAGGATGATCGCCGACTTCGGCACCCGGTCCAGGACCAGGGCGTGGTCGGAGGAGATGATGCGGTTGCCGTCGATGGTCAGACCCGGCAGCGAGCGCGGTACGGACCCGGTGGCCAGCACCACGTGCCGGCCCTCGATCCGCTGGCCGTTCACGTCGACCGAGGTGGGCGAGGAGAGCCGCCCCTCACCCTCGATGTACGTCACCTTGCGCGAGGCCACCAGGCCCTGCAGGCCCTTGTAGAGGCCCGAGACCACGTCGTCCTTGTACTTGTGGACGGCCGCGATGTCGATGCCCTCGAAGGTGGCCTTCACGCCGAACTGCTCGCTCTCGCGAGCCTGGTCGGCAATCTCACCGGCGTGCAGAAGCGCCTTGGTGGGAATGCATCCCTGGTGCAGACAGGTGCCCCCGAGCTTGTTCTTCTCGATCAGGGCGACGTCCAGTCCCAGCTGCGCGGCACGCAGGGCGGCCGCGTAACCTCCGCTGCCACCGCCAAGGATCACTAGGTCGAAAACAGTGCTGGCGTCGTTCGCCACGTCACGTCCTCCATGCATGGGTACGCCGGAGCCGGTCCACCATGACCGGGCGGCGGCTTTGGTTCGGCCGCTTTGTCTCAAAGGGGGCCCTGTCGTGCCGAGACAACATCTTCGCACTTCTCGGGGGCCGACGGGCCACCGGCCCCAGCACTGGGAACACGCGATACGGCCCCGGGCATGTCGTCCGGGGCCGTACGTGACCGATCTCACCAGTGTCTCACCGGATTCTCACCCGATCAGAGCAGGTTCCCGTCCGCCGCCTGACCCGCCAGGCTCACCAGGGTGCGGACCGCGGCGCCGGTGCCGCCCTTCGGGGTGTAGCCGAACGGGGCACCCTCGTGGAAGGCGGGACCGGCGATGTCCAGGTGCGCCCAGGTGATGCCCTCGCCGACGAACTCCTTCAGGAACAGCCCGGCGATCAGACCGCCGCCCATCCGCACCCCCATGTTGGCGATGTCCGCGGTGGGGGAGTCAAAGGTCTTGCGCAGGGCCGGCGGCAGCGGCATCGGCCAGGAGTCCTCGCCCGCGGCCAGCGCGGTGGTGTGGATGGCGGTGCGGAAGTCGTCGTTGTTCGACATGATGCCGAACCGGCCCTCGCCCAGCGCCAGGACCATCGCGCCGGTCAGCGTCGCGACGTCCACGATCGCGTCCGGGTGCTCCTCCGAGGCGCGGGCCAGCGCGTCGCCCAGCACCAGGCGGCCCTCGGCGTCGGTGTTCAGCACCTCGACGGTCTTGCCGCTGTACATCTTCAGCACGTCACCGGGGCGGGTGGCGTTGCCGCCCGGCATGTTCTCGGCGAGCGCGAGCCAGCCGGTGATGTTGACCTCCAGGCCGAGCTTGGCGGCGGCCACGACCGCGGCGAACACCGCGGCGGCGCCGCTCATGTCGCACTTCATGGTCTCGTTGTGGCCGGCCGGCTTCAGCGAGATGCCGCCCGAGTCGTACGTGATGCCCTTGCCGACGAAGGCGAGGGTGCGGGTGGCCTTGGCGTGCGTGTACGCGACCCGGACCAGCCGGGGCGGGGTCGCCGAGCCGCGGCCCACGCCGATGATGCCGCCGTAGCCGCCCTTGGCGAGCGCCTTCTCGTCGAGCACCTCGACCTTCAGGCCGAACTCCTTGCCTGCCGCCTGCACGGCGGCGGCGAACGCCTTCGGGTCCAGGTCGTTGGAGGGGGTGTTGATCAGGTCGCGGGCCCGGTTCACCTCGACGCCCACCGCGGTGGCGCGCTCGGCGGCGGCCTTGTGCTCCTTGTCGCGCGGCTTGGCGCCGGTGATGGCGACCTCGGCGAGCGGGGCCTTTCCGCCGTCCTTCGCCTGATAGGCGGTGAACGCGTACGCGCCCAGCAGCGCGCCGGTGCCGACGGCTTCGACGGACACGGCGTCGGTGGCGGGCAGCGCGAACGCGGCCTTCTTCGACCCGGCGAGCGTGCGGGCCGCGACACCCGCGGCCTTGCGCAGCGCCTCGGCGTCGAAGGGCTCGCCGTCCTCCGGGGCCTCGCCGAGACCGACCGCGACGACGACCGCCGCCTTCACCCCGGCGGGGGACGGCAGCTTGGTGACCTCGCCCTCGGCGCCCGCGGCACCCAGGGTCTCCAGCGTGGCGGTGAGCTTGCCGTCGAACGCGGAGTCCACCGCTTCGGCGCCCGGCGCCAGTCGCGGGCCCTTGGGACCCTTGGCCACGCCGATGACGACGGCGTCCGCACGCAGCGCTGCGGCGGAGGAGGTGCTGAGTGTCAGTGCAGTCACGGTGGATGAGGTCCTATTCGTCGAGGTCCTGTCAGGGCCGGTGGGTGGCCCGGCCCGGCCTCCGGCATCGTATTGCGCCACCTCAGCGGGGCGGAGGGGGGTGCGTGGGGCCGAAGGGCCTTCTGAGCGTACGCCGGGTGCGGGCGGGTCAGCGCAAGGCCAGGACGAGGAGGGCCGTGGTGACCGAGGTTTCGCACAGCGCGCCGAAGACGTCGCCGGTCACGCCGCCGAAGCGGTGCCGGCAGCGGCGGAGCAGCGCCTCGGCGGCGAGCAGGGCGCAGGACCAGGCGACGGCGGTCCGCACCCAGGTGAGCCCGCCGAACGGCACGGTCACGGCGACGGCGAGCGCCCCGCAGAGCACGGCGACACCGCAGGCGGTACGGGGGCGCAGCACGCCGGCGACCGCGGCGCCGAGTCCCTCCGGGCGGGCGGGGGGTACGCCGTCGCGGCACGCCAGCGTGATGGCGGTACGTCCGGCCACCGCCGCGACCACGGCGGCGGTGCCGCCGTACACCCAGCCGTGCCCGTAACACGCCGTCAGGGCGCCCACCTGTCCGAGCAGCACGAGGACGAGGGTGACCACGCCGAAGGGGCCGATGTCGGACTGCTTCATGATCCGCAGCGCGTCCTCGGCGGGTTTTCCGCTGCCCAGGCCGTCGGCGGTGTCGGCGAGCCCGTCCAGGTGCAGGCCTCGGGTCAGCACCGCGGTCACGGCGACGGCTGCCACGGCGGCGAGCAGCGCGCTTGCGCCGGCCGCGGTGAGCACCCCGCCGGCCACGGCGGCCCCGAGCCCGAGCACGGCACCCACGACCGGCGCGGCCACCATCCCCCCACGCGCCGCCGCCCGGTCCCACTGCCCCACCCGCACCGGCACGACGCTCAACACCCCGAACGCGAACCGCACGCGCCCCCCTCTCCTCCCACCCGAGGCTATCCCCCACCCCCCACCCGGCCCGGCGCCCGGGCACCCGACCGGGCACCCGACCGGGCACCCGACCGGGCACCCGACCGGGCACCCGACCGGGCACCCGACCGGGACCGCGCCGGCTAGGCGGGGTGGGGCTCGCGGCAGCGCTCCGCCGCGGTGAGGGTGAGGATGGCCGCGACGCCCGCGAGGTGTTCGTAACCCGCGAGATTGGGAACGCAGAGGACCTCGACCACCATGGCCGCGGCCACCCCCGCCGCGGTCCACCACGCCCGGTAGCGGCACGCCGTGTACACCCCGAGGGCGACCACCGCCGCGGACGGCCCGGTGTCGCGGACGTGCAGGGTATGCACGGGCAGGCCGAGGAAGCCGGAGGGCCCGACCCACAGGGAGTAGCGCGCGAACCCCGTGCCGGCCAGCGTGGCGAGCAGCGCGACCGCGAGCGTCCGCGGCCCCCGCAGCGTCGTCTCCGCGATGCCGAAGACGACCACGATCTGCAGCACCAGTCCCCACACCGGCAGCGAGGGATCCGGTACGACGAGCGAGAGCGGCGTCCGCAGCAGCTCCTGCCACCACGGCAGCGTCACGTACACCCCGCCCAGCCGGTCCACCCACGCACTGGTCCGCGGCGAGTGCTGGAGCACCTGCAGGACGAGCACCCCCACGCATGCCGCCAGCGTCAGCGGCACCGCCCGCGGCCCGGCCCCCCGCAGCCGCCGCCACACGTCGGGGAAGACCGTCCCCCACTCCCCGGCCGCGAACCCCCGCACCCTCCCCACCGCACCGGAACCCGCACCGGAACCCGCACCGGAACCCGCACCGGAACCCCCCTCACCCGCCGCCCCGCCGAAGCGGCCTCGGCAACCGGGGCACCCCGAGGAACCCCTCCGCGCGGGCCCCCGCGATCCCGATCCTGGGCAGTTCGCTGGACTTGCCGAAAAGCACATAGCGCGGCTCCCAGATCGGCCGGAACTTGGCGTTGGCGCGGTACAGCGACTCGATCTGCCACCACCGCGAGAAGAACGTCAGCAAGGAGTGCCACAACCGCAGCACCGGCCCCGCCCCGAGCCGCGACCCCCGCTCGAAGACCGAACGGAACATCGCGAAGTTCAGCGAGACCTGCTCGACCCCCACCTCCGGCGCCCGCCGGATCAGCTCGATCACCATGAACTCGATCAGCCCGTTGTCCGCCCCCCGGTCCCGCCGCATCACATCGAGCGACAGCCCGTTCGGACCCCACGGCACAAAGCTCAGCAGCGCCCGCGGCGACCCGGTCCCGTCCTGGCACTCCACCATCACGCAGTCGCCGTCCGCCGGATCGCCGAGCCGCCCCAGCGCCATCGAGAAACCCCGCTCCGTACCGCCGTCCCGCCAGTGGCCGGCCCGCTCCACCAGCGCCTCCAGCTCGTCCGGCGGGATGTCGCGGTGCCGCCGGACGCGTACCGTGCAGCCGGAGCGCCGGACCCGGTTGTACGCCTGCCGGACCGTCCGCATCGCCCGTCCGTCGAGGGTGAAGCCGGCGGTCTCCACGATCGCCTCGTCGCCGAGTTCGAGGGCGTCGAGCCCGTGCCGCGCGTACACCCTGCCGCCCTCCTCGCTCGCGCCCATCACGGCCGGCACCCACGCGTGCTCCTTCGCCTCCGTGAGCCACGCGTCGATCGCCCCCGGCCACGCCTCGGGGTCGCCGAGCGGATCGCCGGACGCCAGCGTCACACCGCCCAGCACCCGGTAGGCGATGGCCGACTTGCCGCTCGGCGACCAGATGACGCTCTTGTCGCGGCGCAGCGCGAAGTAGCCGAGCGAGTCGCGGCCGCCGTACCTGCCGAGCAGGCCGCGCAGCCGCTCCTCGTCGGCGGGACACAGGAGTTCGCGGCCCCGCGGGGAACGGAAGGCGACGAAGAGCACCAGCAGGAAGAGCAGCGTGCTCAGCACATTGACCACCACGTCCACCCAGCCGGGGGTGGTGATGGAGACGAAGTCGGTGTCCGCAGGCACCAGCGAGACCAGCCGGACCACCGCGTAGCCGACGACGTCGCCGAAACCCGCGCCGCGCTCGGAGTTGGTGGCGGCGACCAGCCCGGTGCCGATGAGGGCGGCCACCGCCAGGCCGATCACCGCGGTGAGCCCCGCCGCCCGGGGGTTGGCCCGGTCACCCTTGGCCCGGAACTCGCGCCGGCCCGCCAGCAGGGCGGCCAGGAAGAGGGTGGTCAGGCCGAGCGAGACCCAGTTCTGCGCGTGGCGGTGGATCCGCGGCCACACCATGCTCAGCGCGAGCGCGGCGGAGAAGAGACCGCAGAGCACGAGGTTGAGGATCCAGGCCGCGCGCTTGCGGCGTCGCATTGTCACCGCGAGGAAGAGCGCGAAGGCGCCGGTGGTGAAGCCGGCGGTGAGCAGGTACGGGGTGAAGTAGTCCTCGGCGTTGTGCCGGCGGATGTCGGCGCCGAGGCTGACCCAGACCGCGCCGAGCAGATTCACCGCGGCGACGGCCCGCAGGTACCAGACGGTGAGGGACGCCGCTCGGCGCGCCCGCAGGACATGTCGCCCGGCCCCGATGCCCGTTCCCATGGTCGGGGAGTTTACGGGCTAATGTCCGATTTTCGGTTGAGCGGGGCCGTGCGCGGGAGCGGCCTACAGGTCCTCGGTGTCCTCAAGGTCCTGCGGCTTCTCCGGCTCCTCGGGGAGTTCGGCGGCGAGCAGTGACGCCGCCTGGAGCAGCGGCAGGGCGAGCAGGGCGCCCGTGCCGCCGCCGGCCGCGATGCCCTGGTCGACCAGGGGTTCCAGCGAGATCCGGTCCAGTGCCTTGTCCTGGCCGGCCTCGCCGCTGGCGTTGCCCGCCACCCACCAGTCCGGTGCCCGGAAGGCGACCCGCTGGGCGACCAGGCCGCAGGCGGCGCTGACCACGCCGTCGAGCACGACCGGCAGCTTGCGTACCGCCGCCTGCAGCAGGAAGCCGGTGATCGCGGCGAAGTCGGCGCCGCCGACCGCGGCGAGCAGGGCGAGCTGGTCACCGAGTACGGGGCGGGCCCGGCGCAGCGCGTCCCGGATCGCGGCGCACTTGCGCATCCAGGTCAGGTCGTCGATGCCGGAGCCGCGGCCGGTGACCACGGAGGCGTCGGTGCCGCACAGGGCGGCGATGAGGACGGCGGCGGTGGTCGTACCGCCCACGCTGAGATCGCCGAGCAGGACGAGGCCGGTGCCCGCGTCGGCCTCGGCGTCCGCGATGGTCATCCCGGCGCGGAAGGCCTGTTCGGCCTCTTCCTGGGTGAGGGCGTCCTCGATGTCGATCCGGCCGGAGCCGCGGCGGACCCGATGGGCCGTCACGGCCTCGGGGAGTTCGGCGGGGTCGCAGTCCAGGGCCATGTCGATGACCTGTACGGAGGCGCCGTACTGACGGCCCAGCACGTTCGCCGGCGCGGAGCCGGCGACGGCGGCCTTGGCGAGTTCACTCGCGGTTCCCGCCTCGCGGGCCGACACCCCGAGCCGCGCCACACCATGGTCGGCCGCGAAGAGCAACACCTTGGGTCCGGTGATCGGCCGCGCGGGCGCCTGGCCCTGCACCGCGGCCAGCCAGTCCGCCAGTTCGGCGAGTTTCCCCAGCCCGCCGGCCGGCTTGACCACCCGCCCCCACCGCTCCGCCGAATCCCGCCGCACCCCGGCGTCCGGCCGCTCGACCAGGGCCCCGAACCCATCCATCTCGATCCCGCTCACGGCCCGAACAGTACAGCCCCGCCACCGCGGAGGCTTGACGGCCCTCCCCGCCGCCCGGCCGCGCCGGGCGCTGCGCCGCGCGGTGAACTCCCCGTGCCCGGACGGTCTCCTGCCGCTTTTTCCGCTGCCGCGGCGGGAAGCCAGGCGTTCTGGCGGCGCCGGGGTTCCGCCGGGCGCGGGAGAGGGTCAGCCGCGCAGACGGACGGCCTGGCCGGCGACGACGAGGAGGACATGCTCCGACTCCGCGGCCAGCGCGGCGTTGAGGCGGCCGAGCTCGTCACGGAAGAGGCGGCCCGCCGGGGTCGGGGGGACGACGCCGGAGCCGACCTCGTTGGAGACCGCCACGACCGTGCGGCGGGTGGCGCGCCACCCGGCGACGAGTCCGGCGGTGGCCGCGTGCACGGCCGGCAGGCCCGCCGCAGGAGACGTCCACGCGTCGGCCGCGTCGAGGGTGTGGGTGAGCCAGAGCGAGAGGCAGTCGATGAGCAGCGGCGGCCCCCCGGCGTCGGCGAGGAGCGGCAGGAGGTCGCAGGTCTCCTCCGTACGCCACCCGGCCGGCCGGCGCTCCCGGTGCACGGCGACCCGCGCCGCCCACTCCGCGTCCCCCGCCCGGCTCCCCCCGGTGGCCACGTAGACGACCCCCGGGAAAGCCGAGAGCCGCCGCTCCGCCTCCAGCGACTTGCCCGACCGGGCCCCGCCGAGCACCAGCGTGCGCCGCGGCACATCCGGCACTTCCTGGTAGTCACCGGCCACCAGCGTCGTACCGTCCGGCACCGCCCGCGCCCCGAGCGCCGCCAGCCGCCGCGTCAACTCCGGCTCGGGCGGCGCCTCGTGATCGAGATGTACGGCGACCACATCGGTCGTCGAGATGACCGCGCCCACCTCCCGCAGCCGGGCCAGCCCGTCCGGGCGCCCCACCACGTCGAGCAGCACCAGGTCGTACGGCGGCCCGCCGGCCGAGACCCCCGCGGGTCCGCACCCCGGCGGCAGATACAGCACCCGGAAGCCGTCCGGCGACTCGACCGCGTACCCCGTACCGGGCGCGTCCACCGCCACCGCCTCCACCCGGTGCCCGGTGGTCAGCGGCAGCCGTTCCCCGTCCGGCAGCCGGACCGGCGCCGGCAGCCCGGCCGGGACCTCCACCGGGGGCCCGTCGTGCGGGTGGGACAACAGCACCATCCGCAGGCCCCCGAGCGGCTGCCCGGCCCGGGCCGCGGCCATCGCCACCCCCGGGGTCAGGTCCAGCAGCACCAGGCCGTCCACCACCACCGCGGTCGCCGCCCGCGCCCCGGCGCCGACGGCGACCGCGCAAGCGGCACAGGGACAGTCGGGCAGCGGCAGGCCCTCGGGGCCGCCGGTGCCGAGCAGAGTCAGTTCCACGGCACGATCGTCTCGCGTCCGCCGTGCCGCGGCGCGCGGGGCCCCGCCAAGCGGAGACCACCCTTACGAGCGGCCCACATGCAGATACGCTGCGACGGAAGACGGCAGCCCGACCCCGGACCGAGGGAGAAGCACATGGCGTGGACGTGGCGGTTCGAGAAGGCCGACGGCACCGAGGTGCCGCCCGCGGTGCAGCCGGAGGAGTTCACCACGCAGGGGGACGCCGAGTCCTGGGTGGGCGAGGTCTGGAAGGACCTCCTCGAAGGCGGCGCCGATCAGGTCGTCCTCTTCGACGGCGAGACCCGCATCTACGGCCCGATGAGCCTGCACGGTGAGTCCGCCGAATCCGCCGAGTCTGCTGAATCCGCCGAACCTGCCGCCGAGGAAGCCTGACCGGAGGCAGACAGAGGCGTCACGGGCCCGCCGGCTTCCCCGGCGGGCCCGCCGCCGTTTTCCCGGGCCTGAGCGGTCCGGGCCGGGCCTGAGGACGCCGGGCCGGCCCTGAGAAAGTCCGGGCCGGCCCGGAAGCCGCCCGGACCTCCGCCTACAGCGACCCCAGCGTCGCCTCCACCGACCGCGTCGCCCCGTTCCGCGTGAACGTGACCTTCACCTTCTGCCCCGGCTTGAAGTCCGTCAGCGCCTCCGTCAGCGACTGCACCGTGGTGATCGGATCGCCGCCCACCTCGGTGATGACGTCCCCGGCCCGCAGCCCCGCCTTCGCCGCGGCCCCGTTCTTCGCCACGGCCACCACCGCCACCCCGGCGGGCTGGAAGTTCTGGCCGACCACCCCGCGGACGGTGACGCCGAGCGCGGCTCGCCCGGAGTCGGTGACCTTGCCGTGCTTGATGATCTGGTCGGCGATCCGCTTCACCGCGCTGGACGGGATCGCGAAACCGATCCCGGGCGCCGCCCCACTGCCGAGCTGCGGGTCGGTCGCGGCCAGCGTCGGGATGCCGATCACCTCGTTGTCGAGGTCGACCAGCGCGCCGCCGCTGTTGCCGGGGTTGATCGCCGCCGACGTCTGCACCAGGTCGGGAATGGTGGCGCCGGTTCCGCCGCCCGACTCGTCCGAGCTCTCGCTGACCGTACGGTCGGTCGCCGAGACGATGCCCTGCGTGACACTGCTGGACAGACCCAGCGGGTTGCCCATGGCCAGCACGATCTGGCCGACGGACACCTTGGAGGAGTCGGCGAACTTCGCCGGCTTGAGGTCGCCGGGCGGGGACGTCAGCCGGATCACCGCGAGGTCGTTCGCCGGGAAGGAGGAGATCAGCCTGGCGGCGAGCGGGCTGCCGCCGGTGGCCAGCGACACCTGGAAGGTGGTGGCGTTCCCGACGACGTGCGCGTTGGTGACGATGTCGCCCTTGTCGTCGTAGACGACGCCGGAGCCGAGATCCGACTTGGTGGTGATCTGGACCACCGACGGCAGTACGTTCCTGACCGTGTCCTGGTACGCGCTCTGCAGGGCGTCGCCGCCATTGGACGCGGCAGCCGCCGGGGCCACCTGGTTCGGCGCGTCGGTCGGGGCACCGGAGGCGCCGGAGTCGGAGTCCGAGCTGCAACCGGCGGCCAGCAGCGCCGCGGCGCAGACGCCGGCGGCGCCGGACAGCAGGAGACGGGTACGGGACGGGTGCGATCGACTCATGTCCGCATTGTCACTTTCGCGGCGCCCCGGTACCCGCCCCGGACCGCCAATCGGGTCCCCACGCCCCGGCGCGGCAAGCGAACCGACCGCCCCGGGCGGGCCGAGGGCGCCGGATATGCGGGCCGCCGCACCTGCCCCGGCCGGGTGGGCCGGCGTGCGGTTCCTTGGGGCCCTGCCCGGACCGCCGATCGGGTCCCTGCGAACCGGAGCCGCGAGAGGGCCGAGGGGGCCGGATATGCGGGCCGCCGCACCTGCCCCGCCCGGGCAGGCAGGCGTGCCGTTCCTTGGGGCCCTGCCCGGAGGGTCCCTGCGGACCGGAGCCGTGTGCGGGCCGAGGGGGCCGGATTCGCGGGCCGCCGCACGTGCGCCGACCGGGTGGGCCGGCGTACTGCCCGGACCGTACGGCCGGCCGGGCCCGCGGCCTCAGCCGCGTACCCCGCACAGGTGCAGCAGCGCCGCCACCGAGCGGTAGGGATCTGTTCGGCCGGCGCGTTCCTCCGCGGCCAGCAGCAGGCCCAGTTCCTGTACGTCCTGCGGTGCCCGCGCCTGGTCCGGGGCGGTGTCGGTGAAGATCCGCACGCCGTACCAGGAGTGCAGCGGCACCCCGATCCCGGCCAGCGTCGCGGTCAGCGGTTCCAGGCGGTCGGCCCGCGTCGCCAGCCCCAGCCGGTTGGTGTAGCCCGTGGCGCCGAAAGCGTCGAGCGCCCCGACCCAGTTGGCCAGGAGCCCAGGCCGCATCGCGAGCGCGTCGCCGTTCCGTACCAGCAGCGACAGCAGCCCGCCGGGCGCGAGCACCCGGGCCAGCGCCGCCAGCATCGGCTCCGGGTCGGGCACGTACATCAGCACGCCGTGGCAGAGCACCACGTCGAAGCAGGCGGGACCGAAGTGCCTCCCGGTCTCCCGGCCGTCGCCCTGGAGGACGACGAGACGCCCGCGGACCTCGTCCGGCTCGCCCGCCACCGCGGCCCGCAGCACCGCGAGCATCGCCGGGTCGGCTTCCAGGCCGGTGACCAGGTGGCCGGCCCGGGCCAGCCGCAGCGCCTGCGTGCCCTGTCCGGGGCCGATGTCGAGCACCCGCAGCCGGCGCCGGGCGTGCGCGCCCGCGGGCTGCGGGAAGTGGAGGGTCAGCTGCTCGTCCAGCTGCCGGGTGACCAGTTCCTGGCGGACCGTGTTCCGCAGTCCGCCGAGTCCGGCCTGCCAGTTCTCCGCGGCGCCGTCGAAACCGCCGCCGAAACCCCCGCCGAAATCGCTGTCGGATCCGCCGCCGGCATAGCCCCCGCCGCCCGCGCCGCTCCCGCCGCCATAGCCCCCACGGGGGCCGAAGCCACCGGGCGCCATCGGCGGCAGCCCGGCCGGCACCGGGTCCATGCCCGAGCGCGCTCCCAGGATGTGCGGCGGATTCTCCGGCATCGGCGGGGGAAGGGGCATCGGGGCCGGCAGCCCCGCGGGGTCAGGGGCGGCGTCGCCGCCGGGGCCGCCCGTGAACCCGCCGTTCAGAGCTTGGTGCCGCGCTCGACCTGCGGCTTCGGCAACCGCAGCCGGCGCATCTGGAGCGTCCGCATCAGGGCGTACGCCACCGCACCCTTGACGTTCTTGTCCGCGAAGCGCGTCCGCAGCTGGCGCCGCAGCCGCAGGCCCGTGACGACGGAATCGACCACGATCGCCACGATCACCACCAGCCACAGCAGCAGCGAGAGGTTCTGCAGGGAGCCGATCCGCACGATGCTCAGCACCAGGATCACGACCGCCACCGGCAGGAAGAACTCCGCCACCCGCATCCGCGCGTCGACGTAGTCCCGCGCGAACTTCCGCACCGGGCCGCGGTCACGGGCCGGCAGATGGCGCTCGTCACCACCGGCCAGCGCCTGGCGCTGCTTGGCCAGGTCGGCGCGGCGGGCCTCGCGGGCCTGCCTGGCCGCGGCCTTGCGGTCCTTGGGCGCGACCACCGCCTTGCGCCGCTGGCTCTGAGCCTCGCTGCGCTTGGGAGTGGGGCGGCCCTTGGGAGCCTGCGGGTCGCGGGACTGGTCCTCGAGCACGGCAGTACCGGTGGTGGAGGACAGCTCATCTGGAGAACGGCGTCGGAACACATCTCCCAGGTTACGTGCTCCGGGCGCCGCACCCCAGCCCCTCACCTACTCCCTTGGCCCGAGGTGGCCGAACCGTGATCGTCCTTGGGGATGACCGCATCCGCGACCGAACAGTGCGGTAATGGAACCAGGGCCCGTAGGCTTGGGTCTGTACAGGTGCCGGAGCAGTTGCCGAGAAGGGGGCGCGCGAGGCCCATGAGCGGTGTCATGAAGCGGATGGGACTGATTTTCCGCGCGAAGGCGAACAAGGCCCTGGACCGGGCCGAGGACCCGCGCGAGACGCTCGACTACTCGTACCAGAAGCAGCTGGAACTGCTGCAGAAGGTACGCAGGGGCGTGGCGGACGTCGCCACCTCCCGCAAGCGGCTCGAACTGCAGCTCACCGAGCTGCAGCGGAAGTCGACCACCTACGAGGACCAGGGCCGCAAGGCGCTGGCGCTCGGCCGTGAGGACCTGGCCCGGGAGGCGCTCTCCCGTAGGGCGGCCCTCCAGCAGCAGGTCAGCGACCTGGAGGTGCAGCACACGCAGCTCCAGGGCGAGGAGGAGAAGCTCACGGTCGCCTCCCAGCGGCTGCAGGCCAAGGTGGACGCCTTCCGGACGAAGAAGGAGACCATCAAGGCCACCTACACCGCCGCCCAGGCGCAGACCCAGATCGGCGAGGCCTTCTCGGGCATCTCCGAGGAGATGGGCGACGTCGGCCTGGCGGTCCAGCGGGCCGAGGACAAGACCGAGCAGCTGCGCGCCCGGGCCGGTGCCCTGGACGAGCTGCTGGCCTCCGGCGCCCTGGACGACCCGAGCGGCCTGGCCAAGGACGACATCCAGGCGGAGCTCGACCGGCTCTCCGGCGGCAGCGACGTCGAGCTGGAACTGCAGAAGATGAAGGCGGAGCTGGCGGGCGGCAGCCCCCAGCAGGCGATCGAGGGTGGCAAGCCCGGCCAGACCTCGCAGAGCCAGCCGCAGGACACCCCGCGGTTCGACAAGCAGTAGCGCTGTGAACGGCGGGCGGTGCCCGCCGTTCACAGACACCCGCCGGTCGGGTACTGCCGGTCCCCGGCACCGCTGCTCTCAGGCACCGCCGGTCTCAGGCAGCGCCGTTCACCGGCCGTCGCCGATCGCAGGCACCGCCGATCGCAGGCACCGCCGGTCCCCGGCATCAGCACCAGGCGCCCGTACGGGCTTACGGAGGAGGCCGTCATGATCGTCAGGATCATGGGGGAGGGCCAGGTGGAGCTGGACAACGCCCGCTTCACCGAACTCAACACGCTGGACGACCAGTTGCTCGCCGCGATCCAGGCAGGCGACGAGGAGGGCTTCCGCCGCACCTTGGACGCCTTGCTCGACGCCGTCAGGCGGCTCGGTGAGCCGCTGCCCGACGACTCCCTGGAGCCGTCGGAACTCATCCTGCCGTCCCCGGACGCGACCCTCGAAGAGGTCCGCGCGATGCTCCGCGACGACGGCCTCATCCCGGGCTGAAGCGGCCCTCCCGTGCGCGGCCCGGTCCGTCCCCGTGGCGTCGCTGCGCCCCACTCACCGGTAACCTGGACTCCCGTGCCGTATCCGCGCAGCAGAGCCTTCGCCGTGCCGTGCCGGTGGCTGCGGGCCCATCAGGGGACCGCGGACGCCGTGCTGGCGGCCGTGTTCTTCGCGCTGATCCTGCTCGGCACGGTGGCCGGCGTCGACCGCTACCGGCTGGGCGGCGTGGACACCGCCCTGGTCGCGGTGGCCTGCGGGTCGCTGGCGCTGCGCCGCCGGGCGCCCTGGGCGGTGCTCGGCTTCACCTGTCTGCTCACCGCGCTCTTCATCGTGCTGCGCCAGACGGACGGCCGTAATCCGGTGATCCTGACCGCGGCCGTCGCGCTGTGCACGGTCGCCGCCCGTACCGACCGCCCCACCACCCGTGCCACCGGCCTCGCCGTCTGCGTCGGACTGACCGCGCTCGCCATGATCTTCGGCCCCCGCCCCTGGTACTGCGAGGCCAACTTCGCGGTGTTCGCCTGGACCGGGATGGCCGCCGCGGCCGGTGACGCGGTACGCAGCCGCAAGGCGTACGTGGCCGCGGTCGAGGAGCGTGCGGTGCGTGCCGAACGGTCCAGGGAGGAAGAGGCGAAGCGGCGCGTCGCCGAGGAACGGATGCGGATCGCCCGGGAGTTGCACGACGTCGTGGCCCACCACATCGCGCTGGTCAACGTCCAGGCCGGAGTCGCCGCCCACGTCATGGACAGCCGGCCCGACCAGGCCAAGCAGGCCCTGGCCCATGTGCGCGAGGCGAGCCGCTCCGCACTGGACGAACTCCGCGCCACCGTAGGGCTGTTGCGTCAGCACGGTGAACCCGAGGCGCCGATGGAACCCGCCCCCGGCCTCGGCGTGCTCGACCAACTCATCGACGGTTTCCGCCGGGCGGGCCTGAAGGTGACCGTGGAGTGCCGTTGCGGTACGCCCGCCGCCCTCCCGGCGAGCGTCGACCTCACCGCGTACCGGGTGATCCAGGAGTCGCTCACCAACGTCCAGAAGCACGCGGGTCCGGACGCCGGGGCGGTGATACGGATCAGCCGCGACCCGGGCGCCCTCGAAGTCGTGGTGGACGATGACGGTGCCGCCGCGCCTGTTCCCCCGCAGCCTGCGACCGCCCCCGCCGGCGTGATGGGCGGCCATGGCCTGCTCGGCATGCACGAACGCGCCAGCGCCCTGGGGGGCGTCTGCCGCGCCGGGGCCCGCCCCGGGGGCGGCTTCCGCGTCTTCGTCCGCCTGCCGCTGTCGGTGCCGCCGCGCACCGGGCCGCTCCTGATGCCGCATCCCGCGGACGGGACGACGGGCTGAGCGGTTGGCCGGCTACGGATGCGGCTACGGATGCGGCTAAGGCTCGGTGCCGGCGCGGGGTGGGGTGGCACGGGTCGGCACGGGGCGGCACGGGCCGCCCGGCCGACCTACGCTGGTGCCCATGACCGCGCGGCCTCCCGGGAACCCCGACGTCCGATCGCTGAGAGTGCTGCTCGCCGACGACCAGGCGCTGATGCGGGGGGCGTTGCGGGTGCTGGTCGAGTCGGAGGCGGACCTGGAGGTGGTCGGCGAGGCGGCCGACGGGGCCGAGGCGGTGGCGCTTGCCAGGGCCGAGCGGCCGGACGTGGTGCTGATGGACATCCGGATGCCCGGCACCGACGGCATCGCCGCCACCCGGGAGATCACCGCCGATCCGGCGCTGGCGCGGACCGCCGTCCTGGTGCTGACCACGTTCGACGCCGACGAGTACGTGGTGCGGGCGATCACCGCGGGGGCCGCCGGTTTCCTCGGCAAGGGCGCGGAACCCGGTGAACTGCTGGGCGCCATCCGTACGGTGGCCGCCGGGGACGCCCTGCTCTCGCCGTCCGCCACCAAGAGCCTGATCGCCCGGTTCGTGGCCCAGCAGCAGAAGGAGCTCGCCGAGCCGCCCCGCCCGGTCCCCGGACTCGACTCCCTCACCGGCCGCGAACGCGAGGTCCTGATCGAGGTGGCCGGCGGCCTCTCCAACGACGCGATCGCGGCCCGCCTCGGCGTCAGCCCGCTCACCGTCAAGACCCACATCAACCACACGATGGCGAAACTCGCCGCCCGCGACCGAGCCCAACTCGTCGTAGCCGCCTACGAATCGGGCCTGGTCCGCCCCCACCCCCGCTGACCCCCGGCCCACCAGCGCAGTTCAGCCCACACGGCGGTACCGTCCGACGGCTCAACCCCGGCGCAGCGATGCCCCCACCGGTCCGCCAGCGCCTCGACGAGGAACAGCCCGCGGCCGTTCTCGTCGTCGGGCCCCGCCTCGGCGGCCGGCGGCAGCGGCCGGTACGGGGCGCCGTCCGACACGGTGATCGTGACGCTCGCCGGGCGAACGGTCACCCCGACCCGCACCATCCTGGCCTGCCCGTACGTGACGCTGTTCGTGACGAGTTCGCTCGTGACGACCTCGGCCGCCTCCGCGACCTCCTGCGCCGTACCCAGCCGGTACAGCACCGCGAGCACGTAACGCCGTGCCTGGCGCGGGGCGTTGGAGTCCCGCACCAGTACGGCCTCGGTATCCGCGAGGACGTCGTCCGTCGTCACGGTGTCGCGCTCGTGTTCTACGGCGGGCTGACGCATCGGCCCGACCTCCTCGTTGGTCTCGGTTCGCGGTACGCGGTACGCGGTGCGTCAGGCGGGCGTGGCGGTCCACGGGTTCTCCAACTGCCAACTGTGTGCGCCTGGATGACCCGCGAATTCCCCGCACGCCTCCATCCCGTCCACCGACGCGGCGTCGCAGTCCGCGAGCACGACGACAGCGGCCGGCGCGGTACCGGTCCGCCACCGCGCCCACACGGACCCGGTGTCCACACCGTCGAGGTCCATGACCAGCCCGTGGTGCGGCCCGGCGTGGTCGCACTCCACCACGCAGCGCAACTCCCGCTGCAGGCGGTCTTGTTGACGGAACTCCGCCGGGGCGAGCTTCGCGACGAGCGGTACGAGTGCCGCGGGCAGCTCGGCGCGAGCGTCACACTCCGGGCGTGGGAGGGAGGTCAGGGGAGTAGGGCAGTCCGTCATCGTTCGGCTCTTTCGCTTCTCGCGGGGGATGTGAAGGCGGCGCGGCAGGGCACGCGCGGCGCGCTGCTTCACCACCGGTGGTGGGAGCGGGTGGCTCGCAATGTGAGCAACTTGTCTGCAAGCGTGGCAGGAAGAGAGCTACGGTGATACCCGGTAGCCGAATTCTGGCCACTAATCTTCTGCGGCTGCTTTCACGTCCGGGCAGCGGGTGCACCCGTCTTTCAGTTGTCTCCCGCTGTGGCGCAGAAAGTTCCTTGCAGGAGCGGAACACACCCCGACACACTGGACCCTGCGCGGAGGAGAAACAGATGATCACGGACGTGGAAGCGGCAACGCCTGCCTTGTGCCGTCTCCAACTCGGCAGCGAGTTACGCCAACTCCGCCTGAACGCCGGCATCACGGGCGCTCGGGTGGTCAAGAAGCTGATCTGGAGCCCCTCCAAGCTCACCCGGCTGGAGACGGGAGAAAACTCAACCGTCGAACCGGCCGACGCGGTTGCTCTGTGCTCCATCTACGAAGCGGACGCCGAGACCACGGCTCGTTTGCGAGGCTACGCGGCCGTCACCAAAACGAAGCGTGACTGGTGGCTGTCGCCGGAGTATCGCCCGGTCATCCCTCCCGGCCTCAAGGCGTTTCTCGACCTGGAGGCGACGGCGGTCGGACTTCAGAACTACCAGGCCGAGTTCGTTCCCGGACTGCTCCAGACCGAGGCGTACGTCCGTGCGATCAATCAATGGGGCCCTCAGAAGCCCTCGGACGAGGACGCCGGCCGGATCGCCGCCATCCGCACCAAGCGGCAGGAAGTTCTCAGCCGCCCCGATTCCCCGCTGAAGTTCACGGCGATCATCAACGAGGCTGTGCTGCGTCGCCCCGTGGGGGAACCACCGGTCATGCGTGACCAGCTCACCCACATTGTCGACGTGGTGGAGTCGCTGCCCAATGTGCGTGTGCAGGTCGTGCCGTTCCGTGTAGGCGTTCATTCGGGAATGGACGGGTCGTTCGTCGTCATCCAGTTCCCCGACAAGCTCGGGCTGAAGCCGATGGTTTATCTGGAGGGGCTGGTCGACGCCTGGGTCAAGCGCAGCGACAGCGACGTGGAGCGTTACGCGGAGGCGATCTCCGACCTGCAAGCCCTTGCTCCGGGACCGAAGGAGTCCCTGAGCATGATCAAGGAAGCGATCAAGGAGCATTGATACCGATGACCACCAAGGCCGACATCCTGCGCTCCGCCGCCTGGTTCAAGTCGAGCTACAGCAACGCCCAGGGCGAATGCGTCGAGGGTGCCCGCCTTGCGGGCGGGGCCATGGCGGTCCGTGATGCGAAGGACCCTCAGGGTCCCGCCCTGGTCTTCTCCGGTGCCGCCTGGTCCGCCTTCACGGCAGCCGTACGCGACGGCGAACTGCCCATGGCCTGAGCGCCACAACGCCTCCCGGCCCCGCCCGCCCACCCCGGCAGGCGGGGCCGGGGCGTATTCAGAGCTGACGACCACGCCGGGCCGGCGGCCGGTTACCCGTTCACCGTGAGGCGGGTGGTGGGGTCGAGGCACCAGTTCCGGGCGGAAGGCCAGGGGCCGTAGCCGTCGGCCGGGGTTATGTGACCCGCTCCGCTGAGGAGGTCGATGTCGCAGCGCAGAGGCTCGCCGTAGATGGTGGCGGCGTCCTCCGAGCAGTAGGGGTCGTTGTCGGAGTACGCCAACCGGGGTGGCTGTGCGGCGAGTCGGAGCCCGGCGAGTTCAAGGGATGCGGGGGCGAACCCCGCGATGACGTCCCACGTGAAGGTGGAGGGCCCGGGCGGGCTCACCAGCAGCAGACGGTCGGCGGCCGGGGCCTCGCGGTTGGCCGCGGCGAGGTGGAACCATGCCGCGCACGCCAGGCTGTGGCAGATCACGACCCGCTCGCCGCGCATCTTCTCCAGCTCCGCCTCGATCGCCCCGACCCACGCGGTGAGCGACGGCCCGTCGGCATCGGGGAGTTGCGGGTAGAGGACCTGTTCCCCGTCCTCCCGCAACCGCTGCACCAACTCGTACTGCCAGTGCCCGGCCGGCCGGTGGTTCTCGACACCGTGCAGCACCAGAAAGCTCCGCGTCTCCATACCCCGCACCTTACGCAGGCACCGAGCCGTGTCGACCGCCGCTACGGCCCTCCGCCCGCAGTCGATCACCGATCCGAGCAAAAAGGGAGCCATATCAGAGCCGTGAGGGAGCCACAAGGGCACGCCCGAAAGTGGGTCCGATGGAATGAATATGCCGTAGGTATATCGTTTCTGCACGCAATGGGGGCACTACGTTCTGTGCTCATGGTCAGCTCATCACATGAGGCGATGCACCGGATCTTCCAGGAAGACCCCGGCATCTTCACCCGGACCTTCGAACGGCTCGGGATCCCTTTCCCCGACGCGGTCGCGGTCTCCTTCCCGCCCACCGATCTCACCGAGATCAAGCCGCTGGAACGGCGGCTGGACACGCTGCTCCAGTTCGACACGGCCGACGGCAGGAGCTATCTGCTGGCCGTGGAGGCCCAGGGGAAGAAGGACACGGAGAAGCACAGCAGTTGGGCGTATTACATGTCCTACCTCTACGCGAAGTACCGCATGCCGCCGCTCCTTCTGGTCGTCTGCCAGGACGAGGCAACGTCCCAGTGGGCCGACAGGCCCTTCCACATCGGCATAGCCGGCTGGCAGACCCTCACCGTCCGTCCGCTCGTCCTCGGACCCGGCAAGGTCCCCGTCATCACCGACCCGGCGGCCGCGGCCGAAGACATCCCGCTGGCCGCGTTCGCTGCGATCACCCACAGTAAGAACCGCCAGGCGGATATCATTCTCAAAGCGCTGTCCCACGCTCTGAGGACCACCGACGCCGAAACCGCCGACCTCTTCAAGGAACTCACCGAACTCGGCCTGGGGACCACCCCGGCAGCTCAGATCTGGAGGGATCTCATGGCCATCCCCACGCACTTCTTCCGCTCCGAGACCGCGGAGAAGGTCCGCGACGAGGGCCGCGTCGAAGGTCGCGTTGAGGGGCGAGTGAAGGACATCGTGATGCTGCTGGGGCTTCGTGGTGTGGAGGTCACGGATACCGTCCGGGAGCGGGTCGCTGAGGCGTCGGACGAGGCGACGCTCGACTTGTGGTTCCGGCGGGCGCTGACCGTGGACCGGGCCGAGGACATCTTCGCCGACCCGGCCGACTAGCGTCCACGCTCGTCGGCAAGGCGTACGCGTTCCGAGCCTGTCGCCCGCGGAGGTCGTGCGGCCGACCGGGCGACCGGCAGCGCCGGTGGGGCCGCACCCGGGGGTGCCGGGTGCGGCGGTGGGTCAGACGGTCAGGCGGCGGATGGTGGCGAAGGCGCCGGCGAGCAGGACGGCGACCGCGGCGGCGAGGACGCCGGTGACGCCCGTGGCGGTGAGGGCCGTGAAGAAGTGGCCGATGTGCGTCCAGCCGTGCACCCACGTGGCGATGACCGCGGCCAGGGCCAGCACGCCGAGTTGGGCGGCGCCGAAGACCATGGTGCCGGGCACCCCCGCACGGCGGTAGACCAGGCCGTACCACATCCCGTAGACGAACAAGAGGATGAGCGTGGTCGTCGCGGTGAGCCACGACAGGTACCACGCGCCGTCGAGAAGGTACGGGACGCGGAAGTAGGCCATGTGCATGCCCCATCCGCCGGTCGCGCGCTCGATGGTCTGGCCGACCGCGACGACGAGCCCGAAGGACACGGCCAGGGCGAGGGCCAGCGAGATCGCACCGCGGAAGTACGTGCGCCGGCTGACCCCGAGCGTGAGGGCGAACGGCAGGGCGCGCGCGACGGACTGCACGCCCACCACGAACATCACGAGGAAGACCGCGGCCAGTCCGCCGACCCAGCGGTCCTCGGTGTGGCCGGCCGGGGTGAGGCGCAGGATCACCACGTCGAGGAGGAAGCCGAAGGCCGCCCAGACCCAGGGCAGGACGAGATACGTGACGCGGTCGAGGAGCAGGTAACGGGCCACGGTCACGATCGGGGTGGGGCGCATCAGGATGCCCTCGCTGAGGTGAGTCCGGACGGGTCGGCGTGCCCGTTGTGCTCGGCGTGCTCGTTGCGCTCGGCCTGCTCGGCCGCGTGGACCGCGAGCTGCTGGAGGGTGACCCCCTCCAGGCGCAGATGCAGATGCCCGGCGAGTTCGCGGTCGCGCTCGTCGAGCCGGCCGACCATCACCGCCCTGGTCTGCGTACCCATCGTGCGCCGGCTCAGCGTCGTACGGCCGGCCACGAACCGCTCCACGCCGCTCACCGGCCCGGTGACGGTGGTGGCGGTGCCGCGCAGGTCGTCGGTGAGCGCGTCGAGGACCAGCCGGCCGTGATCGATGACCAGGACCCGGTCGAGGAGTTCGGCGGCCTCGTCGATGAGGTGGGTCGAGAGCACGATGCACCGCGGGTGGGCGGTGTAGTCGGCCAGCAGCTGGTCGTAGAAGAGCGTGCGGGCGACCGCGTCCAGGCCCGCGTACGGCTCGTCGAACAGGGTGAGTTCGGCCCGGGCGGCCAGTCCGACGATGATGCCGAGCGCGGTCCGCATGCCGCGCGACAGCTTCTTGATCGGCCGGGCCGGCGGCAGCTCGTACGCGTCCAGCAGTGTGCCGGCCAGCTCGGCGTCCCAGTTCGGGTAGAGCAGCGACGCGGCCGTGATCGCGTGCCGCACCCGCAGGTCGGGGTAGGTCTGGTCCTCCCGTACGAGGATCATCCGGCGCAGCACCGCGTCGTTCTCCAGCGGCCCGGCCCCGAATACGTGCACCCGTCCGGCGGTGGCGAACTCCTGACCGGCCAGGATGCGCAGCAGCGTGGTCTTCCCGGCGCCGTTGCGGCCCACCAGTCCGGTGATGCACGGCGTGCCGATCTCGAAGGTGACATCGGTCAGTGCCTGGTGGCCGCGGTAGTGGCGCCCGACCCCGGTGACCGCGACGGCCGGCGTCATGCCGCTCCTCCCGTCGTCACCTCGACCGAGGCCAGTTCGTCGCGAACCAGCCCGAGCAGTTCGTCCGCCCCGATGCCGAGCCGTGCCGCCTCGACCACCAGCGGCCGTACGTAACGGTCGGCGAAGCGCTGCCGCCGGGCATCCACCAGCCGCTCCCGCGCCCCCTTGGCGACGAACATGCCGACGCCGCGCCGCTTCTCCACCAGGCCCTCGTCCGAGAGCACGGTGAGACTGCGCGCGGCCGTGGCCGGGTTGACCCGGTAGAAGGCGGCGAGTTCGTTGCTGGACGCGACGCGTTCTCCCTCACCGACTGTTCCGTCGGCGATCTGGTTCGCCAGCTCGGCGGCGATCTGGGCGAAGATCGGCCCGCCGTCATCGAGGAGTGACATTATGCCTCCGTTGCTCAACTGGTTCACCATCTTACTAATGAACCAGTGGACTGGGCAAGTAGGGGTCGGAGGTGCGGGGTGGAGGAGCCGGCGTCCGGCGAGGTCGCAGCACGGTGCCGGGCCTCGGAAGGGTCCCGGCACGGCCCGAAGGGTGTCAGTGGGGGTCGGTACATTCGGCGCATGAGCGCCCCGCCCGCTTCCCCGCCCGCTTCCTGGTCCGTGCGGACCATCCCGCGTACGAACCGGCCGACGTCGTCCGCGTCGCGTACGGCACGGCGCTGGTGCACGGGAACGACCTCGCCACGGTGATCGCCGAGGCCGCACGAGCCGTACCGCGCCCTCCTGGCCGGTATGGAACGCAGACCAGGCCCCACTCCCACGGCACGTGCGGCCGGCCCCGCGCGTGCTTTCACCGAACCCGGTCCGGGGACGCCCCGGCCGCTCAGACCCGAAGGGACCTCATGCCCATCCCCACCTGGTTCTTCCGCTCCGAGACCGCCGAGAAGCTCCGCGAGGAAGGGCGCCGGGAAGGCCGGGTGAGAAACATCCTGCTCCTGCTGCAACTCCGCGATGTCGAGGTCACGGACGCCGTCCGGGAGCGGATGGCCGCGCCGGTGGACGACGCCACCCGTGACCTGTGGTTCAGCCGTGCACTGATCGTGGACCGCGCCGAGGACATCTTCACCGCCCCGGGCAGGTTGTCGCCTTGGAGGATGCGCCGCAATACGCCCCCGGGATCCCGTACGTGAAGAGGTCGAAGATCCCGACAGCGAGGGTCATGCCCGCCAGTCCTCCTCGTGGAAGGGCCAAGTACGAGTGACGGTAGGGGAGGCGGACCCTCTCCGGCGGCGCGCTATGGCAAGGACGTGGAGAGCAGGGAGAGTTCTGGGGGGCGCATGCCGCGGAGGGCTATGAAGCCGGCGGGGTGGATGGACAGGCCCGCGGTGACCGCGACGTCGACCGCCCATTGGGCCTCGGCGGTGACGTGGGTGACGCGGACCGGTTCGTCCGGGGGTGCGGCCAGGAGGGCCGCGGTGAGGAGGCGGGTGGCCAGGCGGCGCGACGTGGCCGCGAGGGTGACGATCCGGCCGCCGCGCGCGTAGCAGTAGCCGCTGCCGGCCAGGTCGTCGACGACGAAGAGCTGATGCTGCCGCAGGAGTTCCTCGTGGTCGGCGCGGTGCGCCCCGCCCCGGGTGCGGCGGTCGACGGAGTCCATCAGGTCACGGTGCCGCTCGGTGCCCGCGTGCACCGGGCCGTCCGGCGGGTCCAGCCGGCCGGCGTCGGCGAGCCCGGTGAGCCGCATCGAGGGGTGCAGATGGAACCCGGCCCGCCGGAACGTCCGCGCCGCCACCGGATCGTCCGGTACGCAGATCACCCCGCGCAGACAGGCCCGCCCGTGCACCAGCGCCCGGGCGAGCAGCGCCTTCCCGACGCCCTTGCCCTGCGCGCCGGGCGCCACCGCGAGCAGCGACAGCGCCCAGGTGCCCTCGCGCCGCGACGACAGCACCGCCCCCACCGGCCCGGCCGCCTGGTCCTCGATCAGCCAGCAGCCGCCGGGGTCGGTACGGGCCAGGTGCCGGGTACGGCCGTGGTGGCGGGCGATCCGCTCGGCCGGCCAGTCCCCGGGGCCTGGCGCGCCCCACACCGCTCCGGGCCCGGCCTCGAAACGGGCGCCGACCCCGTGCAGCACCGGCGGCAGCGCCCGCGAAGCGCCGAAAGCCGCCGCCTCGATCTCCCGGACGACCTCGGCGTCCTCTTCGTCGTCACGGACGGGTCGAAGAATCACCCGCCCATCATTGCCCCGGGCCCCGCGTCCGGGCCAGCGCCTTACGACCACGGGAGCCACGGCGGCCGACCTTTTACGGCCGCGACATGTGCCCACGCCCGCACCCGGTTCACGCGCCCACCCGTTGACGCACCCAGCCGGATCACGTGCCCACCCGCCCACGCGGCCCCCCGCCCACCCGCTACGGCAGCGCCAGCATCTGCTCCAGCGCCAGCTTCGCGAAGTGCTCCGTCTCCGCGTCCACCTGGATCCGGTTGACCAGCTTCCCGTCCGCCAGCGACTCCAGCGTCCACACCAGGTGCGGCAGGTCGATCCGGTTCATGGTCGAGCAGAAGCACACCGTCTTGTCCAGGAAGACGATCTGCTTGTCGGGGTGCGCCTTCGCCAGCCGCCGGACCAGGTTCAGCTCGGTGCCGATCGCCCACGCGGAACCGGCCGGCGCCTCGTCCAGCTTCTTGATGATGTACTCCGTCGAGCCGACGTAGTCCGCCGCCGAGACGACCTCGTGCTTGCACTCGGGGTGCACCAGCACATTGACCCCGGGGATACGGGCCCTGACGTCCTCCACCGAGTCCAGCGAGAAGCGGCCGTGCACCGAGCAGTGGCCGCGCCACAGGATCATCTTCGCGTCGCGCAGCTGCTCGGCGGTGAGGCCGCCGTTCGGCTTGTGCGGGTTGTAGACGACGCACTCCTCCAGCGGGATGCCCAGATCGCGCACCGCGGTGTTCCGCCCGAGGTGCTGGTCCGGCAGGAAGAGCACCTTCTCGCCCTTGCCGAACGCCCACTCCAGCGCGCGCTCGGCGTTGGAGGAGGTGCAGATCGTGCCGCCGTGCCGCCCGGTGAACGCCTTGATGTCCGCCGAGGAGTTCATGTACGAGACCGGAACCGTGACATCGGCCACCCCGGCGTCGGTGAGCACGTCCCAGCACTCGGCGACCTGCTCGGCGCTGGCCATGTCGGCCATCGAGCAGCCGGCCGCCAGGTCGGGGAGGATCACCTGCTGCCGCTCCGAGGTGAGGATGTCCGCGGACTCGGCCATGAAGTGCACACCGCAGAAGACGATGTACTCCGCTTCCGGCCGGTCCGCCGCGTCCCGGGCGAGCTTGAAGGAGTCCCCGGTCACGTCGGCGAACTCGATCACCTCGTCGCGCTGGTAGTGGTGACCGAGGATGAAGACCTTGCTGCCGAGGCGGGCCTTGGCCGCCCGGGCGCGCTCCACCAGGTCCGGGTCCGACGGCGCGGGCAGGTCCCCGGGGCAGTCCACCCCGCGCTCGCTGCGGGGGTCGGACTCGCGGCCGAGCAGGAGCAGCGCGAGCGGCGTGGGCGTTACGTCCAGCGTTTCTGTGGTGGTCACGGGCTCGTAGCCCTTTCTTTGCGACGTAGACCTTTTCGTCTACTTGACGCTATCTATCATAACCCGTTTGCGTCAGATTGACGATGGGGGTCGCGTCAATGTGACGCATTCGCCGGGACGGCCGGACGGCCGCACCGGACCCGCCGGACGGCCCGCACCGGGACGGCCGGACGCCCACGCCGGACCCGCCGGACGGCCCGCACCGCGACCGCCGGCCGCGCACCGCCCGGCCACGCCCCAGGGGCACGGGACGAGGCCGGGCCGCCCCGCAGGGGTGTGTGCGAGCATGGAGGGGAATAAGTCGGAGCGGACACCCGAAACACGGGGAATGAAACCGAAAGGGCACCGGTTGCCCATCGGTAGCCAGCTGTCCGTACAACCCGGGAGAGAAGCACATGACGGTTCAGGACGAGACCACCACGAGCACGGGCATCCTCCTGTCCGACGCCGCCGCTGCCAAGGTGAAGAGCCTGCTGGAGCAGGAAGGCCGCGAGGATCTGGCGCTGCGGGTCGCGGTCCAGCCCGGCGGCTGCTCCGGCCTGCGCTACCAGCTCTTCTTCGACGAGCGCGCGCTCGACGGCGACGTCACCAAGGACTTCGGCGGCGTGAAGGTCGTCACCGACCGGATGAGCGCTCCCTACCTGGGCGGTGCCTCGATCGACTTCGTGGACACGATCGAGAAGCAGGGCTTCACGATCGACAACCCGAACGCCACGGGCTCCTGCGCCTGCGGCGACTCCTTCCACTGAGGTCCCAACTGGGGCCAGGCACCCGGCGGTCACCCACCGCACGGACCTGAGGGCGTAAGAAAGCGGCGGCACCCCCACCAGGTGCCGCCGCTTTCGTATGGCAACCGGTCACTGTCCCTTGACCAGTTGCCCGTCCGAGGCGTCCACGACGGTCCGGTCGCCCAGCGGCTGCCGCAGCTCCACCTTCAGGGTGAAGCTGCGGGCGATCATCGGACACATCTGCTGCTTGCCCTTCGGCACGGCCGTCACCGTCACCCGCACCTGCGTCGCCGACTCCTGGGCGCTCGCGCTGTACGTACTGCACAGCCCGCCGTAGAAGGTGACCGCCAGGGTGCTGCCGGTCGCCTGCACCCCGGTCAGCTTCACCTTCTGCGACGCGCCCGGCGCCGGCGGGTTCGGCGGCTGGGCCGGCACCCCGGTCTTCCCCGGGCCGCCCGGCTTCATCGGACCGCCCGGGTCGACCGGGACGGCCGGCCCGCTCGGCGGCACGCTGCCGGGCTCGCCGTCCCGCAGGTAGGACGGGTCCACGGCCGGCTCCGCCACCACCGAGGTGGTGGTCACCCCGGCCGGCGCCGTCGCGAAGAGCCACGAGGGGACGAGCGTGCGCACCCCGGAGACGAACTGCAGCGACAGCCCGAAGGCCGCGCCGCGCACCTGCACCGGGTGTCCGTTCCCCGGCACGCACGGCAGCGAGCGCGGCAGCGTCTTGTCCTGGCCCGGCACGGTCGGCGTGGCCGACGGCGCCGGCACCGGACAGGACGCGACACCATGGTCCGGATGCGCGACCGATGTGGCGTTCAGCTGCTTGAGGGCGGTCTGCGCGGACCCCACCGGATAAGTGGCGCCCTTGGTGAGCGCGGAGAGCGAACCACTCGCCATCGCCGGCTTCCCGTCGGGCCCGATGGTCAGCGTGGTGCTCCAGCCGTGGGTCGGCAGGCCGCCCACCACCGGTTCCGCGGTGACCAGCCGCTCGGCCCCTACCGTCTGCGCCGCGTCGATCCGCGCCCCGGACAGGTCCAGCGCGCTGAACACCGGAGCGGCGGCCGCCTCGGCCCGCTGTACGGACACTGGCGCCGTCGCACCGTCCGTGGCGCCGTCCGAGGCACCGCCACCGCTCGTGCCCGCGGACACGCCGGGGCTGGGAAGCAGCGTCGCCGTGCTCGAACCGGCGCCGTCGGTCCGGCCCGGCACCGCGGCAGGCCCGGACCGGGTGTACGTCCAGGTCCCCGGCGCCGCCCGGCCCACCAGCAGTGCGGGCCCGCTGCCGATCCGGCCGACCTGCCACGACGTACCGTCCGTGCTCACCTGACCGGACAGTCCGAGCACCCCGGCCAGCCGCTGGACCTGGGCCTTGGTCGGCCCGCCGGCCGCCGCGTACACAGCCGCGGACTTCGGACCGTCCGGCAGGGTGCCGGTCAGCTGGTAGACGGCGTTGCCGTCCGACGTCGAGCCGCTGCCCGGGGAGCCCTTGCCGGGTACGTCCAGGCCGTCGATCCGCAGCGGGGCGGGCTTCGCGCCGGCCGCGTCATCACCCCCGCCGGCCGCCGCCGCCCAGCAGGCCCCGCCGACACCCGCGAGCAGTACGGCCGCGGCCACCACCCCCACCGTCAGCCGCGTCCTGCGGTCCGACCTGCGGGGGGCCGGCTCCGGCCCCTGGTTGTTGTCGTCGCGTACGGTGCTCACCGCGTACTCCTTCGGCTCCGAATACCGTCAGGTGCCGATGTGACGCGACGCACCCCGATCCGGTTCCCCGGCGGCGGTGGAGCGGCGGGAGCCGGAAGTCAATCGCCGAATTCCGCCATCCCGTCCACCACATGGACCGAGGAGGGTGGCACAGTGATGCCGTGCAAACCGGCCGGGCCGATCTTTTCCCCGGTCTTCGCGGCCGGGGTTTTCCAGTGCTGTGCCATGTGCCGGCAGTCACCGATCAACTGCTCCAGCGAGTCGGGTTCGGCGAGCGAGGAGGAGGGCAGGACGACTGGCGGGTCGATGCTCATACCTCGACCCTAGGCATGTGGTACGGCAGGAGAAAGCCCTACTATCAGGTAGTTTCGCCGTGTCGTACGATTCCCCGCCTACAGGAGCTCCCGCCGTGCGCATCGCCGTCACCGGATCCATCGCCACCGACCATTTGATGACCTTCCCCGGCCGGTTCTCCGACCAGCTGGTCGCCGATCAGCTGCACACGGTGTCGCTCTCCTTCCTCGTCGACGCGCTCGACGTGCGGCGCGGCGGGGTCGGCGCCAACATCTGCTTCGGCATGGGGCAGCTCGGCACCCGGCCGATCCTGGTCGGCGCGGCCGGCAACGACTTCGGCGAGTACCGGGCCTGGCTGGACCGGCACGGCGTGGACACCTCCTCGGTGCGCATCTCCGAGGTGCTGCACACCGCCCGCTTCATCTGCACCACCGACAGCGACCACAACCAGATCGGCTCCTTCTACACCGGCGCCATGAGCGAAGCCCGGCAGATCGAGCTGCAGGCGGTCGCCGAGCGGGTCGGCGGCCTCGACCTGGTCTCCATCGGCGCCGACGACCCGGAGGCGATGCTCCGGCACACCGAGGAGTGCCGCTCCCGGGGCATCCCCTTCGCCGCCGACTTCTCCCAGCAGATCGCCCGGATGGACGGCGAGGACATCCGGATACTGGTCGACGGCGCCGCGTACCTGTTCAACAACGAGTACGAGAAGGGCCTGATCGAGAGCAAGACCGGCTGGTCCGCCGAGGAGATCCTGGACCGGGTGGAGACCCGCGTCACCACGCTGGGCGCGCAGGGCGTGCGCATCGAGCGCAAGGGCGAGCCGGCCATCGAGGTCGGCTGCGCCGAGGAAGAGGCCAAGGTCGACCCGACCGGCGTCGGCGACGGCTTCCGGGCCGGCTTCCTGTCCGGCCTGGCCTGGGGCGTCGGCCTGGAGCGCGCCGCGCAGGTCGGCTGCATGCTGGCCACCCTCGTCATCGAGACGCTGGGCACCCAGGAGTACGAGCTGCGCCGCGGCCACTTCATGGAGCGCTTCACCAAGGCGTACGGCGACGAGGCCGCGGACGAGGTCCGCCTGCACCTGCGCGGCTGACCCTGAGCGCCGGACGACGCCCTGCTTCAGACGCGGCGCCGCACCACATAGGCGGTGCCGCGTTCGGCCGGCCGCTCGCCCACGTACTCCTGGTCGCGCATCGCGCACCACGCCGGGATGTCCAGCCGGGCGGCCTCGTCGTCGGACAGTACGGTGACCAGGCCGCCGACCGGCACATCGCCGATCACCCGGGCCAGGTCGATCACCGGGATCGGGCAGAGCTTGCCGAGCGAGTCCACCAGCAGACCCTCGCCCGGGCCCTCGCCGCGGTCCGCGGCCGCCGCGGGGCCCGGCTCCCCGGCCGGCGCGCCCAGCCGCCCGCGTACCTCCGCGACCACCCCCGGCAGCACCGCCAGGAAACGGTCCACCTCCTCCTCGGTGGTGCCGGCCGGCAGTGAGACCCGCACATTGCCCTCCGAGAGCACGCCCATCGCCTTGAGCACATGGCTCGGGGTGAGCGTGCTCGACGTGCACGACGAACCCGACGACACCGAGAAGCCGGCCCGGTCGAGCCCGGTCAGCAGCGCCTCACCGTCCACGTAGAGGCAGGAGAAGGTGACCATGTGCGGCAGCCGCAGCCGCTCGTGCCCCACCACCTCGACGTCGGGGACGAGTTGCGGCACCCGGGCCCTGATCCGCTCCACCAGCGCGGACAGCCGGGCCGCCTCCGCCTCCGCCCCCTCCCGTACCGCTCGCAGCGAAGCCGCCGCGGCCACCACGGCCGGCAGGTTCTCAAAGCCCGGCGACCGTCCCGACTCCCGCTCGTCCGCGGGCTCCTGGGGCGCGTACCGGGTCCCCTTGCGGACCACCAGCAGTCCCACCCCTGGCGGCCCGCCCCACTTGTGCGCGCTCCCCGCCAGCAGTGACCAGCCGCCGTCCACCGGACCCCAGGCCAGTGACTGCGCCGCGTCCACCAGCAGCGGCACCCCCGCCGCCCGGCACGCCTCGGCCACCTCGGCGACCGGCTGCACCGTACCCACCTCGTGGTTGGCGGACTGCAGGCACGCCAGCGCGGTGTCGGCCCGCAGCGCGGCGGCGAACGCACCCGGATCGACGCGGCCGGTGCGGTCCACCCCCACCTGTGCTGTGTCGAACGGCTCGGCGGCGTGCAGCACCGCGGAGTGCTCCACCGCGGAGAGCACGACATGGCGGCCGGTACGGCGGCGGCCGGCGGCGGCGCCGGCCACCGCGGAGTGCAGCGCCCGGGTCCCCGAAGGAGTGAACACCAACTCGTCGGGGCGGCAGCCCACCGCCTCGGCGGCGGCCTCCCGGGCCGCGTCCAGCAGCAGCCGGGCCCGCCGGCCCTCGCGGTAGAGCCGCGCCGGGTCCGCCCACCCCTCGTCCAGGGCCGCGACCAGAGCCTGGCGTGCCACCGGATGCAGCTCAGCGGCCGAAGCCGTGTCGAAGTAGGGCATGCCGAAACGCTACAACCCGGACCAGGACGGAGCGGAACACCCCTCGGCGCGGTGTCAGATGACCTGCGGAGCGCGGGATTCCACCCCTTCGGGGTGAGCCCCGGCGCGTTGGACCCCCTCCCCGCGTGACCCCAAATAGCGTCCAGTAGGGTTTGGTCCGCATAAACATCCACACCTCATTTGCCCGCGCGCGGGCCGACCGACCAGCAGACGGCCGGAACACTCTTCAGCGCGCGGCCGAGACTCTCGGGAAGGCGCTACGTGAGTCCCAACGGCTCCGACCGCTCGTCGCGGCGCCCGATGCGGCGATGGCTGCCGCAGGCGCTGGCCGCGGGCCTGGTCCTTGCGACCGCCACGGGTTGCTCTTACAAGGACTACCCCCGCCTCGGCATGCCCAGCCCGGCCACGGAACAGGCACCCAGGATCCTCGCCCTGTGGCAGGGCTCCTGGGCCGCCGCACTGGTGACGGGCGCGCTCGTCTGGGGCTTGATCCTGTGGAGTGTGATCTTCCACCGGCGCAGCCGGACCAAGATCGAGGTCCCTCCGCAGACCCGCTACAACATGCCGCTCGAGGCGCTCTACACCATCGTTCCGATCATCGTGATCGCGGTGCTCTTCTACTTCACCGCCCGCGACGAGTCGAAGCTGCTGGACACGTCGAAGAAGCCGCAGCACATCATCAACGTGGTCGGCTTCCAGTGGAGCTGGGGCTTCAACTACGTCGAGAACGTGGACGGCGACCCGGCGACCGGCGCGAACGTGCCGCCGAACCTGTCCCAGATCCCGACGAACAAGCTGCTCTTCCCGGCCGGTGCCGAGGGTGTCTACGACGTCGGCACTCCGGCGACCAAGGACCCGGACACCGGTGACCCGGGCCCGACGCTCTGGCTGCCCGAGGGCCAGACAGTGCGCTTCGTGCTCACCTCGCGGGACGTCATCCACTCGTTCTGGGTGATCCCGTTCCTGATGAAGATGGACGTCATCCCCGGCCACACCAACGTCTTCCAGGTGACGCCGGACAAGCTCGGCACCTTCCGCGGCAAGTGCGCGGAGCTCTGCGGTGTCGA